>CALVIK010000035.1 GCA_944329545.1 uncultured Bacilli bacterium
ACGCGGCATTGCTCGTTCAGGGTTTCCCCCATTGACGAATATTCCTAACTGCTGCCTCCCGTAGGAGTTTGGACCGTGTCTCAGTTCCAATGTGCCCGATCAGCCTCTCAGCTCGGATATGCATCGTTGCCTTGGTAGGCCATTACCCCACCAACAAGCTAATACACCGCAAGCCCATCTCAAAGTGAAGCCGAAGCTCCTTTTAGCACTTTTAGTTATCTAAATGTGAATCATCCGGTATTAGCTATCGTTTCCAATAGTTATCCCAGTCTCTGAGGTAGGTTACTCACGTGTTACTCACCCGTCTGCCACTAAGCGGAAATTCCAAATCAGATTTTGTGCAAGCACGCTATCTTCAATGGGCCGCTTCGTTCGACTTGCATGTCTTAGGCATGCCGCCAGCGTTCATCCTGAGCCAGGATCAAACTCTCCAAAAAAAAATAATCTTTTATTTGAATTGTTGTCCTAACTAATTATGAATTGACATTTTGCTCAGTTTTCAAAGATCATTCTTACTGCTTTTCTCAGATGCAGTAACATTAATATATCACTTATAATTTAGAAAGTCAACACTTTTTTTGAAATTTTGTCATTTTTTGCTTTTTTGCTTTACAAAAAAGGGTTTTCTCTCAAATTACTCGTCTAATATACCAGATAAATTTCTTTAAGTCAACACTTTTTTTGAAATTTTTTTTGAATTTATCTTTCTTTAATAATATATGCGCCATTTTATAATAAATGACTACCTTTTTTTATTTCATTATATTGTTTACCATACGCTAAATTTCTTTTTGTTTCAAACATGGGAGCATGATTTTGATAATCGTTAATTAATTCGGACAAAGAACTTTTAATAACTTTATCTAATTCAGCTGAATAATGCATTTTCCCTTTATGATATTTATATTCACCTTTATCAAGTATTTTAAAACTACCTGTAGGAAAAATTCGTAAATCTAAATCATAATCAATGTACTTTATAGTATCATCTTCAATAATAAAAGGCGTAGCTATATTACAGTAATATGTTACTCCTGTTTTTTTTAGTTGCACAATAATGTTATACCATTTATCTTTAAAAAAATACATAATGGCTGGTTCTTTAGTACGCCAAGTATTACCATGTGCTTCAATTACTAATGTATGCGCATTTCCAAAAACAATATAATTTTTTTTAATATCTAAAACAATAGCTTCATCCCAGCAACGATGCGGGCGACCATTGTGTTTATAGCACTGTATTTGTAATTTTTGTCCTACTTTTAATTTACTCATCAAATCACTTCCTCCTTAATTATACCTGTTTTTGATAAAAAAGAAAAGAACCAAAAGGTTCTATTTAGTAAGCTCACTAAGGGCAGCTTGTAATTGATTGTCGTTTGTATCACTTGGATCACTATAATAAGCATCATCTAAAGCTACTTTAACATCCGGTTCAATACCTTTACCTTGAATTTTTTTCCCATTCGAAGTTAACCATTCTTTGGTAGTGAATTTATATTTGTCGCCATTTGGTAAATCTTGAACTTCTTGAACCGTTCCTTTACCATATGTTTTAACGCCAACAACAATAGCTTTATATTGTTCTTTTAAAGCCGAGGTCATTATTTCGGAAGCAGAAGCACTAGCATTATCTACTAAAACGGCAATTTTATAATCTTTATTTTTATTTCCATTAGAATAAGTTTTAGTAATCTTATCTTTTATTTTAATTTGATAAATAACATGAGAAGAATCTAAAAACTGCGAAATCATATTAGTAACCGCTGATAAATGTCCACCCGAATTATTTCTTAAATCGATAATTAAAGAATCTATATTTTGCTTTTCTAATTCCTCTAAGTGTTTAGTAAACTGTTTATCAGTATTACTAGCAAAGATTGAAATTCTAATATAACCAATTTTACGATTATCTTTATTAATAATTTCTGAAGCCACTGAATTTAAAGTAACTGTTTGTTTGTGCAATGTCACAGTTGTTTCTTGACCATCTCGACTATATGTTAATTCTATTTCTTTGCTACCAGTTTTTTCCACCATATTAACAAAATCGGTTGTGGAAACATTTTTTAAATCTTGATCTTTAAATTTAACTAAAATGTCCCCTGCTTTTAAGCCCGCTTGAGCAGCCGAAGTTTTATCATAAACATTAGCTATAACGATATTACCGTCTTCATCATTATATATCTCAATTCCAAAGCCTTCATAGCTACCGTTAAGTTGTTTGTTAAAATTATCAGAACTTTCTTCTTCTAAGTAGATAGAATTTTTATCCAAATGATTAAGCATTCCTTCTAAAGCGGCATCTAAAAGTTCTTCTTTATTTATTTCATCATAATAATTATCAATTATATACTCATAATTACGAATAAATCCTTGTAGTTCTTTATCGACAAATTCACTACTATTAATGATAAATTTATAAGTGATAATGCCCCCCATTAATAAACTAACTATCATGGTAATTATCAAGAGTCCTAAAACCTCGCTTGTAAAAAAAGTAGGGACTTTCTTAGTTTTTTCCTCTTTAGGTTTTTCTGACAACACTCCGATTGTTTGTTCTAACTTTTCTAACTTGGCTTTTGTTTTTTCTTCTTTGCGCATTTTAAACCTTCCTTTATTAAAAGTATACCATGGATATTATTTATTGTGAAGCGTCTTTTAAAAAAAGATACGATATGTATCTTATTTTGACAATTCTGTTAATTTATTTTTGATTGTATCATATGTATCAAAAACTTCATCAATACTACCGTCAACAACTCTTACTAAAGTTGTCCCGGTTACACGAAAGTCTTCAATATTATCAACATCATATGCTGCTTCTTTTGATAAATAACCTTTATTAAAAGAATCAGTTAAGTTTGCTTTATATATAGTAGGAGCATCTTCATTGACGCTTGCTGTTTGAATAAGGGTATCGTATTCACTTAAACGATTATCACCATCTTCTTCCAGTAAAACATAGTAAGTGCCGGTTTTGTTTAACATAGTTCCTATCATAATATAATCATATTGAATTTCTGTTTGCACATCTTCTTCAGCACTTTCGGCCGCCTCTTGATTGACTTTTTCAGCCTTATCTGTGGCTACTAAAGTTATTAAATAAAATACAACCATAACCGCTGTAACTATAGCAACTATTTTAATTAATTTAATAATTTCAGTATTAGAAGCGATTTTAGCAATTTGTTTTTCTGCATTTTTCGCTTCAGCACTTTGTTTAATATTTTTTTTAGTATTTGATTTTGAAGTTTTATTTATGTTTTTCTTTACTACTTCTTTAGAATTATTTGTTTTCTTTTTGCTTGCCATTTCAATCACCAAACAGTATTATAACATAATTAATAATGCTTTTCAAATGATTAATGGGAAGACTTTAAAAATCATTAGAAAATAATTTTAAAAAAATTAATTTTTAAAACTTTAAAAAATCCCCGATATGGGATTTTTCATTTTAACTTTATTTGCTAACAGGAATGGTCGAAACAGAACTAGCAACGGTCATTAACTCTGAAGTGCTTAAATTATCAGATAGAACATAATATTCAATTCCGTTAGAAACCCAAGAAATCATGTTATCAGAAACGCTAGCTACACCAGTAGCCATTTGTAAAGGTTCACCATAAACGGACATTACAGAATGTTCATCAGCTACGCTAGCAGTTTGTTCAATTACCATAAATGGGCTATCACCTTCATAAGTCATGATAATGCGTTCACCATTATCCATTTCAACTGTTTCTCTACTAGATAAAGTGGTGCCTGTCGGAATATACATCGGATAAATTTCACCATCTATTTTACTTACAGGAGCAGTAGTATCTTCAGTTTTCGCCGTTTCCATATTATCATCTAAAGCAAAATGGTTTTTAGCAAATTTGGCGTCTAAATCTACTTTGGTAAAAGTCATTTTAATTAAAATATTATTGTTATTATCTAAAACTTCTACTTTTTCTGGTTTTAATTCTTTATCAAAATATATCCGCTGTTTTACTAAATCAGTATTATTAGGATAATTCACAGCTGTTGTGAAAACATAATTTTTAGTTGTTTCTTTAAATTCTTTGTTTTTATCATTTTGAATATCGGATAAAAGTGTTTGCAACAAATATGTTTGTGAATTATTATACGGCCAATCACTTTGGAATTTAAAACTTTTATTTAAAGAAGGGGTTAAAACATAAACACACAAAAGTTTTAAATTTTTATGATATCTTATATATTAGTTTTTACTTTCTATTTTTTCTTTACCATCGATATACTTATAGTTTAATCTATTTTCATTTGTAATTACTGATTTACCTAATTTCTTTTCTAAATCTGCTCTAGCAACTTTAGCAGTATTACCACCCATTTTGGCTATTTGTTTATTTTGTTTTAAACCGAAAGGTTTGTGCTCTTTGGCAAGCTCTTTTGTTGCTTCTTCTCCTAAGTCAGCTAATATTACTTCTATTCTACTCATATTATCCCTAAGTGATTCTTTTCTAAGTCCTTTAAACTCTTTATATTCTTTAGCCGTCATATTAGACCATTCTTTATATATTTCATTAGTTAAAATAGCATATTCTTTGGGTTCAATTATTCCACTATCTTTCCAAACATCCGTAAGTTCTCTTCTATCTTGAATACCTTTAACTCTTCTAGTAATCCACACTTCATCATAACCTTTAGCCCGGTATAAGTCAATCGACCTTTGGACAGCAAGCGATGGATCGAATACTTCATCTATTCTTTCTTTGCCTAATTTAGCAAGCCACTGTTTTATTGGCTCAGCATTTTTACTAGGAATAGATTCAATTAATCTAAACATTCCTTCAATATCAACAACATCTGTCATACGATATTTACCATCAGTAGCTTTTAATTTCA
>CALVIK010000036.1 GCA_944329545.1 uncultured Bacilli bacterium
AAATTGGTATTATTGGTAAAGTTCATCCTTTAGTAAATAAAGATGATATATATGTTGCGGAACTTTCTTTAAATGCTTTAATGGCTAAAGTAAAACCTATTAAATTTAAAGAAGCACCAAAATATCCTGAAATTGTTAAAGATTTAGCTTTTGTAATGGATAAAGATGTACCATCTAAAGAAATAGAAACAGTTATTAAAAGAGCTGGTGGTCGCTTACTTACTGATATAAGTGTATTTGATGTTTACACTGGCGAAAATGTTAAAGAAAATGAAAAATCAATTGCTTATTCATTAACTTTCCAAGATTCTAGTAGAACTTTAACAGAAGAAGAAGTTATAAAAGTATTTGAAAATATTATTACAAAAGTAGAAAAAGAAACATCTGCTAAACTTCGTAAATAAAAGTAAACATGAAAAAGTGTTTACTTTTTTTGTTAAAATCATATAATATAGTAAATAGTAATTGACAAATAATAAAAAATATAATAAAATTATATTGTCTTATTTGGGTCTATAGCCAAGTGGTAAGGCGTGGGACTGCAACTCCCTGATCGTTGGTTCAAATCCGACTAGGCCCTCAAATATGATATTAAGAGAGAAAAGATTTTACCTTTTCTCTTTTTTTGTTCCAAGTTGTGTTAAACTATATTAGCTATAAAAATTAATACAATTTAAATAGAAAAAATAGTAATTATATGATATTATTATGATGGTGGTATGATGAAAAATAATTATAAACTATTTTTAATTTTTAGCGGTATTTTACTTTTAGCCGTTTTTAACTTTGGCTTTGGTAATGACTATTACTGGCATATTAAGGTTGGTGAATATATAGTTAATAATTTACAATTACCATATTATGATGTTTTTTCTTGGTTTGGTATAGAAAATCATTTATATTGGATGAGTCATGAATGGTTAAGTGAAGTTGTACTATATATATATCAAATAATTTTTAATAAATTTGGCGCTTTTATGTTTGTTTTAACTTTTTATTTTTTATTAATTTTTATTTTATTTAAATGTAACAAGCATAATTTATCAAAAAATAAAATATTTACTTTATTTTGGGCCGTTATTGGACTTATTACTTTTTCCGCATTTATTCTTCCTAGACCGCATTTAATTAGTTATGTTTTATTTACTATTTGTCTTTATCTTTTATATGATAATTATTATCATATAAATAGTAAAAAGATTTATTTTTTACCACTAGTTAGTATATTATGGGTTAATTTTCACGGTGGTTCATCTAATTTACCGTATATTTTAACTTTGGTCTTTATGGTATGTGGCTTATTTTCTTTTAGCTTTGGTAAATTTGAAGTTAAAAAAATTAGTCAAATTCAAATTAAAAGATATTTAATAGTTTTTGTTTTATGCATTTTATCTTTATTAATAAACCCACATGGCTTTAAAATGCTTTTATATCCATATATTAATATGCAGGATAATGTTATGATATCAAATATTTTAGAGTGGCAAAGTCCAAGCTTAGATGATTTTAATAATTTAGGCGGAGCCATTTTAATAATTTTTGTGATAGCGGTAATTTTTCTAACTAAAAAGAAAGTAGAATTAATTCATTTGGTTTTATTAATTTTATTTTTAATACTAGGTATTAAAAGTTTAAAATTTATTCCATTTTTATATATTGTGGCTACTTTTGCTATTTTTAACTTTATAAATGAATATAAATTTGAATTTAATAAAATATTATATATAATGTTTATCATTTTTATTATGTTAATGGCTTTTATTTCTTCGTTTAAATTAATAAATAGCTACCAGTATAAAATGATTCCTGATGATGCTATTGCCTATATAAAAAAAGAAAAGCCTCAAAAGTTATTCAATTATTATGACTATGGTGGATATTTAATATACAATAACATTAAAGTTTTTATTGATGGCCGGGCTGATATGTATTCTAAATATACTTTAGCAGATACTTTTGAGCTTCAAGGAAAAGGAACCAAATCTTTGCTTAAAAAATATAATTTTGATATGTTAATTATTCCTAATACTATAATGTTAAATAAAACCTTAGCTTCTAGTGATGAATATAAATTGACTAAACAATTTGATAATATACTTATTTATGAAAAAGTTTAAAAAAGAACAATGATATTTTGCTTTGTAAAATAAGAGTAAACTAAATTTCATCAAAAACTCTCTTATAAAAATTTCGACATTTCTCTTGTTAAATTTTAAATTATGGGGTATAATGTTATAGTATTTAAGGCGTAAGCGAGGAGGAAGTTTTGATGAAAAAATTAACTAGGCATAAAGTGAGTTTTGTAATTGCATTATTATTGACTATTGTTTTATTAGGTTCAACTGGATATTTATTTTATAATTTATTACTACTTAAAAACATTGAAACAGTTTTAAGAACAATTTTAATGGCTGTTCTTGGATTAATTGTTTTAATATTAATTTTATTTGCTATTAGATTTTTAAGAAAATTTAAAAAAGTTAAACTTATTTTAGTTTTATTTTTAATGATAATATTATCAGCCGGTGAATTGTTTGTAGCTTATAATATTGGTAAGGTCTATGGTACTTTAGATAAAGTAGCTAAAAATACTGAATATACAACATATTCTTCTAGTATTGTTACACTTGCTGATAATGAAGCTGAAGATATTAAAGATATTGATGAAGACGAGACTTTAGCTGTATTAGAAGATGATACTAGTTATGAAGGTTCAATTATTCCAAGTGAAATAATTAAGAAAAATGAACTAATAAATGAAACAAAAGAATATTCAAGTTATATTTCAATGATAGATGCTTTAGAAGCTGGCGAAATAAATTATGTCTTTTTACCAACTAACTATCCAACAATGTTTAGTAGTATGGATGGCTATGAAGATATTGCTGATACTACTAAAATAATTTATACGCAAACTAAAAAAGTAAAAAAAGATACTGAAGAAGTAAGCACTAAACCAATTACTGAACCATTTACAATATTATTAATGGGTGTTGATTCAGAAATGGAAAACTTAGCTGATAGCTCATTTAACGGGGATTCTTTAATGGTTATTACCTTTAACCCCAAAACATTAACTTCAACGATGCTTAGTATTCCAAGAGATTCTTATGTACCGATAGCTTGTTTCTCAGGTCAAAGAAAAAATAAAATAACTCATGCAGCATGGCAAGGTGAGTCTTGTATGCAAAAAACAATTGAAAACTTCTTAGATATAGATATTGATTATTATGTTAAAATAAACTTTAAAGGTGTTGTTAAACTAGTTGATACTTTAGGCGGTGTTGAGGTTGATGTTCCTTATAATTTATGTGAACAAAATAGTAACCGTCAGTGGGGTGCTAATACAGTTTATATCGAAGAAGGACGGCAAGTTTTAAATGGGGAGCAAGCCTTAGCTTTTGCTAGAAATAGGCATCCAAATCCATCAATGTGCTCGGCTAAATGGACAAATTATACAAGTAATGATTTTATTAGAGGTCAGCATCAACAAGAAGTGGTTGAAGCTTTACTTAATAAGTTTAAAGATATTAAAAGTTTAGATACAGTTTATAATTTATTAGACACTATTAGTACAAGTATGGCTACTAATATGACGACTGATCAAATATTATCACTTTATAATGTTTTAAAAGATGTAGCTAAAAAAGCTGGTAGTAGTTCTAATTTAACTGATGCTTTAGGAATTCAAAAATTATACTTAAGTGGTCGAGATGCTAGAATAATTGATTATGGTGGAACTAATTTATCTCTTTATAATTATGTTCTTTACGATGAAAGCGTTAAAGCTGTAAGTAATGCTATGAAAGTTAATTTAGGAGAAAAGAAAGATAAAGTTATTAAAAAATTTAGTTTTAATATAAACGAACCATATGAAGAAGAAGTAATTGGTAAAATGGATAGTGGAACGACCTCAATAACACTTTTACCAAGTTTTGTTGGACAATCACTTAGTTATGTAAATAGTTTCTGTGGGGCTAATGGTATAAAAGTAAATGTTAATGGTAGTGGCACAGGAACAGTTATTTCACAAAGTGTTTCGGCTGGAGCTAATGTTGAAGATGTTAGTAGTATTACTGTAACATTAGCTGGGGGAGTATCTAGCTCTTCAAATAACACTTCATCATCAGAAGAGGAAGAAGAAGAGTCAACAGATACTAAAGAAGAAGTGGTAGAAGAACAAGACCCACCAAAAACAGAGGTAGATCCACCAGCTATTGATCCAACTGAACCAGATAAAGAACCAGCTATTAATCAGTCAGGAGTTACACCTTAATAATTGAAATCAAGTTTTATGCTTGATTTTTTAATCTCTAAAATAATAAACAAATAATTTATGGCTATTGAATAAAATAGAAAAGGAGGAGATTATGGAGTATATAGATTTTTTAATTCGCATAGTAATAGCTTTGTTACTTTCTTTAGCTGTAGGTCTTGAAAGGCAGTGGCGAAGACGAGCAATAGGTCTTCGGA
>CALVIK010000037.1 GCA_944329545.1 uncultured Bacilli bacterium
TGCAAAGAGGAAAAGATAGCGTTAAAGAAGTGAAAAAAGGTTTAGAATGTGGAATTACGATTGAAAACTTTAATGATATCAAACCAGGAGATATTATTGAATCTTATGAAATGGTAGAAATTAAGCGGTAATTTACCCTTTTTTTGTTTTAAAACATATTAGCACAATATAAATTTACTATTGATATAACTTGAATAATTTATTAAAGACAAAATTTAAGAATTCTAAAAAGTAATGATATGAATAATTTAAAACAAAAATCTATAATAAATGCATTAATTTATAGAAAGGAATGGTCCTAATGAGTGTTAGAGAAGAACGAATTTCTGATAGTTTGATCGAACAAATAAGTTTTATTATAAAAGAAGATGTTAAAAATAAAGATATAAATTTTGTAACAATTACTGATGCTAAAGTTACAAGTGATTTGTCCCAAGCTAAAATATATTTTACAGTTTTAGATGATTCTAAAAAAAATACTACTTTAAAAGCTTTAAAAAGTGCTAGTGGCTTTATTCGTCATCAACTTCGCGATAGAATTGATATTAGACAAATACCAGAATTAATATTTATTTATGATGAGTCTATTCTTTATGGCCAAAAAATAGAAGAAAAGATAAAAGAAATTCATCAAAATAACCAAGATTGATTTACAAAGTATTAAAAATGTGTTATTATGGACACATAAATGTTTAAAAGAAAGCAAAAGACCATAGTATAAGTAGTTATTTAAAGAGAGTTAGTGGTCGGTGAAAACTAATATAACCTTATATGAATCTACTTTTGTAACTGAAGCTAATCACTTCCGGGGAACCCCGTTATCATAATTAAGACTATTAAGTAGGATGGTACCGCGTTATTTCGCTCCTATAAAGTAATAGTCTTTTTGTTTTAAAAGGAGGAAAATTATGGCTAAAGACATTATTTATATTGAACTTGAAAATAATGAAAAATTACTAGAAACTTTTACTAATCAATCAAAGCAAATTAACCAGGAATTAGAGCAAATTAGGCTTATTTTAGATGAGTTAATTGATTTAACACTTTCTATGCAAAAAAATATAAATATTAAAGAATTAATTTTAACAATAAAAGAAAAATTATCTTTTATAGAAGATATTAGTGTATATTTAGATAAAATAAATGTTAAAAAAGCTAATGTTTTATGGGATATTTTAAGTATTGTGCGAGATGTTTACGCAGAAAAAGAAGATGAAAAAGATAACATTGAAGCCGAAATACAAAGAGTCAAAAAAGAAATAACTGAAATGTTAGATATGTTAAAAGAAAACGGAAAGAGGAGATAAAATGATTGATATTAAAATAATAAGAGAAAATAAAGAAATGGTTAAAGAAAATATTAAGAAAAAATTTCAAGATCAAAAATTACCGCTTGTTGATGAAGTTTATAACTTAGATATTGCTAAAAGAGACGCTAAACAAAAAGGTGATGAACTGCGGGCTTTAAAAAATGAAAAAAGTGCTTTAATAGGTAAATTAATGCGTGAAGGGAAAAAGGATGAAGCTGAAAAAATCAAAAAAGAAGTGAGTGGTTATAGTCAAGAAATAGAAATTTTGCAAGCAAAAGAAGAAGAACTTACAAAAAAAATAAAAGAAGCTATGATGGTTATTCCTAATGTAATCGCGCCTGATGTTCCTATTGGTGAAGATGATACAAAAAATGTGGAAAATGAGCGTTTTGGAGAGCCGTTTGTTCCAGATTATGAAATACCATATCATGCTGATATTTGTAATAAATTAAATGGTTTAGATAAAGAAAGTGCCGGTAGAACAAGTGGTAATGGTTTTTACTATTTAATGGGAGATGTTGCCAGACTTCATTCAGCAATGCTTAGTTATGCTAGAGACTTTATGATTGATAAAGGTTTTACTTATGCTATTCCGCCATTTATGATTAGAAGTGATGTTGTAACTGGTGTGATGAGCTTTGAAGAAATGGATGCTATGATGTACAAAATAGAAGGTGAAGACTTATATTTAATTGGAACTAGTGAACATTCAATGATTGGTAAATTTCAAGGCCAAATTATTAAGGAAGAAGAATTACCAATTGCGATGACTTCATATTCACCTTGCTTTAGAAAAGAAGTTGGCGCTCATGGTATTGAAGAAAGAGGCCTTTACCGTGTTCATCAATTTGAAAAACAAGAAATGATCGTTTTATGTAAAAAAGAAGAAGGCATGGATTGGTATAATAAAATGTGGCAATATACTGTAGAATTTTTTAGAAGTTTAGATATTCCCGTTAGAACCTTAGAATGCTGTAGTGGTGATTTAGCTGATTTAAAGGTTAAGTCATGTGATGTTGAAGCCTTTAGCCCAAGACAAAAGAAATATTTTGAAGTTGGTTCTTGTTCAATTTTAGGTGATGCTCAAGCTAGGCGCCTTGGTATTAGAATGAAAACAAGTCATGGTAATGAATATGTAACTACTTTAAATAATACGGTTTTAGCTACCCCAAGAGGCCTTATTGCTTTTTTAGAAAACAACTATAATGCTGATGGTAGTATAAATATTCCGGAAGCTTTAAGACCTTATATGGGGGGGAAAGATAAAATTATGCCTAAGTAAAAAGCTTTATTAAGCTTTTTTTCTAAAATAATATTATAAGGAGGGACATTATGCGTATTGGTTTATTTGATTCGGGGATTGGTGGTTTGACTGTCTTAGCTGAATTTATTAAAAAATATCCTAATTGTGAATATATATATTATGGCGATACGGCAAATCTTCCTTATGGAACAAAAAGTAAAGAAGAACTTAGTGTTTTAGCTGATAAAATTATTAAATTTTTAATAAGTAAAAAAATTGATTTAATTGTTATTGCTTGTGGGACGATTAGTTCAAATTTATATAGTGAAATCAAAGATAAATATAATGTTAAGATTATTGATATTTTAACGCCAACAATTAATTATATAACGCAAAATAAATTAAATAATATAGGAATAATGGCGACGCCCATGACCGTAAAAAGTCAATTTTTTGAAAAAAAATTAGTTAATGTGACAAGCATTGCTTGTCCTAAATTAGTTCCTTTAATTGAATGTGGAGAATTTACTGATGAATTAAAGCAAGCAGTAAAAGCGTATTTACAAAAATTAAAAGGATGTGATTATATTATTTTGGGCTGTACACATTATCCATTAATAATACCTATTATTCAAAAATATAGCACTATTCCCTTTATAAATATGGGGAAGTGCTTGGTTGACACTATAAATGTAAATAGTAAGTCTACTTTACACATCGAACTTTATTTTTCAAAATTAACAAGCGAAATAATTACTAATGTATCAAAAATAATAAAAGAAAACAAAGAAATATATGAAAGAAAGGTGTGAAATAATGCCGGAATTACCAGAGGTTGAAACTGTTAAAAATGTTTTAAAAAAACAAGTATTAGGCAAACAAATTATTTTAGCTAGCATATATTGGGATAATATTATTGCTTTTCCTGAAGTAAAAGAGTTTCAAAATAAAATTCAAAAACAAATTATCCACAATATAAACAGAAGAGGCAAGTGGCTAATGTTTGAACTTGATGATTATTTTTTACTTTCGCATTTAAGAATGGAAGGCAAGTATTTTATTAGGAATGTTGGTGATGAACGAAATAAACATGAACATGTAATTTTTGCTTTTTCTGATAATACAGAACTGCGATATCATGACACTAGGAAATTTGGCAAAATGTATTTAATTAAAAAAGAAAATGTTTATACGGCTTCGCCTTTAAAAGATTTAGGACTAGAACCATGGGACAATAATTTGAATGCAAAATATTTAAGAAGTAAATTAAAAAATAAAGCTATTAAAACAGAACTATTAGATCAAAGCATTATTACAGGTATCGGTAATATATATGCTGATGAAATATTATTTTTAAGTAAAATAAATCCTGAAGAAAATGCCAAAGAATTAACTGATGATAATTTAAATGCCATTATTAAATATACTAGAGAAATTTTAGAAAGAGCTATTAAAGAAGGTGGAACGACTATTAAAAGTTATACATCCGCAGAAGGGGTTCATGGTGGTTTTCAAACAGAATTATTAGTTCATACCAAAGAAAATTGCCCAAATTGTAATAGTAAAATAGAAAAAACAATAGTTGGTGGGCGAGGTACTTATTTTTGCCCCAATTGTCAAAAAAGAAATCAAAGTTAAAATGATTTCTTTTTAATTAACATTGTCCATAAGTAACAGAAGAAATTCCACTATTATAAAACATGTTATGCGTAGTTACATTATTTGTGCTCCAATTATCTCCCACAAAGACTACGGTTAAATTAATCGTGCCATAAAACATGTCTTGCTTTGGTACTATCATCACTATTAGGAATAACCCAGGCCATTACGCCTCCTTTTTCTTTATCTTCCGAAACATTCCAATATTCAGTGGCATTACTAGGAACATTATTATTATCTAAAAATGTAGCTGAAACTATATTTTCCTTGTAATAATCAGAATGAAAATCTTCATTACTAGTACTAGACCAATTTTGTATTATTCTATCTTGCTCTTTAACATTTCCTTTAGCTGTTATTTTTAAAGTTGTATTAAATGTCGCATATCCTGCAGTTATTAAGAATAATAAACTAATGCAACATATAATTATTATTTTATTTTTTTATATTTTTTTTCGATATCTTCGCATTTTATTTCACCAAATATTATTATAGCAAAATGTTGCTAATATGGCAACATACTTTTTAGGAAAAAAATGAGAAAATTATAGTGGTGATATAAATGAAAATAGATAAAAATAGCGATGATTATTGTTTTTATCAGGCTAGAATGAATATAAAAAAATATCGTAAAGGACTTGGAATAACGGCTCAAGAACTAGCTGATCGGGCAGAATTATCTCATCAATTTATTAGAAGTTTGGAGGCACTAAAAGTAGTTAAAAGACCAAGACTTGATACTTTGGCGCGTATAGCTAAGGCTTTAAATATAGAATTAAGGCAATTATTTGATGATGTTAATTTAGATGATATAAATAAAAATTAATGAATATTTTTCTTGTATATTCATTTTTTTTTAAATAAAAAAGGGATTTAAAAATTTATCTCGTATAATATATATAGGGGCAAGTGAGTGTGATAGTGGGTCTATAAAAGGAGGAAATATGGAAAAGAAATTTTATACAGCTAAATACGATGCGGTATTTAAA
>CALVIK010000038.1 GCA_944329545.1 uncultured Bacilli bacterium
AGTGAAGAACAAATGGAAATTATTCGTTTCGTTCGTATTTTAATCATTGTAGTAGTATTAATATTAGGAATTTATTTTTTAACAAGAATTTTTGTAACCAAAGATTTATTTAATAATAAAGAATCAGAGCATAAAATTACAGCGGGTACAATTAACTACAATATAACATTAATTGGCTCAATGTTAAATAAACCAGAAGATGAATACTATGTTATGATATATGATACAGAAAATATAAGATCGATTTATTATAGTGGCATTATTACAGCTTATGGAAATAATAAAGAACCATTAAAAGTTTATTTTGCTAATTTAAATAACGAATTAAATAAAAAATTTTATGACCCTGAAAATGAAAATCTAGATGTAAATAATATTTCGGATTTAAAAGTAGGTGACTTAGCTTTAATTAAGGTTAGAAACGGTTCAATTGTAGAAACTTTTAACACGGAAGAACAAATAGAAAGTGAATTAGAATACATAGAAAGTGAAGATACTGAAAATTAGTATCTTTTTTCTTTATATTTTCACAAATTTGTGATATGATCTTATAGTAGAAGGTGAATACATGAACAAAGAAAAAAATGATAGAGGTTTTAGTTTAGCATGGGTAATTGGAATTGTTGTTGTAACTAGTATTATTTCAGCGATAACAGCGGGGGTAATCGTATATAATAATAATCGGCTTTCCTATAATATGACTTACGGTGACTTATCGAATGATGAAGAATTAAATGAATTTTTAACCGTTTATGCCAATATTTTATCTGATTATTATGAAGATGTGGATACAGGTGAATTATTAGATAAAGCGATTGCTGGTATGATGGATTATCTTGGGGATGACTATTCCACTTATTTAGATGATGAAACAACGGCCGAATTATTCGAATCTTTATCAGGAGAATATAAAGGAATTGGCGTTTCTATTAATAACTCGGATAAATCAATTGTCGAAGTGTATAAAGATACTCCTGCCAGTAAAGCCGGAATAGAGGCTGGGGATATTATTGTCGGATTTAATAATACGGATGTAACTAATATGAGTGCAACAAAAGTAGTTGAAATGATAAAGAATAGTACAGGAAACTTTACCTTACAACTAAAAAGAGGAGAACAAACACTTACGGTAACTTTGAAAAATGAGACCTTACTTGCACCAAATACTGATTATTATCTGATCGAAAACACGAGCACTGGTTATTTATATATGGAAACATTTTCAAATACATTAGCAATTCAAGTAACCTCAGCTTTAGAGGAAATGGAGAAAAATGGTATGACTTCTCTAATTATTGATTTACGAGACAACACAGGGGGGTATTTGACATCTGCTTCTGATGTAGCAAGCATTTTTCTAGAAAAAGGGAAACGAATTTATAGTCTAGAATATCAAAATGAAGTAAATCACTATAGTGATGAGACAAGAGAGCATAAAGAGTATGACATTGTTGTATTAATCAATGAAAATACGGCCTCAGCTGCTGAAATACTTGCGGCTGCGCTAAAAGAGAGCTATGGTGCCACCATTGTTGGCGAAACCTCTTTTGGTAAAGGAAAAGTCCAACAAACAATGCAATTAGATGATGGATCAATGGTAAAATACACTTCAGCTTATTGGCTAACACCAAGTGGAACTTGTGTTGATGAAATAGGAATTAATCCAGATTATTATGTAGCAAATGAACAAATAACAGATGAAAATGGAACAATAACCGGCATAAATGATTTACAATTACAAAAAGCTATCGAAATATTAAATGGAATAACAAACTAAGATTTGTTATTTTTTCTTTTCTCTGATATAATTAAATTACACGAGAAAGCCGGGAGTAAAAAATGAATGAGAACAAATATAAGATAAAGGTAGGCGACAAATTAGAAATTCACTGCTATAAACATAATGGTAAACTTCACCAACTTTGTGATGAAGCAATTGTATTAGCAATTGATAATGAAAAAATAGTAGTTGCCAATAATAAAGCAAAATTAACGGAAGCGGATGGAAGAAGTTATCATGCTAAAGAACCAGCAATCCTCTTCTTTTACAAAAACCATTGGTTTAATATTATAGGACAATTAAAAAGATTTGGTTTATTTTATTACTGCAACATAGCAACACCCTATATTATAGATGGAAAAATTATTAAATATATAGACTATGATCTTGATTTGCGCGTTTTCCCTGATGGTGGTTTTAAAATATTAGATTATAATGAATATAATTATCATAAAAAATTAATGCATTATCCAAAAGAGATTCAATTGATTTTAAAAAGTGAGTTATCGAATTTAATTGAGATGAAGAAAAAAAATGAGGGACCTTTTGCTGAAGGAGAAATAAAAAAATATTATCAGATATACAAAAAAATTGTAAAATAAATTAAAATTGTAAAAAATATAAGCAATTTTTTTTATTTTTTGCATAGACTGTAGAGTAAGTAATAAAAAAACAGCAAAAAACAATAAAAAAGAAGCCGTATTTAAAGCAAAAACTAAAAAAATGCGAAAAAAGTCGAAAAAATTGCAAAAAAATGTTGACATAATTCGCGGAGATTGTTATATTACTTATGCACTTCAAAAAAAGGTCTATAAA
>CALVIK010000039.1 GCA_944329545.1 uncultured Bacilli bacterium
GGGGAACTTTTACTATAAAAATTGTCGATACGGAAAAGCCTGTTGTTTGGCTTCAAAAAAGTTATAGTACGCCGCTTGGAAAAGATATAGATTTTGAAAAAAATATTGTTTGTGTTGATAATTATGACAACTCTCCTATTTGCACATTGAAAGGACAGTACGATATTAATACCCCAGGTACTTATAACTTGTCTTTCATCGCCCAAGATAGTAGTAAAAATAAAGTTACTTATCATTTTGATTTGATAGTTTACGATAATAGTGTTAATGAAAAAAATGCCAAAGAATCGCCAAAAACAGCACCTATGACAACAACGCTTTCAGGTGTTAAATTTAGCGATATGTTAAATAAACATAAAAGCGAAAATACGGAACTTGGTATTGATGTATCTAAACACCAAGGAACTGTTGATTTTGAAAAAGTAAAAAATGCCGGAGCTAGTTTTGTCATGATTAGAGTAGGGTATCAAGTAGGGACAAATGGCGAATATAAAGTTGATCCTTATTTTAAAGAAAATATCAAAAGTGCTTTAAAAAATGATTTAAAAGTTGGGGTTTATTTTTATTCATATGCGGACAGTGAAAAAGAAGCTAAAAAGCAAGCTAGGTGGGTAATTAAACAAATAAAAGATTATGATGTTTCTTTACCAGTGGTTTTTGATTTTGAAAGTTTTAATGCTTTTAATGAAATGGAACTGAGTATTTTTGGCTTAAATGAAGTTGCCGATAGTTTTATCAATACTATTGATAAAGCCGGCTATCAAGGAATGCTTTATGGCAGTAAAAATTATTTAAATACCATTTGGAAATATCATACAAAAGAAGTATGGCTTGCTCATTATACTGATGAAACTGATTATACTGGAAAATATATGATGTGGCAATTATGTGACGATGGTCTTATTGATGGAATAGATGGTTATGTAGATATTAATGTATTGTATAAATAAAATAAATTTAAAATAATTGATTTTTTTTACTTATTATTATATTATATAAAGTGTTAAGGGAGTGATTAGATGAGTTTAACAGCAGGAATAGTTGGTTTACCTAATGTTGGTAAATCTACTTTATTCAACGCCATTACGAAGCAGCACATTTTAGCAGCTAACTATCCATTTGCGACAATTGAACCAAATGTAGGAATGGTTAATGTTCCCGATAAAAGGGTTGATTTTTTGGAAAAATTATATAATCCGAAAAAAACGATTTATGCAACCTTTGAATTTACAGATATTGCAGGACTTGTTGAAGGTGCTTCTAAAGGGGAGGGCCTTGGTAATAAATTTTTATCACATATTAGAGAAGTCGATGCTATTTGCGAAGTTGTTAGGTGTTTTGACAATGGAAATATTACTCATGTAAACGGCAATATTGATCCGGTAAGGGATGTTGATATTATTAATTTAGAACTTGTTTTTGCCGATCTTGAATTTGTCGAAAATAGACTTGGTAAGGTTGGTAAAAAAAGTAGACTTTCTAATGACAAAGAAGCTATGAAAGAAGCCTCACTTTTAGAAAAAATAAAAGAAGCTTTATTAAATAATAAAGCTATTAGAACTTTAGAGTTAACAGAAGAAGAAAGAAAAATATTAAAACCATTTAATTTTTTAACAATAAAACCAATTATTTATGTTGCTAATGTCGATGAAAATGAAATTGCTACAGATAATGATTATGTTAAACAATTAAAAGAATATGCGAAAAAAGAAAATTCTTCAGTTGTTGTTATTAGTGCGAAAATAGAAGAAGAGCTTTCTGAATTAACTGAAGAAGAAAAATTGGAATTTTTAAAAGACATGGGAATAGAAGAAAGTGGTTTAGATAGACTTGTAAAAGCGTCTTATAAACTTTTAGGTTTATCAACTTATTTAACGGCTGGAACTGATGAAGTTCGGGCTTGGACATATAAGCAAGGTATGAAAGCTCCTGAATGTGCAGGTATTATTCATACTGATTTTGAAAAAGGGTTTATAAAAGCGGAAATAATGAGCTTTGAGGACCTAGAAAAATATGGCAGTGAACTTAAAGCAAGAGAAAATGGTAAAATGCGTCTTGAGGGTAAAGATTATGTTATGCAAGATGGTGATATTTGTCATTTTAGGTTTAATGTTTAAAACAATTATTTAAGTGCATATTAATAGTGGTGATAAATATGTATTTACTTAATTGTTTTTTTATTTATAAAAAAATTGCTTTAGGTATTAAAATGAATTTTAAATTATTTTTTAGTTATATATTTTTGATTACTGGCTTCAGGATGTTTTTTGTTTGTATATTCTAAAATATTTAATTCGATAAGAGGTTTTAAAATTTTGTTGTTTACATAACTTCTGGATTTTAAATTTAAATGTTCTTTAATTTCTTTAGAACTTTTTGGTGTAACGCAAAAATCTAAAATTATTTGCTTGTATCTATCAATTGTTTTATTTTGTGGTTTATTAACCTGACTACTAACCTGACCACTAACCTGACTACTAACCTGACTACTAATATTTCTAAAAATAACTTTAAAACTACCTCTTTCTTCATAAAATTCTGGCATAGGTAAATTATATTTTTGCATTTCTCGTTTCATAGTTGGAATACCAGAATGTCTGTTTTCAATTACTGCACCTTTTTCTTCTAATATTCTAACAATATTAGGGTTTCTAGCTTCCATAACAGTATCAGTACCAAGGTTCTCTAATTTATTTGTTCCATATAAAGCTCCTGGATTTAATATTTCAATACGGTCTTTGTACATATATACAGAAATATAGGCGTTTTCAGTTTGCGTGCTATAATCTCTATGAATAAGTGCGTTGGCAACAGCTTCTCTAAGAGCTTCAATTGGATATTCTGTTCTGTTTGTTCGTTTACCATTTTCATCAATAATTACACTCATTTTCATGTTTCTCCTTAGAAAATTCATTGTTCCATTAAGCATTTCTTCGATAGTTCCTTCAATTCTTTTGTTATCGATAAATCGTTCTCCTAAAGTTCCAGTTTCACCTAATTTTGTGCCTGGGACTACGACACAAGCAACAAATAATTGTGGATAATAGCTTTGTGGAAATTCTCCAAAAATGAGTGTTCCAGCTAGAGTTGGATAAATTTGATTTTCAGTTGTGTCTGTAATTGCACACAATTTTAAATTCTTTTTAAAAGAATTTTTTGCAAAATTAGGTCTATTAATTTTTACCTTTTCAATATATTCTTTTAAAGCATCCATATTTAAATCTTCAAGCGAAGAGTTTTTGTTTGGCCTTTTATCTTCAATAATATGGTCGTTATAACTTTGAAGTGCGTAGATTTCATAGTCTGTCATTATAGTGTCACTATCTCCAACTCTTGTATATGAACCACCTTTAAGACCTTTGGGTTTATAATAGCAAGGTTTTTGATTTTGTGCCAACTCATTTATTTTAACAGCAACTATTTGTTTATTTTCAAATTCCATTGGTAATATTTCGGCTCTTATTTTAGGTTCCATAGCATCAGCACATAATGAAGAAATTTGTTTTTGTAAATCTTTAATATCATAAACATTTTCAGAAGCAAAGTTGTTTTCTTCATTTATACCAAATATGATTATTCAACCATTTTTATTAGAAAAACTTGAAAAAGTGTCGTAGCATTTTTTAGGGAAACCGTTGTTGGCAGATTTCACCTCAATAGAACTAGTTTCACTATTATATTTTCTTACTTTTTTAATTGCTTCAATAACTTCGTTTTGATTCATAAGAAACACCTCCATTAATGTTATTATACATGATTTACCTAGAATATTTGTCAAAAAATAACATTTTTTAATAAAACAATTATTTAAGTGCATATTAATAATGGTGATAAATATGTATTTACTTAATTGTTTTTTTATTTATAGTATTTTGGGTTTTTTTATAGAAGCTTTAATGACTTTAATTTTTAAAGGCTCTTTTTCTAGTGGTATATTATTCGGTCCATGGACACCAGTATATGGAATAGGAACAGTTTTAATAATTATTATTTCAAATAAATTATTTAAGAATTTACATATGAATAGATTACTAGAAACTATTATTGTGTTTTTTATTGTTTCTTTTAGCTTAAGTTTTTTAGAATGGTTAGGTGGAACTTTAATTGAAATAATATTTGATACGGTTTTTTGGGATTACAGCAATCAAAAATTTAATTTAGGAAAATATATTTCCTTAGAAATGACATTATTATGGGGAATATTAAGTATTATATTTATTTATATAATAAGGCCAATTTTTGATAAAATAATAAAAAAAATACCTAAATGGCTAACAATTATTTTAAGTATTTTATTTATAATTGATGTAATTATGACATTTTTAATAAGGTTAAATATTATAAAAGCATAAATGCTATGTTTTTAAATACAATTAAGAGGGAATAGATGTTTACAAAGTAAAAAAAATTTGTTATAATCTTTACCGAGTATTGATTTACTCCTTGCTTTTATAAAAAAGCCAGAAGACCATAAGGAGGTGTAAGAATGAGAAAATATGAAATTATGTTTATCGTAAGACCTACTTTAAGTGAAGAAGATACTAAGAAAGTTATTACTGATTTTGAAAAAGTATTAACAAGTAATGGTGCGAAAATCGTAGGTAAAAAAGATATGGGACAAAGAGATTTAGCTTATGAAATTAAAAAATTCAAAAGTGGATATTATTATTTGTTCAATATTGAAGCTAATGATGATAAAGCAGTTCGTGAATTTGACCGTTTAGCTTTGATTAGTAAAGATATAATTCGTCACTTAATTACAAGAGAAGAAGATTAAGAAAAGAGGTACCTTTATGAATTGTGTTAATTTAGTGGGCAGATTAACTGCTAAACCAGAACTTAGATATACAGGATCAAATGTTCCTTATGTTAGATTCACTGTAGCTGCAAACCGTGGTTATAACAGTCAACAAGGACAACCTAATACTGATTTTATTGGCTGTGTTGCTTGGCGTAGAACTGCTGAAAATATTGCTAATTACTTAGATAAAGGCAGTATGGTTTCGGTTCAAGGTTATATTCAAACAGGAAGTTATAACGATAAAGATGGAAATAGAAGATATACAACAGATGTTGTTGCTGACAATGTTCAATTTTTAAGCAGTCGTTCAAATAATACTGATAATACGAATAGTACGCCAGAAGCGACTCCATATGATTATGAACCATCGCAAAATACTGTTGATGTCGACAATGATCCTTTTGCTGATTTTGGTGATAATGTAACACTTGATGATAATTTTTTAGACTAAAGGAGGATTGAAATGGCAGAATATCGTAAAAAGAAGAAAAAAATATGTCAAATGTGTGCTGGTAAATCAGTAGACTATAAAGATGTAGATATTATTAAAAAATATATAAGCGCTGACAAAGGTAAAATTTTACCTAGAAGAGTAACTGGTGCTTGTTCTAAACATCAAAGACATATTGCCGGTGAAGTTAAAAAAGCTCGTTTTATGGCTTTAATACCTTTTGTTAAATAAAGGTATTTTTTTGTTTAAAAATTTCCAAAACTGGTCGTTTTTTTTGTGAGTTTTGGGAAATTTTTTCCATAAGTTTTAGTTCTTTGGTAGTAATGGAAAAATTTTTCCAAAGTCCTTAAATAAATGAGATTACCAGTAGAAAAACGAATATAATAATTTAACTGAAGAATATGCAAGATAACATGCAAGATAATGTGTAAGATAATTGATGTATTTTTATTTTTGTAGTATAATATATTACAAGAGGGTGATATAAATGTCTAAATATGTTCCACCATTTACTATAACAAATAAAATGTTAAAGCTTATAGGCAATATTATGGAAAAAATTGGTAATCTTGATAATTTTGATAATTTAAATAAAATGCCAGTGCTAAGAAAAAATAATCGTATTCGGTCAATTCATTCTTCATTAGCAATAGAAGCTAACTCTTTAACTTATAATCAAGTTAAAGAAGTTATTAATGGTAATTTAGTAATTGGCCCGCAAAAGGAAATACAGGAAGTAAAAAATGCCTATAAAGCATATGAAATGATGAATAAAGTTAATCCATATAATATTGATGATTTGCTCAAAATTCATGGTGTTATGATTTATTTAACGGTAGAAGAATCTGGAACATTTAGGTCTGGAGCCGAAGGTGTGTTTGATGAAAAAGGTAATTGTATTTTTATGGCGCCGAAGCCAGAATTCGTTTCGTCATTAATAAATGATTTGTTTAATTGGATGAAAGAGAATAAGTCAGAAATTCATCCCCTTATATTGTCATCAGTCTTTCATTATGAATTTGTTTTTATTCATCCTTTTAGTGATGGCAATGGCCGAATGGCTAGACTTTGGCAAAATATAATTCTTTCTAAATGGAAAAGAATATTTGAATATGTGCCTATTGAATCACAAATAAAAAAATATCAAGATGATTACTATAAAGCAATAAATGATTGTAACCAAGAAGGAAATTCTACTAAGTTTATTGAATTTATGTGTAAAATGATAGATGAAGTATTAGAAGAGCTAGTAATAAATACAAAAAAAGAATTATTACATATTAATACTTATGTTTCAAAATTATTATCAGTTATGGATTATAATATTCCGATGACGGCTTTAGAAATAATGGAAAAATTAAATTTAAAATCAAAAGATTCTTTCAGAGATAATTATTTAAGGCCGGCACTAGATAATGGACTAATTAAAATGACAATTCCGAATAAACCAACCAGTAAAAACCAAAGATATTATAAAATTTGAATAAAAAAACCTTAAGGCTTAGTTATTAAGAAGTTAACTAAATCTTGAGGTTTTTTATTACCATAAATTATTTCATCTATTAAATCAATAATTGGCATATCCACATTTTTATCAGCAACAAGTTCATTAATCGATTTTAATGTATATAATCCTTCAATAGTTGTATTTTTGATATAATTATCTATTTCTTCTTTACTAGCCCCACTACCAATTAAATAGCCAAATGAATAGTTTCTACTTTTAGGACTAGTAGCAGTTAAAAGTAAATCACCAAATCCAGCAAAAGAAGTAATGGTACTACCATCGCCACCTAAACCTTTAATAAGCTCTTTGATATCATGAATTGATTCAGTTATAAACATTGCTGAAGTTGATTCGGGCATTTTCATACCATCTAAAATACCTGAGGCAATAGCAATAACATTTTTAATACTACCACATATTTCGACACCAATTATATCACTACAAACTCTAAGTTTAAAGTGTTCATTACTAAAAGCTTTTAAAACAAGGTTAGTTGTTTTTTTATTTTGACAAGCTAAAGTAAGACCAATTGGTATTTTTTTAGCAACATCAATAGCAAAAGAAGGTCCAGAAATAACAGCTAAATTATTAGTTTCTAGTATTTTTTCTACTATTTCACTTATTAACAAACAACTTTCTTGTTCAATACCTTTAGATGCTATTACAATTGGTTTATCTTTAATATATTCTTTAGCATTTTTTAAAGTGTTAGAAATAAATGCTGTAGGAATCGCAATTAAAACTAAATCTGCATTATCACTAGCTTCTTTAATATCACTTGTATATTTAATATCACTTGGTAAAATAACCCCAGGAAGTTTTGGGGCGACATGAGTTCTATTTAAAGTATCAGCTTCTTCTTTAAATGCTGACCATCCGATAACCTCATGTCCATTTTCATTTAAAATAATACTTAAAGCAGAGCCATATGCTCCGCAACCTAATACACATACTTTCATTTACATCACCGTTATAATTATAACTAAATATTAAATATTATTCAAGTTGGTTATTTTTTATTTAAATAAGGTAAAAAAAAGATTTATCAAAAAAATTACTTGTTTTTTTTTTTTTTTTTTTTTTAGAT
>CALVIK010000040.1 GCA_944329545.1 uncultured Bacilli bacterium
TGTTGATAAACATATTAAAGAAGTATTTAACGATAAAACTGTAGGCGTTATTATTTGCCGAAAAGAAAATAAATTTATTATGGAATATTGTACAGATGCTAAAATATTTTCTGCAGAATATAAAATAAAAGGAAGAGACACTTATTGTTAGTGATACTGCTAAAATGTAGAAAAAAGTATATTTTTTAAAATAATATTGGTACTTTACAAAAAAACAAAGTTATGTTATAGTTTTATTAATTGATGAAGAAAAATTATTAGTAGTTATTTAGCTGGTAATTAGAAAGTTAGTGGGGGCTGAAAACTAACCAAGGTTAAATAATGAAATACAAATTTTGAGTCAAAGCGTATGTCTGCGTTAAAGATTAAGAGCATAGAATACTATGAATTAAGGTGGTACCGCGGGGAAACTCGTCCTTAACTTTATAGTATTTTTTTATTTATAAGGAGCGTGATAACATGATTAAGCGAATAATATTTGATATTGATAATACTTTAATTCTTTTCAAAGATTCATTTGCTTATTCTTATGCGGAAATATTTCCCGATAAAGATTTAAAAAAAGCGAAAGAAGTATATGATGCTTTAGAATTTTATGAAGATGAAGAAGATATATATACTGAAGGAAAAATGCTTAATTTTTTAAACCGCAAACTCAACTATTCTTTTACAATTGATATGATAAAAAAAATAAACGAAGAAGTTGCAGAAAACTGGGTTAATGAAAAAAATCAAGAACTTATTGATACTTTAAAATATTTATCAGAAAAATATGAAATATATGCGTTAACTAATTGGTTTACAAAAACGCAAAAAAGAAGATTAGAAAAAATGGATATTCTGCAATATTTTGACAAAGTTATTGGTACTGATATAGTAAAAATAAAACCTCATAAAGAAGCCTATTTATTAGCTAGTCAAGGTATAAAAATAGAAGAATGCTTATTTGTTGGTGATAGCGCACGAAAAGATTTAGATGTTCCTTATCAAATGGGTGCTAAAGTAATTCACTTTGATAATAATTATCAAAATAATAATGACTATCCAAAGATAAGAAACATTAAAGAATTAAAAAATATATTATAGGAGGCGTTTATGGAAATAAATAAATATATTGATCATACAAATTTAAAAATGGATGCGACAAGCGAAGATATCACAAAACTATGTAGAGAAGCTATGGAATATGGTTTTTATGCCGTATGTGTTCATCCAAGTTATGTGTCTTTAGCTAAAAACATACTTAAAGATACTAATATTTTAGTTGCTACAGTAGTTGGATTTCCATTAGGAATGAATACCCCAAAAACTAAAGCTTTTGAAGCCATTGATGCGATAGAAATGGGAGCTGATGAAATTGATATGGTTATTAATGTTGGAGCTTTAAAGGATAAAGATTATGACTATGTTAAAAGTGAAATAGAAGAAATTCGCGATGCTATTGATGGTAAAGTATTAAAAGTTATTATTGAAACTTCGCTTTTAACTGATGAAGAAATAATTAAAATGACGGAAATATGTAACGAAACATTTGTTGGATTTATTAAAACATCGACCGGTTTTGGTTCGCGTGGCGCTAGTGTTCACGATATTGATACTATTAGTAAATATAAAAATGAAGTATTAGAGATTAAAGCTAGCGGTGGTATCAAAACTTTAGCATTTACCGATGAATTAATTACTCACGGGGCATCGAGAATCGGCACTAGTAGTGGTGTTAATATTATGAAAGAATTAGAAAAGAAAGAAATAAAGGAGTGTGAATAATGACATTATATGAAGATTTGAAATGGCGCGGGCTTATTAAAGATGAAGCCGGAGATATCCAAAAAATTATTGACGGGAAACCCGTAACTTTTTACTGGGGCACAGACCCTTCAGCTGATAGCCTTCATGTTGGACATTTATCATCATTATTAACAGCTAAAAGATTGCAAATGGGTGGACATAATCCGATTTTATTGGTTGGTGGAGCTACCGGAATGATTGGTGATCCAAGACCAACAACGGAAAGAGCTATGATTAGTAAAGAAGATGTTTTGCGCAATTATGAGGCGTTGCATAAACAAATTTCTGGTTTGTTTGGCTATGAAATGGTTAATAATTACGATTGGTCTAAAGAAATTAATTTTATTGATTTTCTAAGAGATTATGGCAAGTATTTTAATATCAATTATATGCTTGACAAAGATATTATTAGAAGAAGACTAGATAGTGGTATTACTTATACAGAATTTTCTTACATGATAATGCAAGCTTTAGATTTTTTATGGCTTTATGAAAACAAAAATTGCACGCTTCAAGCTGCTGGGTCTGATCAATGGGGAAATATTACAGCTGGTATTGATTTGATAAAAAAGAAAACTGGCAAAGAAGCTTACGGCTTTACTATGCCTTTAGTTTTAGATAAAAATGGTAATAAAATAGGTAAAAGTGAAGGTAATGCTATTTGGCTTGACAAAAATAAAACATCTAGTTATGAACTATATCAATATTTTTTAAATTCTGATGATGAAATGGTTGAAAGTTATTTAAAAGTTTATACCTTTTTAAGTAAAGAAGAAATCGAAAAAGTAATGCAAAAACATCGTGAGAAACCAGAACTTAGACTAGCTAGTAAAACTTTAGCTAAAGAAGTTGTTACTTTTTTACATGGTAAAGAAGCTTGTGAAAGAGCAGTTATGATTAGTGAAGCTTTATTTAATGGTAAAGTTAAAACCTTAACCAAAAAAGAAATAAAAGAAGTATTTAAAGGCGTCCCTAATTTTATAACTAAAGATAATATTAATGTTATTGACCTATTAGTAAATGGGAAAGTTGCTAGTAGTAAAAGAGAAGCTAGGGAATTTGTCAATGCCGGTAGTATTATGATAAATGAAGAAAAAATAACTGATGAAAATTTTATTATTACTAAAGACATAGCTATTGCAGAAGAAATCTTAGTAATCAAAAGAGGTAAAAAGAAATATTTTATTGGAACGATAGGAGAATAAATGGAAGAGACTTTAACATATTATAAAAATTATTTTAGCTTTGATTTAGATGTCAAAAAAAGAATATATGATTTAAGTATTAATGGTTATTTAACAAGTAATGAAATTATTAAATATACGGATAAATTATATGACAGTATAATTATTTTTCAAAGACAGTTTGTATCTATTTGTCAAATGTTTAATATGAATGAAGATATAACATTAACAGTTTATAATTTGTTAGAAAAAATTAAAGAACGCATTGTTAATACTAATTATACATTAGAAGATGTTAAAAATATTTATTATGATTATTTTGCCATTATGCATGAAAAATTTTTAACTGAAGTTAGAAAAAACATTTATGGAGATTCTATGGTTTATGATGAAAGTGAAGCTTGGATTTTAGTCGATCTTTTAAAAGAATGTAGTTCTGTTAATGAACTTTTACATTTTTTCCATACTTATGTTACTAATAATTTAGATTTTTTAAGACAAATTCCGGAAATTGCTCATAAAAAAAGTTTAGGTGATGAAATAACTTTAAGAGGTGTTAATAGCCCACTTAGTCAAAACATCTTTTTAGCTTTTGATAGTAAAATTGCTGTTGGACTAACAGATATTGTATCTATTAATGCCGATAAAGTTTTAATTTCGGTAAGAGATCGTGGCCACGATTTACAAATTGAAGTAGAAGTTAAAAATGATGACGAAGTTGGTGTTTACTATTTTATTCCCAAAGTTGTTATTTCCGGAATGTTTAGTCAGCTTAAAGGCATTAATAAAGTAAACGAAGGGGATACTTTTGCTACTGGTTCATTTGTAACAACTAAAGACCAAGTTGGTAAAGAAATTTTCGACATTGTCGAAAAAGTTCCTACTGATGATGATTATATTGCTTATCAAAGAAAAAAACTATAAAAAAAGAGAACTACAAAGCTAATTTCAATAATAAAAAATGTTTTTGATAACTATTCCTTGTAGTTATCTTTTTTATATAATTTTGTTGTCATAAATGTAATTCTAAAGTTTATCTTCGGTATTTTCTAAATAAATTTTTCATTTACTTAAATAAAAAATTATCAGTAAAAAGAATAAAAAACTAAAATAATAAATTAATTGTGAAAGTTAAAAATAATA
>CALVIK010000041.1 GCA_944329545.1 uncultured Bacilli bacterium
CGCCCAGATCTCTTTAAAACTAAGGCTTATGAACCAATAAGGTCATAAGGAAAAGATATAGAGAACAAGTATTATCCCTTGTAAGTGGTTAAGGTTTCATATACCGTTAATAAAATCATTTACAAAAAAATAAATATAGCCAGAGATAGTTCTAGTAGGACAAATTATTATTTTGATTGTAATGGTTATTTAATAATTAAAAAAATCCGAAAAATCTATGATATGATTTAGTCAATGTTTTTAAAATTTAAGCAGTACCTAATATTTTTATGGTGCTGTTTTTTATTTTAGAAAGTGGGGTGTTTATATAAAGATAAAATTTAAATAATAATTTGTTAAATAGTTTAAATTAATTTATGAAGGAGATGTTTGTTTTATGAAAATAAAAGAAATTTATTTAACCCAAAAAGAAAAATATGAAGATTATATTATTTTAATTAAAGTGGGAAATTTTTATAATTCCCTTGGTGGAGATGCCCATCTTTTAGCAACTATTTTTAACTATAAAATAAATCCTTTTGCTGGCACTATTAAAGTTGGTTTCCCTCTTATTTCTTTAAACAAAGTATTAAAAACATTAGATAATTTAAAAATTAATTACATAGTTTATGAAAATAAAATTGTTCTTAAACAAAAATTTAAAAAAAAATAAATATAAATATTGTTTAAAAAATAATATTACTGTTGACGAAAGAATAGAAATGGTTCATTTAAAATTATCAGAAATAAAAAGAACTTCCGATATTTTAAGTATATTAAATGAAGTAGAAAGTATTATATGCAAGAAAAACTAAATTTAGCTGAAAGTATTAAAAAAACAATTTTATATTTAGATAAAGTAGTTGAAAATTTCCCTCGAAGTGAACATACTCTTAAAAACAATATTCGCAAAACTAGCTTTGATATATTAGAACTTGTTTATTATTCTAATGCTTTAAATGTCAATGAAAGAATACTTATGCAGAAAAAAATAGTAAGTAAATTAAAAATGTTAGATTTTTATTTTAAAATTAGTTTGAATAAAAAATATATAAATTATAAAAAATATAATAAAATTGGTAATTTTTTATTAAATATTACTAAACAAGTATATGGTTGGATAAAATATGAAACGAAGTAATGATTTATATTCACAAATTACTTTAAAATTTGTTATGGATGTTTATAATAAACAAGTAAAAGTAAATACTAAAAAGAAGAAAAAAATTTATAGATTTGAAGAATATTATACAGCTAATATTACTAGAATTTATAAATTAATAAAAAATAAAAATTATCAAATAAAAGGTTATAATATTTTTTTAATAAAAGAACAAAAGTACAGAATTGTTATGAGTTTAAAATTAGATGATAAAGTTATTAACCATGTTCTAGCAAATATATTAAGTAATATATTAGAACCCTCTTTAATTAATACTAATGTAGCTACGGGAAGAGGTAAAGGTACTTATTATGATATTAAATATTTAAAAAAATATTTGAATGAATTAAAAGGTGGTACTATATATGCTTTAAAGTTTGATATTAGTAAATACTTTTATAGTATTGATCATAAAATATTAAAACATAAGTTAAAAGAAAAAATAAAAGATCAAAAATTTTTAAAACTTTTGTTTAAAATAATTGATTCAACTAATTATAATGTTAATGCTAAAATACAAAAAATTAAAGAAAACGAAATTTTAAAAGTAAATTCTTCTAATTTAAATGAAAAAATAAAAAAACAAAGAATAGAAGAAATAAAAAGAATACCATTATATAAACAAGGTAAAGGACTTCCTATTGGAAATATGACTAGTCAAATAATGGCCATATTTTATTTAAATGAACTAGATCATTATATTAAAGAAAAATTAAAAATAAAATATTATATAAGGTATATGGATGATGGAGTATTACTTAGTAATAATAAAGAATACTTAAAATATTGTTTAGAAGAAATTGAAAAACTAATAAAAAAATATCAATTAAAATTAAATAACAAAACTAAAATAATAAATGTTACAAAAGAAGGTATCGATTTTTTAGGTTTTAGATTTTATATCATTAATAATAAATTAATTATGAAAGTTAGAAACGATAGTAAAAAAAGATTTAAAAGAAAAATGAAAGCTATAAAAAATGGAAAAATTCCCAAAGAAAAAGCTTTATCGATAATTAGTAGTTATCAAGGTCATTTTAAGTGGGGAAACTGCTATTACATGATGAAATATAAACCAAAGTAGTTACATAGCTTTTGAAAAATACATATAAATAAAAACATGATTAAAAGTCATGTTTTAATTAGTTTATGTAATAAGCATAATATTCTTCAAAAGTTAAATCTTCTTCGTAAATCTGTTTAGCTACTGTTGTTCCAACATAACGGTAATGCCATGGCTCATATTTATAACCAGTTAAATTCTCTTTATCTTTAGGATATCTTAAAATAAAACCATATTTATAAGCATTTTCACTAAGCCATTTAAAAGCATCAGTGTTTTCAAAAGCATCATTTATTTGGTTAATATCAGTAGCCAGACCAGTTTGATGTTCAGAATAACCAGCTCTTGCCGAATAAGTATCAGCAGCTTCTTTTCCATCTCTTTTTACATAATTTTCGTATAAAGTAGCTTGATAATTATAACTGCGATATCCTGAAGCATTTTTTAAACTAATGTTATCAAGTTTAGCCGCATCAGCCATTTTCATAAAAGCCTCGGCTGCTACCTTTCTTAGTTTATTATTAGTTCCTATATTGTAAATATCATCTAAAGTAACTAAATCTTCAGGTTCAAAATCATTTTTTAAATAATAAAATTTGTTAACAATCATTAAATTATCTTTTGCAAGATCTGTTTCTTGAACATTTTCATAATAATTATAATCCAAATTACAATTAACTTCAGTAACTGTTTTATTAGCGTTTCCTTTATCATAATTTAAATAACGCTTTAAATTGTCTTTAATAAAATATTTTTCATTAGTTAAATTATTTAATTTTTTAGAATACTTATATTCAGTTAAATTTAAATTAACAATATTAATAATAAAATTACTAGGTGCTTTTTTATTTTCATTTAAATAATCTAAATATAGTTTTAAATTATCTTCTTTATAGTTTTTGTTTGTTAAAATATCAACAATATTAGTATTATATTTACTATTTAAAATAAGATTTTCATCGTTTTTGTTAACTAAAGTACTTATTACATTCGCATCTTTTTCGTTATAGCCCATATCAATTAATTTTTCTTGAAAACTTTTTTTACTATTGGTAAAAATAAAAATACCCCCTGTAATTAAAATAATTATAAATATTATAATAATTATTTTTTTCATTATATCATTCCTTATTTAAATAATATGCATAATATTCATCAAATGTGAGTCCGCTTTTTTCAATTTTTTTAGCTAAACTTTTACCAACATAACGATAATGCCAAGATTCATAAGCATAACCAGTTATTTCTTCTTTACCTTTAGGGTATCTTAAAATAAAACCATAATCGGTACAATTTTTTATTAGCCATTTATAAGTATCCGTGTTTTCAAAATTGTCCATCGTCATGCCATAAGTGACAATATCTAAAGCAAGTCCTGATTGATGTTCAGAAAAATCTGGCCTAGCCGCATAACTATCCGCATATTCTTTGCCATTTGCTTTTTCATAATTGTCATAGAGATTTTTTTGATATTCATAAGTTCGGTAACCAGAATTAATAATTAAAGTAATACCATCACTTCTAGCCGCATCAGCCATTTGTTTAAAAGCTTCAAAAACTTCCTTTCTGGCTTGATTACCAGCAAAAGCATAAGTTGTTGGAATATCTACAACATCATTTGGTGCGTATTTTTCTGGTAATTTATAGTATTTGTTAACTAAAATAGCATTACCTAAATTCATATTTGTCTTTTTAGTATGGGTATAATATTTATAATTGGTTTTCGTGTTTACTTTAGTTACGATATCTTGATAATCAATTTCTTTAGTTGTCGGTTGTTTTTGAATATTTTTAATATATTTTTTATATTCATCGTATTTGGTCCAAACAAACCATTTTTCTTTAGTTAAAGGAATTAAATCGTCATCATACTTATTATTTAAAGCATAATTAATATAAGTATCATCTAATTTTAAAATATTATTTACTTCTTTTTCATTATAACCAATTTCTGTTAACTTATATTCATTACTAGTAAAATGAGTGAAAAGTTTAATTCCCGTAATAATTAAAGCAACAATTAAAAGGATACCAACCCCTAAAAAAATAATTTTTTTCTTAATTCGTCTTTTTTTATACATAACATCTAACCTCACTTTACATTAATTATATCATTAAATAATCTTTAAACAAATAGACATTAATAAAATATTTTAATTTTTTTATTTGACTGGATTAGACATTTTTTCTAGTAAAAGACTGTACAAATTAGTAAATAAATGATAAAATGTAAAGTAGCAGCAGGAAGGTGATTAGGTGAGATATTTAGGTTTAGATTTAGGAGCAAAATCACTTGGCGTCGCCATTTCTGACGCGACACATACTATTGCTTCAACATTAACAACCTTGCATTTTGCAGATAGTGATTATCAAAAAGCGCTTGATTTACTTAAACCAATCATCAAAGAAAATAATGTTAGTAAACTTGTATTGGGACTACCTAAAAATATGAATGGTACCGTGGGCTCAAGAGCGGAAATAGCTTTAGAATTTAAAAAATTATTAGAAAAAGAATTTAAATTAGAAGTTATTATGCAAGATGAAAGACTAACAACAAAGCAAGCTGAAGGATATATGCTGACAGCCGATATGTCAAGAAAGAAAAGAAAACAAAAAATTGACAGTTTAGCTGCTAATATAATTTTACAGACATATTTGGATAAAGAAAGGAATGAGAATAATGCAAATGGATGAATTAAAATTTAAAGCTGTGGATGAAGATGGAAGACAAATCGAATGTGATACTTTATTCATGTTTGATTCACCAGAAACAAAAAAAAGTTATATCGTTTATACTGATAATTCAATCGATGAAGAAGGAAATACTAAAGTTTATGCTTCAATTTATGACCCTAAAGAATTAAAAGTAAGTGAAGATGAAGAATTTGCCTCTTTAAACTTAACACCAATTGAAACTGAAAAAGAATGGAAAATTATTGAAACAATTTTAGAAGAAATGCAAAATCAAGTAGAAGAGCAAGAATAGTAATTTTATGGTTAAAAAGCGTAAGTTTTCTATTCGCAAATTTCTACTCTTTTTAATAGTTCTAGTAATTTTAATAATAGTAGTTTGTCTTGGACTATATAAATTTGCGACTTTAGCTGTTAGTAGTACTAGTAAAACAGTTGAATTTACTGTTGAGGAAGGTAGTACATATTATACTTTAGCTAATGAACTAAAAGAAAATAATTTAATAAAATCAGCATTCTTCTATAAAGTATATTTAAAACTTCATTCACCAGAAGGTCTAACAACGGGAACATATGAACTTAATCAAAACATGAATGTCAGTGAAATTGTTAGCATCTTAAGTAATGATAATAATGCTACGGAAAATAGCGTTCGACTTACTTTTAGAGAAGGTCTTAATGCTCAGCAAATGGCCAGTATTATTTCGCGTAAAACTGATATTACTTCTGAAGAATTTTTAAATAAAATAAACGATGAAAATTATATTAATACTTTAAAAGAAAAGTATTGGTTTATTACGGATGATGTTAAAAATCCTGAAATATATTATGACCTTGAGGGGTATATGTTTCCTGACACATATTCTTTAGAAAAAAATGAAGTTACTTTAGATAATTTAATGACTAAAATTTTAGATAATACGGCTATTAAATTAGAACCATATCGTGAAAGTATTGAAAGTAGTGGTTACAGCGTCCATCAAATTTTAACTTTAGCTTCTTTAGTAGAATTAGAAGCCGTAACTGATGAAGACCGCGCTAAAGTAGCTGGTGTTTTCTATAATAGATTAAAAGACGATTGGTCATTAGGTAGTGATGTTACTACTTATTATGCGGCGCGCAAACTTATGACTGAGCGCTTAACGACAAGCGATTTAACAGCTTGTAATGGCTATAATACTAGATGTACTAGTATGAAAGGTCTTCCAGTCGGACCAATCGATAATCCTAGCGCAAGTGCAATTGAAGCCGTTATTCATCCAGATAATAATGATTATTATTATTTTGTAGCTGATAGCAATAAAAAAGTTTATTTTACTAGAAATTCTAAAGAACATACGGCTATTATTAATAAACTTAAGGATGAGGGTAAATGGACTTACTAGAAGAGTATGCCAAAGAAAATAACATTCCCATAATGCAAAAAGAAGGCTTGCAGTTTTTAAAAAATTATATTCAAGAAAATAATGTTAAAACCATTTTAGAAATTGGTTCAGCTATTGGTTATTCAGCTATTAATATGGCCTCTTTAGACAAAGAAATTAAAATTACCACGATTGAAAGAAATAATGATTTATATAAAGAAGCTGTAAAAAATATTCAAAAATTTAATTTAGCTGAGCAAATAACAATTATTCATGGTGATGCTTTAGAGATTATAATAAAAGATAAATTTGATTTAATTTTTATTGATGCGGCTAAAGCGCAGTATATAAAATTTTTTGAAAAATTTAAAAATAATTTAAAAGATAAGGGCACTATAATATCAGATAATTTAAATTTCCATGGTCTTACTAAACATCCTGAGCAAATAAAAAGTAAAAACCTAAAATCTTTAGTAAGAAAAATAAATAATTATAAAGAATTTTTACAAACAAATAACGATTATAAAACAACTTTTTTAGATATAGGTGATGGTATTAGTATAACTAAACCTAATTAGCGACTTTAAAGTCGTTTTTTTTTTATCTTTTTTTAAAACTATAAATTTTAGATAAAAAGGCTTTTAAAAGTTTTAAAAATTAGGAAAATACTTTAAGGAAATTTATAAAAAAATCTGTTAAAAAGTAAAGAAAATAACAATAATAAGCCTTTGTTTTCTATCTTTTTTTGCGGTATATTGCTAGCAGAAGGGAGGTGAAAGAGTGCTGAATCAAACCGTACTTGTTGGTAGACTTGTCAATGACCCAGAACTTTACGAAACCGAAAACGGCAAGAAAGTAACCCGTGTCATGCTCGCTGTACCCCGCTCTTATAAAAATATAAATGGTCAATATGATACTGATTTTATCGGTTGTAAATTATGGCAAGGCGTTGCTGAAAGTACGAGTGAATATTGCCGTAAGGGTGACCTAGTTGGTATCAAAGGCCGCATTCAAACTACTAATTACGAAACTGAAGAAGGAACAAAGTATTTTACTGAAGTAATTGCAGAAAAAGTTACATTCTTATCCGGGAAAAGCAAACATTAGCTTGCTTTTTTCTTTATTCAATTATTAATATAAAGAAAGGAGGTTTTTAATTGACTAAGCAATATAGTGCTAGATACGATGTTATTTTTCAGCAAAGTATTTGTACAGAAGAAAACCTTGATATTTTAAAATGGTTTTTAGAACATTTATTGAAAAAAGAAATAAAATCTTTAAAAGTTTT
>CALVIK010000042.1 GCA_944329545.1 uncultured Bacilli bacterium
CTGATTATGATTATACTGATGGCACTAATGAAAAAGATGTAACTATTACGAACACTTTAACTAAAGGTAGTTTAACTATTAGTAAAACAGTTAGTGGAAATGCTGGTGAAACAGATAGAGATTTTACTTTTAAAATTGAATTATTTAAAGAAGGCGTAGAAGTTACGGAAACCTTTAATTATACGGGAAGTAAAGAAGGGACTATTACTTCAGGGTCTTCAGTTACTTTAAAACATAACGAAAGTATTATTATAAATAATCTTCCAGTTGGAACGACTTATAAAGTAACCGAAATAGAAGCTAATACTGATGGTTATGTGACAGAATCTACTAATGATGATGGAACAATTAACTATGGTAATCAAAATGTTTCGTTTACCAATACTAAAAATGAAACGGCTAAAGGTAGTTTAACTATTAAAAAAATTGTCAGTGGTGATGCTGGTGAAACAGAACGAAATTTTACTTTTAAAATTGAACTATTTAAAGAAGGCGTAGAACTAGCTGATACCTTTAATTATACGGGAAGTAAAGAAGGAACAATTACTTCAGGAGAAGCAGTTACTTTAAAACATAATGAAAGCATTACGATAAGTAATCTTCCAGTTGGAACGACCTATAAAGTAACCGAAATAGAAGCAAATACTGATGGCTATATTACGGAAAGTGTTAATAGTGAAGGAACCATACCTGAAAATGATATCACAGCGCAGTTTACTAACACGAAAAATATTGAAAAAGGTAGCTTAACACTTAGTAAAATAGTTTCTGGTAATGCTGGTGAAACAGACCGTGATTTTACTTTTAAAATTGAACTATTTAAAGAAGGCGTAGAACTAGCTGATACCTTTAATTATACGGGAAGTAAAGAAGGGACAATTACTTCAGGAGATGAAATTACTTTAAAACATAATGAAAATATTACGATAAATAATCTTCCAGTTGGTACGGCTTATAAAGTAACCGAAATAGAAGCTAATACTGATGGTTATACGACAGAAAGTGTTAATAACGAAGGAACAATTAGTAAAGAGGGAACCGCTGTTACTTTCACTAATACTAAAAATGAAATACCAAAAGGTAGTTTAACAATAAAGAAAACGGTTTCTGGTAATGCTGGTGAAACAGATCGCGACTTTACTTTTAAAGTTGAACTATTTAAAGAAGGCGTAGAACTAGCTGATACCTTTAATTATACGGGAAGTAAAGAAGGAACAATTACTTCAGGGGGGTTAGTTACTTTAAAACATAATGAAAATATTACGATAAATAATCTTCCAGTTGGAACGACTTATAAAGTAATAGAAATAGAAGCAAATACTGATGGCTATATCACCAATAGCATTAATGAAACAGGAACGATTCAAAAAGGAAATATAACCGCTAGTTTTGAAAATAATAAAACCGTTATAGAGGTAATTAAAGGCTTTTTAACTATTAATAAAACAGTTACTGGTAGCGGAGATAAAAACAAAGAATTTAGTTTTAAAGTTGAATTTACTGATGAAAATGGTAATGCAATAGCAGGAGCCTTTGCCTATACTGACAGTAAAACCGGATTAATTGCTTCCGGCGAAATCATTACTTTAAAACATAATGAAAGTATTACAATAGTAGATCTTCCAGTTGGCGTAAATTATAAAGTAACCGAAATAGAAGCTAATACTGATGGTTATATAACTACAAGTAAAAACGCTAGTGGAATAATTACTCAAGCCGGCGCTTCAGCAACAATAAATAATAATAAAGAAGAAAAACAAAAAAAAGAAATTTATATTCCAAAAACTGGTAATGATAATAATATATTTATCTATACTATTACTTCTATAATGTCTTTCGGAACTTTTATCTATTTATATCGAAGGAAAAATAATGCGTAAAATTTTAATGCTGATTTGTATAATTATTGGGGTTTTTTGCTTAAGCCAAATAATTATCAGCTTGTTTGATAAACATGAGGGTACTAGTTTTTATAATAGTACTCTTCCTTCACATAATGAAGACTTTTTAAAAGACTTAAAGCGTGATTATAAAGATGTTAAAGGATATATTGAGATAAAAGGAACTAATATTAACTATCCTATCGTTCAAAGCACTGATAATGATTATTATTTAAATCATTTGCCAAATGGTGAAAAAAACAAGATGGGGTCTATTTATTTAGATTATCGTAATAATGATTTTGAAGATGAAAATACTATTATATATGGTCATAATATGAATGATGGTACTATGTTTAGTGAATTGGAAAACTATAAAAAGCAAGATTATTATGAAAAGCATCAAGAGTATTTAATATATACTGCTAAAGAAAAAATAAAAGTAAAAATAGTTGCTGCTTATATAGCAGATGCTGCTAAAGAAAGCTTACCAATTAATTTTCAAAATAAGGAAAAAGAAAAATATATTAACGATATAAAAAAAAGAAATATTTTAAACAGTCAAATAGAAATAACTGATGAAAAAATAATTACTTTATGTACTTGTGCGGATACTTATGATACTTCTAGACTTATTTTAATTGGCATTCCTACTTGACAAAGTACTATAATGTGATAAAATAAAATTGTAAATGTGATGAAAAGGACAAAATTATTAAAAAGTGTTTTAAGCGAGTTAGGAATTGGTGGAAGCCTAATAAATAACTTTAATAATTACTACCTTGAAGCAGAGTGTGAAAACATCTCCGGTATAGGCCGTTATCTTAATTAAGAAGTAAAAAGGATGGTACCGCGTTATTTCGCTCCTTACAGTTGTAAGGAGCTTTTTATTTGGAGGAATTTTAATGAATAAAAAATTAGTAAAACAACAACAATCTATATCAATGGAAAAATTTCTAAGGAATTATTGTCACTTAGAAAACGATTATTTAATCGATATGTTATCCGCACTTTCTCATAAAGAGTTAAAAGAAGTGTGCCGCGAAATTTATAAATTAAAACTTATGACTTTACCGTTTGAAGAAGTTAGTACGGAAGATATTAATTCAGGGGAAGTTTTGTTTGTTAGTGATGCTTTTTATAATCCCGCACCTTATAAAAATCCATTAAAAGAAAATGTTAGGGAAATATTTTCCCAGCCAGTAAATAAAGAAAGAACGAAAGACTTAGAAAATGAAGAAAAGTATGAAGATATAATTGATGCAATCGAAGATAATTTTGGTAATGAAAATGTTGATATTAGTAGTATTGGTTCTTTTAATTTGCCAAAAGTAAGGAGGAAAAAATAATGATAGATATAAAAAAAGATGAAAATTTAAGCATTTTGAATCATAGTTGTGCGCATTTACTCGCGCATGCGGTTAAACATTTGTATAAAGACGCTAAATTTTGGGTTGGCCCCGCTATTAGTGAAGGTTTTTACTATGATATAGATTTAGGAGACCGAGTAATAAGCGTGGATGATTTAGAAAAAATCACGAAAGAGATGAAAAAAATAGCTAAAAGCGATAAATTAATTAAAAAAATTGAATTATCAAAAGAAGAAGCTTTAGAAACATTTAAAGATGATCCATATAAAATATCTTTAATTAAGGAAATGGGTGATAAGGAAATTATTTCTGCTTATAAACAAGACGATTTTATCGATTTATGTAAAGGACCTCATGTTAAAAGTACTAAAGCTTTAAAACATTTTAAACTTTTAAAAGTAAGTGGTGCTTATTATAAAGGCGATTCTAAAAATAAAGTGCTGCAAAGAATTTATGGTGTATGTTATCCAACTAGTGAAGAGTTAGAAGAACATTTAAAATGTTTAGAAGAAGCCAAAGAGCGCGATCACCGAAAAATTGGTAAAGATTTAGATCTTTTTATGACTTCTGATTTAGTTGGTAAAGGTCTGCCACTTTGGCTTCCTAATGGGGCTACTGTTAGATGTGAACTTGAAAATTATATTCGTGAAAAAGAAATTAAAGAAGGTTACCATCATGTTTATACTCCAAGTTTAGGGAGCGTTGATTTATATAAAACTAGTGGACACTGGGATCATTATAAAGATGATATGTTTCCAGTTATGGAAATGGATAGTGAACAACTCGTTTTAAGGCCAATGAACTGTCCACATCATATGCTCGTTTATAAAAATCATCTTCATTCATATCGCGATTTACCGATTAGAATTGGCGAACTAGCTCCGGATTTTCGTTATGAAGCTAGCGGAGCGGTTTGCGGGCTTGAACGCGTTCGTCAAATGTGTCAAAATGATGCCCATTTATTCGTTAGACCTGATCAAATTAAAGAAGAAGTAGCTAAAGTTGTTAATTTAATTTTAGCCGTTTATGAGGATTTTCATATTACCGATTATGAATTTAGATTATCATTAAGGGATAAAGAAAACAAAGAAAAATACTTTGACGATGATGAAATGTGGGAAAAAGCCGAAAGTGAACTGCGTAAAGTGTTAACTGAACTTAATTTAAATTTTTATGAAGCTAAAGGTGAAGCCGCTTTTTATGGGCCTAAATTAGATGTTCAGATAAAATCAGCTATTGGTCATGATGTTACTTTATCAACTTGTCAATTAGATTTTTTACTTCCAGAACGATTTGATTTAACATATACTGATGAACATGGTGCTAAAGTAAGACCTGTCGTGATTCATAGAGCTATATTAGGCACTTTTGACAGATTTATGGCGTATTTAATTGAAGAGACAAAAGGGGCCTTTCCAACTTGGCTCGCGCCAATTCAAGTAAATATTATTCCGGTAAATAATGAATATCATTTAGAATATGCTAGCGAAATTTATAATTTACTTAAAGATAATAATATTAGAGTAAAATTAGATAATCGTGATGAAAAACTTGGTTATAAAATGCGAGAAAGTGTTACTCATAAAATACCGTTTGCTTTAATTTTAGGTGATAAAGAAAAAGAAAATAAAACAATAAGTTATCGAAAATATGGAACAGAAGAAACAATTACTTTAAGTAAAGAAGAATTTTTAAATTTTCTTTTAGATATTATAAAAAATAAAAAGTAGGACTTTATGTTAGGCGCGATTATTGGTGATTTGGTTGGCTCAGTTTATGAATACGATGAATTTGTCAATAAAGAAATTAATTTATCTAAAAGACTTAGCATTTTAACTAAGGAAAAGTTAATCGATGAAAATTCTTTTTATAGTGATGATACTATTTTAACAATAGCAGTTTTAAACGCTATTTTAAACAATATTCCTTATGAAGAAAATTTAAAAAAATATTGTTTAAAATATTATCGGCAAATACCAAATACTAAAGCTAATCATTTTAAATATATGTTTTCACCAGGTTTTATAAAATGGTGTCAAGGGAAAACTGATGGCTGTAGTATTGGAAATGGGGCTTTAATGCGTCTTAGTCCAGTAGGATATTTATTTAATAATGAAAAAGATGTTTTAGAAGAGTCGATTAAAGCCACAAAACCTAGTCATAATTCTGCTTTAGCTTTGGATGCTAGTAAAATTATGACAAAGATAATTTTTAAAGCGCGGCAAGGAGTATCTAAAGAAATATTAAAACAACAATTTTGTCCTGAATTTACTTTAGAAGATTTACAAAAAACAAATACCTTTGATAGTACTTGTTTGGTTTTAGATAAGTGCTTGCATATTCTTTTTAGCAGTAATAGTTTTGAAGAAGCTATTAGAAATGCTGTTTCTATCGGTGGTGATACTGATACGGTGGCCGCAATAACTGGTAGTATGGCTGAAGCATTATATGGTATTGATGATAATATTAAAGATATAGCATTCGCCAAATTACCAAAATCTTTTCAACAAGATTTAACTAAAGGTTATCAGAAGATAAAAAATATTGACAGGGGGAAATAATTATGGAAAAATTAGAAACAAAAAAATTATATGTCGTAAGACCAATGAAATTAATAAAACATGTCGAAAATGTTAAATTAGAGTTTCCTTATAATGTAGCTGTAAAATTAGGATTAATGCAAGAAGATGGTAGTTGTTTTAAATTTGGCAGTCAAAAATTTCAGCGTCAAGTTTATAATACTGCGCGTTACAATAGGGAAGAAGTTTTTGATAGTTTTAGTAAAGATATTACAATTGCTAAAAAAGAAAAATCTTTAACAAAATTCTTTTATCAAGATATTTTTAGTAATAATAAATTTAAATTATATTGGCCATATGCGCCTTATGAAAACTCATCTACTATTTCTTTGGCACAAAAAGAAGCCGTTGTTATTGATAAATATATTAATAATTTATGGGAATCTTTTAAAGAAGTAGGCGAAAATTTACCTGATGAATTATCGCTTAAAGAGCTTGAATATTTAAAACAAGCTTTAGTAAAATATTCATCTGATTTTCAAATAACATTTACGCACGAAAGACCAAATCAACTTTATAGAGATAATGTTTCTTTTGGTAGTTTCGCATACGATAAAAATGGATTTAAACAAGAACCTAAAATAACTAATAAAGTTAAAATAAAAGAAAAAAACTTTAATTAGAATTACTAGTTAAAGTTTTTTAATCGCCAAAAATATCGAAAATATCACCAAAGACAGATTCTTTTTTCTTTTTATGATTATATTTAGAATTTTTGTGTTTACTATAATCATGAGAATCTTTATAATCATCATATTTTTGGTTATTTTCCTTTATATAATTTTTTTCTTTTTCAATAATTTTATCAAGTTCACCACGGTCAAGCCAAATGCCTCGGCATTCGGGACAATAATCAATAGAAACACCTTGTTTTTCACTCATTAAAAGGGTTACATTTTGACATACTGGACATTTCATAATTATTCCTCCTTCTGTTTATATTATACTAAAATATCATGAAATTTAAATGAAAAAAGAGTTTTTTCTTAAATATTTTCATTAAAAAGAATAAGTTTCTTTTATTTTCTAGGGAAAAATGGTATAATTATATAAGTAATTTGGAGGTGTATTTATGCGAAAGTTTACAGAACAAGAAATAGTTAGAAGAGAAAAAATCGAAGAAATTAGTAAAGTATGGAATCCTTATCCAGAAAGATTTGAAACTAATTATGACCTTAAAGAGGTGCGCTTTTTAGAAGATGGCGTGAAAGATGTTAAAGTAGCAGGTCGTATTGTTTTAATGCGAAAAATGGGTAAACTTTCTTTTTTAACAATTCGTGATATCGAAGGACAAATTCAAATATCAATTAAAATTGATTTAATTGGGGAAGAAAAGTATAAACAATTTAAAGAATTTGTCGATGTTGGTGATTTTATTGGTGTCGTAGGAGAAACCTTTACTACGCATACTGGTGAAAAAACTGTTAGAGCTGATGATTTTGTTTTCTTAGGGAAAGCTTTAAAACCATTACCGGAAAAATTTCATGGGCTTACTGATGTCGAAGAAGTTTACCGTAATCGGCCTGTTGATTTAATAATGAATGAAGAGGCGAGAGAAAGATTTCTCCTTCGTTCAAAATTAATTAGATTTATTAGAAATTATTTAGATAATAATGGTTATATTGAAATAGAAACGCCTATTTTAAACAACAAACCATCAGGAGCTTTAGCTAAACCATTTAAAACTCATCATAATGCTTTAGATATTGATTTATATTTAAGAATTGCTCCTGAAACTTATTTAAAAAGAGCTATTGTCGGTGGTTTTACTAAAGTTTATGAATTCGCGCGTTGTTTTAGAAATGAAGGTATGGACTCTTCACATCTACAAGATTTTACCATGCTAGAAGGCTATGGAGCTTATTTAAATTATAAAGATAATATGGATTTTTTACGAAAAATGTTGCAAACAGTTATTATGGAACTTTTTGGAACATTAAAAGTTAACATTGCGGGTAGTGAAGTTGATTTATCTGGTGAGTGGGAAAGTATTTCTTTTCGCGATTTAATTTTAAAATATTGTCCAATTGATATTAATATATATAATACTAAAGAAATGCTTCTTAATAAAATAAAAGAAGAAAAAATTGAAATAGATAGTGAAACTCCCCTTGAAGATTTAGGCTACGGTAATTTAGTTGATCAACTTTATAAAAAAGTAGCGCGCCCTCATGTTATTGGTCCGGTATTTTTAACTGAACACCCAATTGATCTTTCACCACTTGCTAGAGCCAATGACGAAAATCCTCAAAAAACTGATCGTTTTCAATTAATTATTAATGGGGCGGAAATTATTAATGCTTATTCAGAACTGGTAGATCCACAAGAACAAGAAAAACGATTATTAAAACAAGCTGAACTTAAAAATGCTGGTGATGAAGAAGCGATGGTTATGGATATCGATTATATTGAAGCGATGGAAATAGGTATGCCGCCAATTAGTGGCTGGGGTATTGGCATTGATCGCTTGGTTCAATTACTTACTAATTGTGATAATATAAAAGATGTCGTGATGTTTCCACTTATGAGACCAAGAGATTAATTCTTGGTTTTCTTTTTGCTTAAAAAATGTTACAATATAGAGGGTGATAAGATGAAAAAAGGATTTACATTAATAGAACTTTTAGCAGTTTTATTAATATTAGGGGTTATAGCGTTAATAACAACGCCAATCATTATTAATGTTTTAGAAAATTCTAGGAAAAATACTTTTGAAAATAGTATTGAACAACTCATAAACATTGCAAAAATGGATTATAATGAATATGGACGAACTGAATCTACGATTTATGAATATCAAAATGATAAATTTGTTTGTTTAAAGTGTGATAATGGTCGTGATTTATCATTAGATTATTCAGGTTCTTTAGATGCTTCTGGAACAATTACTTTAGAAAAAGCAAAAGTCACAAATTTATCTTTTCAAGGAAAAGAATTTACTGCAACTTATAATAATGAAGTACAAGTGAAAAAAATTGATGAATAAATCATTTCCTCTTGCGTATAATTAATTAGAAATGTACCAGGAGGGATAATAATGATTAATAAAAAAAGTCTATGGTTTTTAACTTTATTTAGTTTGATATTAGTTTTAAGTGTTTATTATATAACAATGCCCAGTGATTTGCTTTTAACAACTAATAACATTTCTGAAAGCAAGGAAAAAAAGACAGAAACAGTGTCTGCTACTGATAGTGAAAGCGCTGAACTTGTCGCGCTGAGAGTCGAAGCTGAGGAAGAAATGCTTAGCCAAATTGATGAATTAAAAGCAATTTTAACAAGCAGTAAATCTAGTACTGAGGAAAAAAATGAAGCTTTTAATAAAATGCAAGAGCTTAATAAAAATAGAGGTACGGAGGAAACTATTGAGAAAAAAATAAAAGATAATTTAAATTTAAAAGCTTTTGTAAAAATAGATAATTCAGATATATCTGTTGTTGTTGACAGCACGAAACACGATAAAAAAGAAGCTAATAAAATAATGCGTCTTGTACAAGAGGAATTTGATAGTGATATGAATATTTCCGTTAAATTTCAAAAATAGAGAAATCTATTTTTTTTTAGGCTTTTTTAAGCACTAAAACTAAAAGGGCACATAAAATAATATGAATAAATATAAACCACCCAACTTAGGAAGTGAGGGAAATATGAAAAAGGGTATTTTAACCAAAAGGGAACGCGAAGTTTTTGAATTGTTAATAAAAAATGAGACAACAAGCGAAATTGCGAAAAAGTTAAATATAAGTGAAAAAACTGTTAGAAACCACATTTCTAATGCGATGCAAAAACTTGGAGTTAAAGGACGCACTGGGGCGGTTATTGAGCTCCTTAAACTTGGAGAACTTTCGTTATAAAAGGTTATAAAGGACCTTTTTTTTCATATAATTATTTAGGTGATATTTATGCTTAAAAAAATTTCCATTAGGAAAATTACTTTAGCTTCTATTGCTTTATTTACTTGTGCTTTAATATATTTAGTTCCGGCAGTTAATGAAAAAGAAAATTTTTTAGAAGATTTAGAATATGTCGATAATGAAAATGATTATAGTCCGGTTTTTTTGTTAGATAAAAATAATTATGTGGCTTTAACAGAAGTGGCAGTTAGTAAAGATGATGATATTATTAATAAAGCTAGAGAAGTTTTAGAAGTTTTAATAATTGGCTCTTCTGATGGCAAAGTTCCTAATGGTTTTAATGCAATTATACCTCCTAACACGGAAATACTTAGTATAACTTATGATAATAATTTAATAAAAGTTGATTTTTCTAGTGATATATTAGAAATAAGTGCTGAATTGGAAGAAAAAATGATAGAAGCGATTGTTTACAGTTTGACTTCGATTGAGGGGGTTGATAATGTTATTATTTATATTGAAGGGGAAATTTTGTCAAAGCTACCGAAAACTAAAATAAATTTACCAAGTACTTTAAATAGAAGTTTTGGAATTAATAAAGAATTTAATTTAACAAGTACTAAAGATATTACTGATGTTACGGTTTATTATATTAATCAAATAAATGATAATTATTATTATGTGCCTGTGACTAAATATTTAAATGATACTAGAGATAAGATTACTATTGTTATTGATGAATTAACTAGTGGTTTTAATTATAATAATAATTTAATGAGCTTTTTAAATGAAGATGTTAGGCTTGTATCTAGTAATATTAATGATAATGTTTTAAGTTTAGATTTTACTTCTTCCATTTTTGATGACATTAATACTAAAGAAGTTTTAGAAGAAGTTATTTATACTATATGCCTTTCTGCTTATGATAATTATGATGTCGAAGAAGTTATTTTAATGGCGGATAATCAAGAAATTTACAAAAGCATGGCCAAAACTATTGAAAAGCGCGGAAAAATGTAGTATAATCATCTTGTACTTTGAGTACGAGATGTCTCCTTAGCTCAGCTGGATAGAGCAACGCCCTTCTAAGGCGTGGGTCAAAGGTTCGAATCCTTTAGGGGACGCCACTTAGATATTAACCCTTGATTTTCAAGGGTTTTATTGTGCTTGAAAACTTATTGTTTTTGTTTATAAATGTTTTTAATTTTCGGCAAATTATTTATTTTTATTTTAAAATGAGGTATAATGGTATAAGATAAGGCGGTGTATCATGGAAATATCTTTAAAATTATTGGAAACCCAAGAGCTTAAATTTGCGGAATTAAAAAAACAAATTACTAATGAATTGAATTTACAAGCTCTTAGTGATGATGAAATAGAGGAATCTTTAAAAGCTTTAATTCAAATAGAAACAGAGGATTTTGATAACAGTATGAATGATTTAGTATTGCGAAAATATTATTGCTATTTTATCGATAATATATTTCCTTTGATATATGCAATGATAACTAGTCATAAAACGCCACAAGATCACTTAAAGTATTTTGAATTAAAAAAGAAAATAAATGAAAAAAACCGAGCATTGTTAAAAAAATCTTTTGATGATTATTTTTATAAAGTTGGTAATGGTTTTATTGTTAATACTTTAAACAGCCATGAAGTTCATATGGTTGATGAATTAGAAGAAATTTGGCAAAAGAAAGATTTGTTTATGGTGGATCATAATTATGATGATAGTATAGCTACAAAGTATCCTGAACCAAAGTTTGATTATGATTTAAATTTTTGGGTTTTATATGCGGCAAATATTCAAAAAAAATTGTTTTTAATAGAACAAAGTTTAGCCGAAAAAATACCTGATTTTGCTTCAAGTTTGGCACTATATGAACATCATTTAAAATTGTATCTCGAGTATGTGAAAAAATATCGTTTTATTAGTGCGTGTAAACAAATCAAAGAAATGAGGAGTGTGAAATGAGTAAGATAAAAGATATTTATGCTAGAGAAGTATTAGATTCTAGAGGTAATCCAACAGTAGAGGCCACCGTAGTTTTAGAAAGTGGTTTTAAAGCTAAAGCTATGGTGCCAAGTGGCGCGTCTACTGGTTCTAAAGAAGCTTTGGAACTGCGTGATGGCGAGCCGCGATATTTGGGCAAAGGGGTTTTAAAAGCTGTCAATAATATCAATACAGTAATTAAAGAAGCATTAATTGGGAAAAATGCTTTAAATCAACGAGAAATTGACAATATTATGATAAAACTTGACGCTACAGAAAATAAAAGCAATTTAGGAGCGAATGCTATTTTAGCGGTTTCTTTAGCCAATTTAAAAGTAGCTAGTAAATATAATCACAAAGAATTATATGAATATGTAGGAAATTCTTACAGTATGCCTCTTGCGATGATGAATATTTTAAATGGTGGTGTTCATGCTGATAACGAATTAAATTTCCAAGAATTTATGATTATGCCTGTGGCTTTAGAAATGAAAGAAAGAATTAGAATTGGCAGTGAAATATTTCATACTTTAAAAAATATTTTAAAAGAAAACGGATATAATACTAATGTTGGTGATGAAGGAGGATTTGCCCCAAACTTAAAAACAAATAAAGAGGCTTTAGATTTTATTGTTACAGCTATAAAAAAAGCCGGTTATCAACCAGGGGTTGATGTTAAATTAGCTTTAGATGTTGCTGCTAGTGAATTTTATCAAGAAGGTTATTATTGTTTAGAAGGCGGCAAGTATACTACGGATGAGTTACTTGATTATTATCAAAAATTAGTTAGGGAATATCCAATTGTTTCCATCGAAGATCCTTTTGATGAAAATGATTGGCAAGGCTTTCAAAAAATGACTAAAATATTAGGTGATAAAATATGGATTGTTGGCGATGATTTATTTGTTACCAATAAAAAATATTTACAAAAAGGCATTGAATTAAAAGCTGCCAATGCTATTTTAATAAAAATGAATCAAATTGGTACAATTACGGAAACATTTGAAACCATCGCTTTAGCGCAGGCTAATGGTTATAGAACAATTATTTCCCATCGTAGTGGGGAAACTGAAGATACTTCGATTGCTGATTTGGCAGTTGGACTTGATTTAAGGCAAATAAAAACCGGCTCATTATCTAGAACGGACCGGATAAGTAAATACAATAGATTAATGGAAATTGAAGAAAACAATTGTAATTTATCTAAATGAATGATATAATTTATATAGTAAAAAGGAGGGCATTATGAAAAATAAAGGTTTTAATAAAAAAATTTTATTAATTATTGGGATTGTACTTTTAATTGCTGTAATTATTACTGTTTTATGGTTAGTTATGAATGGTAAAGATGAAAAAGATAAAGTTGCTAAGGAAGAAGTTACAAAAGTTAATGATAGTGCGAATATAATTAAAGAAGCAACATATGAAGGTTTGACAATTAATAACATTGTTGTTATGACAAAAGATGATAATTCAACTTTTACGGCTACAGTAACTAATAATACTGATGAAGCAAAAGAAGTTAATGATTTCTATATTGTTTTTAAAAAAGGTGATAGCGAGGTTGCTTCAGTTTATGCTTATATTGGCGAAAAATTAGAACCTAAAGAATCGAAAGATGTAACTGCTTCAATAGGCATGGAATTGACAAAAGATGTTGCTGATTCCGTTGAATATCGGGCAGAAAAATAGAGCTAGTGTTTAATTAGCTTTTTTTGTTTTGAAAAATAACTATCCATAATATCGAGACTTTGATTAATTTTTTTAGTATTGCCAGTTCTTTCAACAATTTTTTTTAGCAATTTTAAAACTTGGATATCTTCGTTTTCATATATAGTAGTTTCACTAAAAAAATCTAAAAATTTATTTATTTCAAAAAATTCTTTTTTAGAACCATATTTAGAGAAAGTATAGTAGAAAAAATCTGTATCATTATGAAAATAAGCATTTTCTAATATTTCTTTGTTTTCAAACAAAAGTTCTAACATTAAAAGAGCATAAACATTTGCTTGATAACATACGGTATCATAATTATTATCGAAGAATTTGCGCCTTGTTAATAACTGGGTATATCCTTCATTTAAACCTCTAAAAAAAGAAGTATGCTTGCCTAATTTTTCAAATCCACTTTTAAAATAAGTAATTTGGTGATTAGAAGAGGCCATATGTAAAATTTCATGAGCTAAAGCTTCATAATCTAAATACATAATTTTATTGGCATCGTGTAGATAAAGGCCATTAAAATTTTTATTCATAAATGGTATTTTATGATTTTTTATTTTTTCAAAAGTTAAATCTTCTAAATTAGAAACACAAAACATTAAATTATTGTTATTAGTTGTTTCTAAAAGTGTTTTAAAAGCTTTTAATACTTCGGCACTAAAATTTTTGGTTTCTAAAATATCTTCAATAACTTTTTTCAAATCATCTTTTATAATTATATTTTCTCTTTTTAATTCTTTAGCATCAGTAGTGTTTTCATAAAGAAATTCATTGTTTTTTTCAATAAAACATCGAAGACTTTTTTCTTTTTCATGTTTTTGCCATTGATAACTAATAGTAATTGTACCAAGGCTAGCTATAAAAAGATTAAAGTAAAACATTGATGATAAAATTTCTGACATATTTTTCCCTTTCTTTCAAGAATAATTATAATTATTAAAAAGATATTTGTCAAAATATTATCATAAATATGGTATAATAACAGGTGAAAAGCGGTGATGTTGTGAAAATTTTGGGTTATAAAGCGTTTAATAAAGATTTTACTAACCGTTATGGCTTTAAATTTGAAGTTGGAAAAACATACTCGGCCTTTGGAACAATAAAATGGGGGCAAAGAGGCAATGGGTTTCATATGTGCGCAAATTTTGAAGATTGTTTTCGTTATTATGATTCAGATAATTCTATCATCGCGGAAGTTATTGGTTTTGGAAAAACTTTAAAAAATGACGATGAATATTATGGCTATTATGATATGTATGTTTGTGAATGTTTAAAAGTGGTTAGAGTAATTCCTCGGGAAGAAATAATTATGATGGCTAAAGAATTACCTGAAGATCGTCTTGACCATTTAATTCGTACGATGAATTTGACAGAAGAGGAAACTAACGAAATTTTAGCTATTAATAGGGGCAATCAAAAAATAAAAAAAGCTATTGATTATTATCATTATGGAAAAAAGAATGCTTATTGGAGTGATTAGAAATGAATGAAATTATTATTAAAGGGGCTCGGGAAAATAATTTAAAAAACATTGATATAAATTTACCTAAAAATAAATTAATTGTGATGACAGGTGTTAGTGGTAGTGGTAAAAGTAGTTTGGCTTTTGATACTATTTATGCTGAAGGCCGAAGAAGATATGTCGAAAGTTTGAGTGCTTACGCTAGACAGTTTTTAGGGGGCACGGAAAAACCAGATGTTGATAGTATTGAAGGTCTTAGTCCGTCTATTAGTATCGATCAAAAAACAACTAACAAAAATCCTCGAAGTACTGTTGGTACTGTTACGGAAATATATGATTATCTGCGCCTTTTATATGCGCGAATTGGGGTTCCTTATTGTCCAAAACATCATATTCCGATAACATCGCAAAGTATTGAGGAAATGACAAATGATGTTTTAAATATTCCGGAAAAGACGAAAATTAGAATTTTAAGTCCAGTTATTAGTTTGGAAAAAGGTACTCATAAAGAGCTTATAACTTCATTAGTTAAAGATGGCTTTGTAAGGGCGATTATCGATGACGAAGAATGTGATTTAACGGAAGAAATAAATCTTAGTAAAACCAAAAAACATACAATTGAAGTTATTGTGGATCGTTTAATCATTAAAGAGGGGATTAGAAGCCGCGTTTATGGTTCTTTAGAAACGGCCGTTAAATTAGGTAAAGGAAAAGTAATTATTGATATTATTGGTGGTGAAAAAAAATTAATGAGTGAAACTTATGCTTGCCCAAAATGTGATTTTTCATTGCCGGAATTAGAACCGAGAATGTTTTCTTTTAATGCCCCATATGGAGCATGCCCAGAATGTAAGGGACTTGGCATTAAATATAAAATCGATGAAGATTTAATCGTCCCAGATACGACTAAAAGTATTAATGAAGGGGCTATTGTCGTTATTAATACAAACGATGAAAACAATATTACTTATACTAATTTAACAGCTGCATGCCACTATTATAATATTGATATGGATAAACCTTTTAATAAACTAACGCCGAAAGAAAAAGATATTGTTTTTTATGGAACTAGCGATATAATAACTTTTAATTATATTTCTAAAAAAGGTAATACGAGAAGTACTAAGGGAACTTTTGAGGGCATTATTACGAATTTAGAGCGAAGATATATGGAAACTAAAAGTACTTGGATTAGAGAATGGATTGAAAATTATATGACGGAATTAAAATGTCCTAAATGTCATGGAGCGAGACTTGATGATAGTGTTCTATCAGTTTTAATTGCTGGAAAAAATATTTATGAAGTTACTAATATGAGTATTAAAGATTTAGCGGAATTTTTAAATAATTTAAAACTTTCTAAGGAAAAACAAGAAATCTCTAATTTAATTATTAAAGAAATTAGTTCAAGGTTATCTTTTTTGATTAATGTAGGTCTTGAATATTTAACTTTATCAAGAGAAGCTAAAACTTTATCTGGTGGCGAGGCTCAGCGTATTCGTCTGGCTACGCAAATTGGATCTAGGTTAACAGGAGTTTTATATGTTTTAGATGAACCTTCTATTGGTTTACATCAAAGAGATAACCAAAGACTTATTAATTCTTTAAAAGAAATGCGGGATTTAGGAAATACTTTAATTGTTGTCGAACACGATACCGATACAATGATGGCGGCTGATTATTTAGTTGATATTGGACCTAAAGCTGGTATTCATGGTGGTTATGTTGTTGCTAAAGGAACGCCAGAAGAGGTTATGCAAAGTCCTAATAGCTTAACCGGCAAATATTTAACTGGTAAAGAGAAAATTGAAGTTCCGAATACAAGAAGAAAAGGCAATAAAAAATATTTAGAAATTAAAGGGGCTCAGGAAAATAATTTAAAAAACATTGATGTTAAATTTCCCCTAGGAAAATTTATTTGCGTAACGGGAGTTAGTGGTAGTGGTAAAAGTACTTTAATAAATGAAATTTTATATAAAATAATTGCTAATAATTTATATAAAAATAAAAATAAGCCAGGAGCTTATAAAAGTGTTAAAGGTTTAGAAAATATCGATAAAGTTATTGATATTTCGCAAACACCAATTGGCCGAACACCGAGAAGTAATCCGGCTACCTATACTGGAGTTTTTGATGATATAAGAGATGTTTTTGCGGAAACGAAGGAAGCTAAAATGCGTGGTTATGATAAAGGAAGATTTTCTTTCAATGTCAAAGGTGGTAGATGTGAAGCTTGTTTTGGTGATGGGGTCAAAAGAATTGAAATGCATTTTTTACCGGATGTTTATGTTCCTTGTGAAGTTTGTCATGGTACCCGGTATAATACAGAAACTTTACAAATAAAATACAAAGGTAAAAATATATATGATGTTTTAGAAATGACCGTAGAAGAAGCGTATACTTTTTTTGAAAATCATCCTAAAATTAAAAATAAATTGCAAGTTTTGATGGATGTGGGTTTATCTTATATTAAACTTGGTCAAAGTGCGCCAACACTTTCTGGTGGTGAGGCAGCAAGAATTAAACTAGCTAAAGAATTACAAAAGAAACCAACGGGCAAAAGTTTATTTATTTTAGATGAACCAACAACCGGTCTTCATAGTGATGATATTAAAAAATTATTAGTTATCTTAAATAGAATCGTCGATAATGGAGACACGGTTTTAGTTATTGAACATAACCTTGATGTAATTAAACAAGCTGATTATATTATTGATTTAGGACCAGAAGGTGGTAATGCTGGTGGCAATATTGTTTTTGCGGGTTCTCCAGAAGAAATTATTAATTGCGATAAAAGTTATACAGGTAAATTTTTAAAACCTTATTTAAAATAGACATAGAAAAATCTATGTTTTTTTTATTTTTTTTGAAAATCAAAAGGGATTTTAAAATAAAAATTCTATAATACATAATAAAGGGGCAATTTAAAAAAGGTGGTGTTTATGAATTACTATAATGAAATAAAAGAAGTACTAGTTAAAAATGAAGTTTATAAAAAGGTTAAAGAGTATTCAAAGAATAAAAGCGATTTACATAGTTACTTTGAAGTAGGAAGATTAATAGTCGAAGCTCAAGGCGGGGAAAAAAGAGCAAAATATGGTAATAGGCTTATTAAAAAATATTCAGAAAAGTTAACTAAAGAATTAGGCAAAGGATATGATGTTTCTAATTTGAAAAGAATGCGACAGTTTTATTTATTTTGGAAAGGTGGCTCGATGCGCCACCAATTTAGCAATATTAGCTGGACACATTACAGATATTTATTGCCTTTAAAAAATATGAAATGCATAAATTATTATATTTATATTACTGATAAATTGAATTTGTCAGTAAGAGAGCTTAGAGAAAAAATAAAAAATAATGAGTATGAAAGAATAGGAAAGAAACAAGAATTAGAAAAACCAAAAGTAAATACTGGTGTTAGAATAGATTTATAGACACTCCTCTCAATGTTTATTATTTTAACACATTGTCCACACTTTTGTGTCTATAAATCTATCCTAACACCAAAGTATATAAAAAGGTTAAAGATTATTCAAAGAATAAAAGCGATTTAAATGCTTACTATGAAGTAGGAAGATTAATAGTAGAAGCTCAAGGTGGAGAAAAAAGAGCAAAATATGGTAATAGACTTATTAAAGAATATTCAGAAAAATTAACTAAAGAGCTTGGTAAAGGATATACTTATACTAATTTAAGTAGAATGCGACAGTTTTATTTGCTTTCTATAAAAGTTGCCGCGGTGCGGCAACTATCTGGTAATTTAACTTGGACACATTATCGTATATTATTGTCGATTAAAAATATTAAAGAAATTGAGTATTATGTAAATATTACTATTTTAAACAATTTATCTTCAAGAGAGCTTAGAGAAAAAATAAAAAATAATGAATATGAAAGAATAGGAAAGAAACAAGAATTAGAAGAGCTAAAAGTAAATACATTAATTAAAAACCCAATAATAATTAAAACAAATAAAAATATTACTAAAGTTAATGAATATGTTTTACATCAATTAATATTAGAAGATATGGATAAATTTTTAAAGGAATTAGGTATTGGGTTTATGTATGCTGGAAACGAAGTAAAAATCAAAATAGGTGAGGGATATAACTATATAGACTTCTTACTTTTTAATTATAGATATAATTGCTTCGTTGTTATAGAGTTAAAAACAGCAGAGTTAAAAGCTGAACATATTGGGCAAATAACCAAATATATAA
>CALVIK010000043.1 GCA_944329545.1 uncultured Bacilli bacterium
AGAAAAATAATAAAATAAATAGATTAATTGTAGAATCTTTATTAGATGTTTCAAAAACTAGGGCTAATGATATTTTAAATAAAATGATAAATGATAATATTTTAATTCAAAATGGTACTGGTAAAAACACATATTATGTGTTAAAATAATATCAGATTGATTTTATATATCAAATTATCAATTGATTGTAGATAACTTTCCCAATGGCTCAATATGAAAATAACCCTTGATATATCAAGGGTTTTAGTGTGCTTTAAACTATATAAAAACCCTTGAAAAACAAGGGTAATATACTATATGGTTGTCCCAATTGGATTCGAACCAATGCTGACGGAGTCAGAGTCCGTTGCCTTACCGCTTGGCTATGGGACAATTACATATATATTGTATCATATAATTTATCTTTTGACACAAAAAATATAAAAAAAGACCGTTTAGGTCTATTTAATATCGATATATTTCTTTGCTTTTTCTTCATCAATTTTAGGAATAGAAATAGTTAAAGTACCATTATTGAAAGAGGCATTAATACCATCTTCGTTTACTTCGCCAAGATAGAAAGAACGAGAAAATTTTCCATAAGTTCTTTCACGGCGAATATATTTTTTATTTTCATCTTTTTCTTCAGTGTCGTTAGATTTTTCAGCACTAATAGTTAGATTACCATTATTAAGTTCAATTTTAATATCATCTTTCTTAAAACCAGGTAAGTCCATTTCAACATGATATACGCCTTCTTTTTCATAAATATCACATTTCATCCTATTTTCGTCTTTAGCAAAAAAATCATCTACCATATTATCAAGAAAAAATCTGCTTGGTAACATATTATCACTTTCCTTTCTCAAGTATAATATAGCACTATTTTTAGCACTTGTCAATAGAGAGTGCTAAAAAAAGACAAAATTTTCAAAAAAAAACTATTTGCTAGTTTCTTTATATTTTGGATCGATTAATTCACCAATTGTATAATTGCTAAAATCTAAGTCATTAATAATATTTTTATATTTTTCGAAAGAAATATCAAAGTCCTTAGCTTCATCTAAATAAGGATAATTAAAAGTTACAATATTATCAACAAAAGGTGATACAATTTGTGATAAATAATCAAATCTTATAATAAATCTAGTAAGTGTTTCTTTAACTTCTAAATTAAAAAGTTCCTCATCAAATTTTTTAGCATTTATTTCTTTTTGAATTTCTTTAACAAAAACATCGGTATCTGTTGTATAGGCGGCAACACCACAAATGGCAAAATTAGTTTCAAAATTGACATAGCAATTAATTGGTCCGATAATAGTTTTATTGTCTTCTAATTTTTTTCTAAGTGGTGAACCATAACCAAAGCAAATTGTTAAATAATCGATTAAAGAATTTTCAAGGTCCAATTTTTCTTTGGGTGATAAATTTCTAACATCAATTTTATATCTAATAGCAGTGTAAGTATCTTCTGTTTCTTTATAAACTTTAAAATAATTTTTTTTAACAGTTACAGGTTCATTTAAATCTAGCATTTTGGTTTCGTGTTTTTCAATTTTTTGAGTAGCAAAAAACTCTTTAATTACTTTTAAATATTGCTCTTTATCAAAATTACCAGCCACAATTAAAAATTGATTGGTAGGTTGATAAAATGCTTTATAGCAAGTTTGTAAAGTTTCTAAATCAACATTTTCAATTTCTTTAATAGTTCCAATAGTACTTTTAAAATGGTTTTTTTGATATAAACATTTTTCAAATTCAATATTAAATTCAAAAAACTTGCGGTCATTGCATCTTCTTATTTCTTCGTAAATAGCGTGTTTTACTTTAGTTAAATTTTCATCAGTAAAAATCGGATTATAAATATTTGTCAGCATAATTTTTAAAGCTTCTTTAACATTTTCTATACCATCGACAAAATAACAAGTTTTGTTTAAATAAGTAAGAGCATTACTATAAATTAAGTTCTCCCCAGTTAGCGAAATAAAATTACCAGCTTGGCCATGTTCGCAAATAAAATGTTCGATTAAGTGGGCGATACCATCACTTGTATGATATTCTTTGCCTTCAAAAATAAAATCTTTATTTTTTCCACCATATTTAGTAATTAATTCTGCATGAACAGTGTGTTTTGTGTTATCGTTATAAAAATAAACGGTTAAACCATTATCTAAAATATAACTAGTTAAATTATTTGGCATCTTTTTTCCCCCTTATAAAATACTGCGTATCTAAAATTAATTTATTAGCTAGTTTTTTAATATCTTGAGCAGTAACCGCACAAAGCCTTTGATAATGTTCTTCATCGCTTAAAGCAAAATCTAAAGTTTCATCGATAAAATTATTGAAAATAACCGCTTTATTATCTTTTGCCCTAATCATGTTAATTTTTTCGGAGTTTTTAATTTTTTCAAGTAGAGGTGTAATATAATTTTCATCTTTTAATAATTCAATAACTTTATTAAAAGTTTTAATAGTCTTATTTTTAGAAGTTTTGTTGATAAGAGCGGTTAAAGCTAAAAGACCATAGTAAGAACGATAAAAGGCACTTGTTGTGTAAGCTAAATCATTTTCTAAGCGTATTTTTTTAAATAAAATATGTGATGCTTGGTCATTTAGTAAAAGGCCGATGGCGATTAACGAATAGCGATCTTTTTCGGTCATATCTTTAACTTTATAAACTAAAGTTATGAAAGATTGAAAAAAATCTTTTTCTTCAGTAATCACTTGTACTTCTTTGGGTTTTAAAAAATGATTTTGTCGTTTACTAATTTGAATAGTAGTTTCTTTCTTTTTAAAAATATATTTGTTTATTAAACAATTCATTTCTTGCTTGTCAACATCACCCATAACAAAAACAAAAGGGTTTCCGTTAATAATTTTTTCTTTATAAAAGTTATATAAATTTTGAGGAGTTATTTTATCTAATTCTTTTTCGTGACTAACCATTGTTGAAGATAGTTTAGTATTGGGCGCACAAATTTCAAAAACTCGGCGTTTTGCATATTTATTGATTAAATTATTGCTTTCTTTAATGTTTTTATGGTAAATATCGATAAATTTAGCCACTTCGTTTTTTTCTAAACCATTATCTTCGATAAACGGATTATATATGTAATCAGCCAAAAACTTTAAACAATTATCTAAAGAAACACCTTTTAGTTTTTGCGGATTAGGAATAGTTAAAATAAATTTAGTGTAAGAAGTATTTTCAAAATTTTCATAGTCAGCATATAATGAAATAATATAATTGTTAATAATAGCGTTTTTAAAATCTTGTTTTGTTTGATAATTCATACTTCTGTTTATGACATCATTAATTAACCGAACTTTCATGAAATCATCTTCTTGGTATTTATAGGGGAACATCACAGAAATTGTAACCGTTCCAAAAGATTTATTTTGTAAAAAATATGGACCTCTTTCTTTTGTAATTAACATCATACATCACCACTTCCATTATAGCACATTAATTGCGTCTTTAATAAGAAAATGTTAAAATAATGACGAGGTGAGTTTTGTGCATTTAGAGCATTATTTTTTACTATTTATTATTTATTCCGTTATTGGCTGGGGTATTGAAATA
>CALVIK010000044.1 GCA_944329545.1 uncultured Bacilli bacterium
GCAAGTCAAAAAAAATATGCTTATTATCATTTGCTTTCTGGTACTGATATGCCACTAACTAATCAAAAAACAGTTCATGATTTTTTTGATAAGAATAAAGGAAAAGAATTTGTTTGTTTTGATAACCATCAAAATATTAGTGAAAGTGCCATAGAAAGGGTAAAATATTATCATTTATTTGTTAATTTAGCAAGAAGCAAAAATAAGTTATTATGTAAGTTTTTCCAAGTATTTCATTTTCATAGTATTAAATTTCAAAAAAAATTAAAAATTAACCGGTTAAAAAAAGTGAATTATACTTTTAGAAAAGGTGCTAATTGGGTAAGTGTTACCGATGAATTTGTAAAATATTTACTTTCTAAAGAAAAAGAAGTTAAAAAAATATTTAAATATAGCTATTGTGCTGACGAATTATTTGTGCAAACAATTCTTTATAATAGTAAATTTTATAAAAATGTTTATAGTATAAAAAATGATGATTATTTAGGAATAAAAAGATATATTGACTGGAAAAGGGGAGAGCCTTATACCTTTACTATAGATGATTATGATTTGCTTATAAATAGTGATTGCTTTTGGGCTAGAAAATTTTCAAGTAAAAAAGACAAAGAAATTATTAATAAGATATATGAAAAAGTGGTGAAAGATAGTGAGTAAAGTTAGTATAATTGTTCCTGTTTATAATGCTGAAAAATATTTAAAAAAATGTTTAGATAGTTTAATAAATCAAACTTTAAAAGACATTGAAATTATTTTAGTAAACGATGGCAGTACTGATAGTAGTAAGAATATTATAAATTCATATTTAACTGATAAAAGAGTAAAGTTATTTAATAAAGAAAATGGCGGACAAGCTAGTGCTCGTAACTTAGGTTTAAAAAAAGCAACTGGTGATTATATCATGTTTATAGATAGTGATGATTATGTAGAATTAAATATGTGTGAAAAGATGTATGAAATAATTTGTAAAGGTTATAACATTGTTTGCTGTGATTATTTTATAACTAATGGTCTTGACCAATATAAAAAAATATTAGGCGATAAAAATTCCCAGGAAATCGCCGTTAAAGATTATTTGTTTTGTGGGGCTGGTCCTTGCAATAAAATGTATGAAACAAAATTTTTAAACAAAATTAACTTTTATTTTCCAGAGGGAATTATTTATGAAGACTTTGCGGTAATTCCTGGTCTTGCTAAAGACGAACCAAAGGTGTATTATCTTAATAAAGCTTTTTTACATTATGTTCATCATGAAAATTCAACAATGAGAGATCAAAAATATAATCCAAAATATGAAAACATTTTTAAAGCTAGCCAAATACTATATGATAATTTAATTAATACGCCTTATAAAGATGAACTAGAGTATTTACTTGTTTATCATTTACTTTATTTGGGTTCGCTTAATTTTTATAGCTTTAATAAATATGAACAAATTGATAAAATAGCTGATTTTATGAAAGAAAGATTTCCTAAATGGCATAGAAATAAATATTTAATAAAAAATAGTAAAAAAGAAAAATTGTTAATGAGGCTTTTTTATCATAAAAAGTATAAATTAATAAAATTAGGTCAAAAATTAAAGAGGTGAAATAAGTGAAGAGAGATAAAATAATCAAAATATTAATTACAATTTTATTAATACAACTACCATTTTTAGATATGCTTAGAACAACAGCTTTTAAAGATATTGAAATATTTGGTATCACTTTAATTGAGCTTGTTAACATTATGTTGATCGGTATAGCGTTAATTCTTACACTGACAAAAGTTAAATTAAAAGAAATACTAAAATTAGGAATTTATTTAGCGGTAGCCGGACTTTATATTTATTTACATTATCAAAATATAATAAAATTTGATACTAACATTTTTCCGCAAGCTGATTTTAATTTAATTACTGAAACTTTTTATATATTAAGAGTTTATGTACTACCACTTATGCTTTTATATGTTCTTTTGCATAATAAAGATATTTTTAATAAAGAATATTATTTTAAAATAATAAAATGGATTATTGGTATTATATCTTTTAGTATTATTGCTTTAAATATTATAAAACTTTCTTATATTTCTTATAATTCTACGCATAATCATATTTTATATAATATGTTTGATTATTTCTTATATCAAGGAGATTATAAGCAACTGGCATCGCGTGGTTTCTTTGATTCTGCCAATGAACTTTCCGCAATTTTATTCATGCTTTTGCCAATTAATATTTATTTACTTTATAAAGAAGGTAAAAAGTTTAATATAGTTTTATATGTGGCACAGTTTTTAGCGATGGTTCTTTTAGGAACAAGAACGGCGGCCTTTGGTGCAGCTATTATAAGTGTTGTGGCTTTAGTTTGCTATGGCTTAGTTATTTTAATTAAAAAAGATAAAATTAACAAATGGTTTTTAACAACATTTAGTATTGCCGCTTTAGCATGCACAGCTTATATGTGCATCTCACCATTTATGATGGGAAGACTTAATGATGGTAATTATAGTTTTGCAGTTAAAGATCAACAAGCTTATACGGATTTAGAAGATGTCGATGAGAAAGATATTGATGCTTTGATAAACAAATATAAATATGAATATTTGATTAATGAGTATTTTCTTGAAATGTATCCAGTTAGTGGCGATAAAGAATTTTGGCTTGAATGTGCGAAAAGGGATAAAGCTTTAAATAACGATAGTAGAAAGATGAAAACTGATATTTTAACTAGAATAGCCGAAAGAAACGATAATCCTAACGATAAAATATTCGGTTTAGGTTACACTCTTAATTTCATTGATTTAGAGCGTGATTATTATTATCAATATTATTTATTTGGTATTGCTGGATTACTTTTATTTATTGGGCCATACTTCTATTTACTAATTAAAAATATTATAATAGCCTTAATGAATTTTAAAAAGAATGTATCACTTAAGACTGCCTGTTGTTTTATGAGCCCAATGCTTGGTATGCTTATTGCTTATTATTCAGGTCATGTCTTTGGCTGGGTCAGCCCAATGATGTATTTGGTAATGTTCTTTGGCCTTCTTACTTATGTCGTTTACGAAAATGTTAAAGGAAAGGAAGATAAAAATGAAAAATAAAATTTTATTATTTATTATTATATTTAGTGTGGCTAATATTTTTACTTTTCCGGCATTTACCGTAACACATAATCTTGATAGTTATTGTACTGTTTATAATGGTTATAGTGATACGGCTCTTTGGTTTAGCCAAAATGGTCGCCTTATTACTGCCTTATTTTATCTTTTATTTAATTTTATTAATTTACCAATGGACTCACTTAGTTTTGTTTCAGCTTTTATGGCTAATATCTTTTTAGCATTAGCTGTTATGATAGTTTATAATGTGATTAAAACAAACATTAAACCGCAAAATTTCTTTTGGCAAGCTTTACTTTTAATAAGTAGTTTCTTACTTTTCTATAATCCACTTGCCATTGAATTATATATGGTTGATGAAACTTTTGTTATTGCTCTTGGTATTTTATTTGTAACAATAGCTGCAAGTCATATAAATAAATTAGGTCTTAAAAATATATTGTTAGCTTTCTTATTTACTATTTTAGGCATTATTTGTTATCAAGGAATATTATGTTATTTATTTATATTAGTTATTTTATTTGCGAGTACCAATATTGTTAACAACGATAAAAAAGATATTCTGGTTTTCTTTAAAAAAATAGGTGTTTCTTTACTTGCTTATTTACTTTCTTTTGCGGTCATGTATTTAATTTTACAAATAGTTTTAATGGTAACTGGGGAAGTAACGACTAAACTGGGCCATATTGATTTAATAGCTAATATAGAATATATTTTTACAAGTTTAATTCCAGATGTTTTCTTAAATTTCTTTGGATTTATCAATAAAAATATATATTTAATACTTTGCCTTATTGTTTTAGCGTTTGTTATATTTGGCGTTATTAAAAACGATGGTAAAAAAATTAATATTATGATCATCCTTCTTTTATTAACTGCCGCATTACTAGCGCCTTTTATTCCAAATATTGTTATGAATACTGAGCAAAATTATACAGCAGCTAGAATGACCCTTACACTTATGGCAATTCCAAGTATATTAATGATTTTTCTAGTGATTCGTTTAAATTTCGATTATAAATATTTTGTTTATGGGTTATTAGTAGTGATGCTAATTGTATTTGCGTTATTTGCTAGACAGTTTATTGCAAATACTAAAATTGATTTAAAAAGATATAAAAATGATGTTGCTTATTTAAATCAAATTTATTCAGTTTTAGATAGTTATCAAGAAGAAAATGATGTAAAAATCAAAACGGTTTACTATGCTAAAGATACTGATGTCGCTTATTATTATCATACAGGCTATCCTAATGGTGCCAATATTAGAGTTCCGGCAGTTGACTGGGCGATGGAATGTGCTTTTAATGTTTATAGTAACAATAAATATGAATATAAACCAATGAGTAAGAAAAAATATAATGAATATTTTAAAGATAAGAATTATGATGAATTTGATGAAGAAAGTATTGTCTTTGACAACAATAAAGCATATATTCTTTTATATTAGAAGGAGATTTTATGATGCAAAAACTTAAATCTAATTATATTTATATTATTTTAATGTTTCTTATAACTATACCAGTTTTTGTAATAGCTTTTTATGCTTTTCCTAATTTTGATGATTATGCGTATTCCATTGATACTTATCATGTTGTTTTAAATGGTGGTAATATGTTTGATTTAATGGTAGCAGCTTTTAATACATCGATGGAATTTATGCAAACATGGCAAGGGCTTTATACATCAGCTTTTCTTCTCGCCTTACAACCAGGTATTTTTGGAGAACAATTTTACTTTATTACAGTGATAGTTATAGTTGCAAGTTTATTTATAGGCATATATTTATTAATAAAATCAGTTAATAAATATATATTTAAAAACCGAAACAACCATATTTTTCTTACAATTCTAGTTTTGTTTTTCTTAATTCAAACTATGCCAGACCCATATGAGGCATTTTATTGGTATAATGGAGCTGTTAACTATTTGTTTTTTCTAGGCTTGTTATTTGTTATATGGGCAGAATATATCAGTTTATATAATAACCAAAAAGAAAATGTGTTTAGATTAATATTATTAAGCGTTTTAATGTTCTTATTATCTGGTGGTAATCATATCACAGCTTTTGCAGGACTTTTTGTAGGCTTTATAGTAGTAATAGTTAGTTTTATTAAGAAAAAGAAAAGATTACTTATTATTCCATTTATAATTGGTTTAATTGGATTTGTTTATAATATTACATCACCTGGAACGGCCATTAGAGCGGGCGCACTTGGTATGGAAGCAGATTTTGTGGGAACAATTATTGAAACATTTAGAAAATCATTTGGTTTTTTGAGTGATTTTACGAGTTTCTCATTAATTTTATTTATTATTTTAATGTTATGTTGTCTATATCCAAGTATTAGAGAATGGAAAATAGTTATTAGCAAGAAAATGTTAGTAATTCCACTTCTATCTTATATTCTTTTATGTGGCATGTATAGCATTGTTTATTTTGCTACTGGTAGTTTTGGTGCGGGTAGAGTATACAACACTATTTATGTTATTTATGTTATTTTATTACTTATTAATATGGTGTTACTACTTAAATATTTATTAAATAAAAAAATAATTAATTTGGGTAAAATTAATAGTAAATTAAAATTTGTTTTTCCTATCATAGTTATTGTTTTTGTAGGCTTTTTTGGAAATAATGTATATTACAATAGTACAACTTATGAAGCGATTAGGGAACTTACAAGCGGAGAGGCTAAAACTTTTAAAGTTGAACAACAATCGAGGTTTGATAAATATACTAATAAAAAAATCGATGAAGTAATTGTAAAACCATTAACCGCCAAACCATATTTATTATTTGGCACTGAAGCTTGCATTATTACCGAAGATAATAATTGTAGTAATAATGCTGTTAATGATTATTTTGATAAAAAAGTCATTGGTAGAAAAGAGTGATGTAAATGAAAAAAGTAATGTTTATTTCAAGTACCGGGGGACATTTAAATGAACTAATGCAGTTAAAACCTTTATTTGAAAATTATGATTATTGTTTGGTTACAGAAAAAACAAAATCAAATATTAGTTTAAAAAACAAATTTCCTAAAGTGTCTTTCTTAGTGTATGGAACAAAAGATCATTTGTTTTCATATCTCTTTAAATTTACTTATAATTGCTTTAAAAGTTTAGTTTTATTCATAAAATATCGGCCAAAATATATTGTTACTACTGGAACTCATACAGCAGTTCCCATGTGTTATATTGGCAAGTTGTTTAGAAGTAAAATAATTTTTATTGAAACTTTTGCTAATAGTGAAACGAAAACTTTGGCCGGAAAACTAGTTTATCCTATTGCTGATAAATTTATAGTACAGTGGGAAAGTATGTTAAAACTTTACCCTAAAGCAGAGTGCTGGGGGTGGATATATTGATTTTTGTTACTTTAGGAACGCAAGATAAAAGTTTTGTAAGATTACTTAATGCTATACAAAAACAAATAGATAATGGTAATATTAAAGAAAAAGTAATCGTTCAAGGCGGACATACTAAATTTACAAGTAAAGATATGGAAGTTTATGATTTGTTATCTCCTGATGAGTTTAATAAATATATAGATGAATGTAGTTTATTAATTACCCATGGCGGTGTTGGATCAATAAATGATGGTCTTAAACATGGTAAAAAAATAATAGCCGCACCAAGACTTGAAAAATATAAAGAACACACAAACGATCATCAACTACAAATTATAAAAACATTTAGTAAACAAGGTTATATTTTACCTTTATATGATTTTGATAAATTAGATGAAGTTTTAAAAGAAGAAAAAAAGTTTAGACCAAAAAAATTTAAAAGTAATGCAGTAAACTTTATTAATCAATTAAAAGATTATATTGATAATAACTAGGAAGAGTTGGTAGTATGCAAACAAAAACAACGAGAATATCATTTTATGATAACTTAAAATTTATTTTAATTCTTTTAGTTGTTGTCGGTCATGTAATTGGTTGTCAGCTTGATATAAATTATATGAATGGAATATATTTATTTATATACATTTTTCATATGCCGCTTTTTATTTTTATAACTGGATTTTTAGCAAAAAAGTTAGAAGATAAAAATGGTAATTTTAGGCTTTATAAAGTTATTAATTATATTTTACTTTATTTAATTTTTAAAATTTCCTTATTTTTAGTATGGTTTTTGCATTAATAATTGAGTATGATTATTTTGTTTCAGACGTTTT
>CALVIK010000045.1 GCA_944329545.1 uncultured Bacilli bacterium
CCCTTCTATATATATTATAAGAGATAAAATTTAAAATCCCTTTTTATTTTTAAAAAAATTAAAAAAACAGCATTATCTGCTGTTTCCGGTTTTTTTATAACCTTGATTTATTAAATTACTATTACAATCATCCCATTTTTTTACTTTTTGATAATTAATTTGACGATCTTGATATCTATAATAAGTAACATTACTATAAATTGGCGTATCTTTATACACTTTCACTGTTTTGGTGCAAGCAACAGCTACCTGATACTTGCCAGGGTTATTATATTCATTTGAACATACATATACTATCTGACCATTTATCATTTGCCGGCTAGCTGAATATCTAGCTTCAGTTGTATAAGTTTTTCTATTAGTGCCAGTTTGCTCTTTAACAGTTTTAGTTTCCACTTTTCTAGTATTGCTAGGACTAACCTTATTTTTAGTCCAAGCAGACCAAGAACCATAATTACCATAAGTCATAATAGTTTTGGTATATTCACATTTTTTATCTACATTAGTACTTACATCTTGAGTTGTTGTTTCTGAAGTATTTTCTAGTGTTTCTTCTACTAGTTTATTTTTTTTTTCGCATATGTCCCCTACACAATAAGTATAGCTTCCCATATGCGTATTTATATAATCTGTTTTATCTTTACAAGATAAGTTAATTTTCATCAAATATTCATTTTCTTCTTTAGTTACTTCAACATATGAAGTTTTATTATCACACATTTCGTTATTACTATCAACAAGTTCAGTGACTAAATGTTTATTAAGCATATCAGCCAAAGTCATTTTTTCTTTATCACCTACATTTTGTGGTAAACGCTCATCTGTATAATAACTAATAGCAGCTTCTTTCATTAAATTAATATTTTCACTAAAAACTTTAGTTACTGAAGTTTCTTCACCATTACTATTTAAATAACTTTTAGTTGGAAAAAGCCACATTAAAACAAAGAAAACTAAAACAATAATTAAAATTGCTAAAATAACTTTTTTCACGGAAAAAATAGAATGCCTTTCTTTATACATATAAAACTCCCCCCTTCTAAATACGCCGTTATAATAGCACAATCTTTGATAAAAGTCAAATCATAAAAAAAACCATTTTATGGTTTTATTTGAACTATTGTTGCCCCTCTATTATTGTAATCACTTTTATAATCAACTACATTTTTATTTTGTTTTAAAACTTCCCAAGTAACTTTTCTAATAATCCCTGAACCTAGGCCATGAACAATCACAATTATTTCATTTCCCATTTTTATATTATCATCAATAAAATCATTAATTAAAACTCGCGCACTTTCGCGATCATAACCATGTAAATCAAGATGGGGAAATCTATCTGTAAACATTAAATCAACAAACTTCATGATACACACTCTCTACTTCTTCTAAAGTGGGAATAGATTTATAACCACCAACTTTAGTTACGGATAAAGCTGCTGCAATACTAGCTATTTTTAAAATTTTTTCTAAATCAAAACCTTGGGCAATTCCATAAGTAAAAGCTCCATGAAAAATATCTCCAGCTCCTGTAGAATCAATTGTTTTGACTTTTATCGTTGGCATTATTTTTATTTTCCCATCTATACTGTATAAACAGCCATTTTCTTCTAAAGTAATTATTAAATTACCTTGAAACTTTTCCTTTAAACTTTGATAAATATTAATTAAAGTACTATTATCTTGAAAATTAATTTTATGACCACTTACTTCTTCTGCAAATTCTTTAGAGCAAACCACATAATTAACTCTTTTTGCTAAGTTTACAACTTCTTTTTTACTTCTACCCGCATCTAAAATAGAAATGGCTTCAGGATATTCATCTAACAATTTCCTACTAGCGGCATATTCATGTCCATCCATTAAAATAATATCAGGTTTTTCTTTTAACACTAAAGGCATTAAATGATTATTTTTAGGAACATAAGAATATATAGTACGCGAACCATTACTTCTATTGGCTAAAATAAAAGCGTGAGAAGTTTCGGCATTTTTATCCAAAGACAAATATTTAGTATTAACACCATTTAAAATAAATTCCTCTTTTATTTTTTCACCATAATTGTCGGTTCCCACCAAACCAACAATATATGGTTTTAGTTGCCATTTTCCAAGCAAAAAAGCCGCGATACTAGCTGGGCCTCCAGCACATTCTGTTTTTTCAAAATAACGGGTTTTTTTATTTTCTAAAGGGAAACTATCCACAGGAAAAGTAATATCAAAAGTTATATGTCCAATGCAAAAAATTTTCATTGTTCACCTCGAATAGCCGCTCTAGCAGCAGCTAAAATCGCCTCGGGAACCCGGTATGGCGAACAAGAAACATAATTAAGGCCTATTTTATGACAAAATTCTATACTTCTTTCATCGCCTCCATGTTCACCACATATTCCTAATTCAATTTGAGGATTAGTTTTTTTAGCTAACTTTTTCGCTACTATCATTAATTTACCAACGCCATTTTGATCAATTGTTTTGAAGGGGTCAAAATTAAATATTTTTTTATCATAATAATCATTTAAGAAAGATGCCGCATCATCTCTTGAAAGACCATAAGTAAATTGGGTTAAATCATTTGTTCCAAAACTGAAGAACTCAGCTTCCTGCGCGATTAAATCAGCTTGAATTACACTACGAGGCACTTCTATCATGGTGCCAATTTTATAATTAATATTTACCTTGTTTTGCTTCATGATTTTTTTAGCAGTATTATTGACAACATCTTTTAAATATTTAAATTCATTAATATCACTGACAAGAGGAATAATAATTTCCGGACAAACTTCAATGCCTTTAGCCTTGACACTTATAGCCGCTTCAATAATTGCTTTTGTTTGCATCATAGCTATTTCTGGATAAGTAATAGCAAGTCGGCATCCACGATGTCCCATCATCGGATTTGTTTCTTTTAAATTGTCAATAATTTTCATAATTTCTTCTTTACTCTTTTTAAAATAATTAGCTAATTTAGTAATTTCTTTAGCTTCTTTTGGTAAAAATTCATGTAAAGGTGGATCTAAATACCTAATAATAATTGTTTTTCCTTTCATAACAGTAAATAAACCTTCAAAATCTTTTCTTTGCATAACTAAAAGTTCATCTAAAGCGTTTAATCTTTCTTCTTGATTTTGTGCTAGAATCATCTTCCGCATAGCAAATATTTTGTCTTCTTCAAAGAACATATGCTCAGTTCGACAAAGACCAAGACCTTCAGCACCTAACAAAATTGCTTTTTCCGCATCTTTTGGCGTATCGGCATTAGCTCTGATACCAAGCGTTTTTATTTCTTTAGCCCAAGACAAAAATTCTGAAAAATTATCAGTTAAACTGTTTTCTTTAGTTGCAATTACACCTTCATAAACATTACCAGTTAAACCATCTAAAGAAATTTCAGTCCCCTCTTTATAAACTTTACCATTGATAATCATTTCTTTTTTTTCTTCATTAACAATAATTTCATGGCAACCACTAATACATACTCGGCCAAGACCTCTAGCTACTACCGCAGCATGAGAAGTCATCCCACCACTAACTGTTAAAATTCCTGCAGCCACATTCATGCCTTCAATGTCTTCTGGCGATGTTTCACTTCTAACTAAAATTGCAGAAATATTGTTTTTGCTAGCTAAAACTATGCTTTTAACATCAAAATAAATTTTCCCACTTACTGCTCCTGGCGAAGCTGGTAAACCTGAGGTTATTAATTTTGCTTCTTTTAAACTATTTTCCTCAAATGATGGATGTATTAAATCGTTTAATTTGTTCGGACTTATTCTCATTAAGGCTTCTTTTTTAGTAATTAAATTTTCTTTTACCATATCAGTAGCAACATTTAAAGCCGCTAAAGTTGTTCTTTTAGCATTTCGCGTTTGTAAAATATATAATTTTCCATCTTCTACTGTAAATTCCATGTCTTGCATATCTTGATAATGGTGTTCTAAAAGTTTAGCAATATCCTTTAATTCTTTATAAATATTTGGATAATCTCTTTCCATCGCTTCAATAGATTTAGGTGTTCGCACCCCAGAGACAATATCTTCTCCTTGCGCTTTTTCTAAAAATTCCCCATACAGTTTATTTTCACCATTAGCCGGATTTCTTGAAAAAGCGACACCAGTTAAAGATTTATCTGTTAAATTACCATAAACCATCATTTGGACATTAACGGCCGTTCCTAAACTATCACTAATATTGTTTAACCGGCGATATATATTGGCTCTTTCGTTGTGCCAAGAACGAAAAACAGCTGCCACCGCTTCTAATAATTGGGTTTTGATATCTTGCGGAAAAGATTCGTTTAAAAGTTTTTGATATAAATCTTTATAATCCATAGCAATATCGTACATATCTTCAGCAGTTAAATCTAAATCATTACTAACACCTTTTTGTTTTCTTTTATTTATTAGGATTTTTTCAAACTCATCTTTATCAGCTCCTTTAACGACATTAGCAAACATCATAATAAGCCGGCGATAAGAATCATATATAAAGCGTTTATTAGCTTCAGTTGTCGCTAAAGATTTAGCAAGTTCATCGTTTAAACCTAAGTTTAAAATCGTATCCATCATTCCTGGCATACTAACCGGTGACCCGCTACGAACTGAAAGCAATAATGGATTTTTACTATCATTTATTTTTTTTTGCGTTATTTTTTCTAATTTGTGCAGATTATCTAATATTTCGGTTTGTAACTCCCCGCTTATTTTTTCATTATTGGCATAATATTGGTTACAAGATTTTGTCGTTATTGTAAAACCATTAGGAACTGGAAGGCCCATATTTATCATTTCTGCTAAATTAGCGCCTTTACCGCCTAATAATTCACGCATATCTTTATTACCTTCATTAAATAAATAAACATACTTTTCCATAATAAGCCTCCTTTTATTCTTTATAATTATAGCAGATTTTACTATTTTTTCCTAGTTCTTTTTAGCTCTCGGATGTGTACTTAAGTAAACTTGTCTTAATCTTTCATTAGAAACATGAGTATATATACCTGTTGTCGATAAACTTTCATGGCCTAATAAATCACCAACGCTTTTTAAATCAGCTCCGCCGTTTAATAAATGCGTAGCATAAGTATGTCTTAAAGTATGCGGTGTTACTTTAACATTTATATGAGCTTTTAAAGCTGTATCGCTAACAATTTGTCTAACTGTTCTTTCGTTTAACCTATTTCCTTTAGTATTTGTAAATAAATAATTTTCATGCTGTTTTTGTAAATATTTTTCCAACAAATCAGCACAATTAGAACCATAAAAAACAATGCGCTCTTTTCGACCTTTACCAAAAACCAAAATCTTTCTAGCATTAAAATCAATATCTTTTATTTTAATGTTAACAAGTTCACTAACGCGAATACCGGTAGAATAAAGCATTTCTAATATTAAAGCGTCTCTAAGCCCCCATTTGTTATTAATATCTGGGGTATTTAACAACTTTTCTAAATCTTCATAATTCAAATAATTTGGTAATTTTTTATCCTTTTTCGGATTACTAACTAAAACCATTGGATTAAAAGAAATTATATTTTCGCTTTCTAAATACTTATAAAAACTTTTTAAAGTACTGATATGTCTAGCGATAGTTGCTACTTTATATTTTCTATCATACAAGCTTCTTATATAAAAGCGAATATCTCCTACTGTAATATCTTTAAGCTTTTTATTATTAAAATAAGCTATAAAATCTTTTAAATCTTTTTCATAGCTGTTATATGTATGTAAAGAAAAGCCTCGATTTTGAATATAAATTAAAAATTTTTCGACTTCTTTCATTAAAACATCATCTTCGTTTGTCCAGACACTTGATTTTTATCTTCTTTAATATCTAAAGATTTTAGTAATTCATCTCTCCTGTCATAAAGTTCTTCAAGTTTTAAAGCCCCCGCTTTAGATAAAACTTTATCATCAGTTTTTTTTGTTTGCTGCTCTTTTATTGCCCTTTCCGTTATTTCTAAAAGCCTAACATCACTTTTAATAATGTTAGCATCAGCTAGAGAAACAACTTTTGGAAAAACATTAGTTACTTGCCCTTTTTTTATTTGCTTTTTTAAAATAATTGTTTGTCTTAATTTACGGTATTCACATAATCGACAAATTAACGCAGTAAGATCATTATTGCGCAAACTTTCACGAACAAGAAAATCTCCATATTTATCAAAACCAGTTTTCATATCAGGATTAGTTTGATATTCTGTTAAAAGTTTGAGAGAAAACGCATGAATTGCTGCTACTTTAGCGGGGTCATTAGTGTCAATCGCACTACTTTTACCAAAGTATTTTCTTAAATGCCAAAGCTCTTCATCATCAGCAAAAACTGGCTCAAGCATTTTGGTTTGTCCTTGTTTTTGATAAATTATTTTGGCATCCAATATTGGTACTTGTAGTTCCCAGCTTCTTCCTTCAATTAATAACTCTTTACTAGCAAACTCCATAGTATAAGCATCAATAACCGCTAAAGCATGGCGATAATCATCACCTATTTTTAATTGATAATAATTATTATCATTACTTTTTAAAAGTAACGAATATATTTTTCGACCTTCTTTCAATTTTAACACCTCATAATAATTATACCTTATTTTAAAAGAAAAAAGCAAATAAATTCTTGCTTTTTAATTAGCGTTTGTTTTTTTCCATAATGTATGAATTTTATTAATTTTTTTAACCACTTTATTAATATATTTTCTTTTGTTTTTTAATTCATTTTTCTGTGTTAAAATGGCAACTATATAAGGAACTTTGTCATAAACAATTCCTACTTCATGATAAGCAACACCATAACATCCATACTTTCGCGCAAAAACATTATAACCAATATTTTTAGCCTCAATAATTTGATAAGATGGCTCTAACATTGCCGTTTTTAATTCCCTACTAAGTGATGTATCCGTCTTAAAATAATTATATAAATGTGTTAAATAAATAATCACATCACTAGCATTAATTATTCCAAAAGAATCTTTACCTTCTAAAGTATGAGTAGCACCTAGTGATAAACCATATGCTTTTAATTTTTCTTTAGTGACAAAATTGACTAACTTTATATAAGCTGTGTTATCACTTTCTTTTAAAGTATAATAAACCAGTTCTTTAACTGTGTATTCTTTCTTTTTTTTATTGTTTTTTAAAACCCCACTGCCATCTTTAAATTCTTCATCTTTTAGTTTTAATTTTGTTTGTAAAATTTCCATGTTTATTTCTGCTTGCTTATAAATATACAAACAAACTAATATTTTTATAACACTAGCACTATAAAAACAAGTATTTAAATTAAACGAAAACATTTCGTTTGTTTCTAAATTTTTATAAGCATAAGCCACTTTTTCTTCTTGCTTTAACAAAAATTTATTTAAGCGATATATTTTTTTACTAAGTTTTTTGTTTTTTATATTAACTATACTAGAAACATTGTTTTGCACTATTTTCACCTCTTTAATTTCAAAAAAAGCAACTACTTTTTAAAATCGCAGTTACTACATTTTACCTTGCCATTTTTTTCTGTTAACATACTGCCACACTCTGGACATTTTTCACCAGTAGGTTTATCCCAATAAGCGGTTTGGCAATTTGGCCAGTTATTACAACCGTAAAAAAGTTTCCCTCTTTTACTTCTTTTTTCTACTATTTTTCCATCTTCACAGTTAGGACAGGCGCAAATAATATTTTCTGTTCTTGGCTCTTGTTTTATATATTTACATTTTGGAAAATTACTACAAGCGACAAACTCTCCATACCTTCCTTTTCTAATAACTAAAGGATGCCCACACTCTGGACACATTTCTCCAGTTTCTGGCGCTTCTTTTTTTGGAAGTTTTTCTAAAGCATCTTCTACGGTTGGCTCAAATTCTTTATAAAAGTCCTCTAAAACCTCATACCAAATTTCTTTTCCTTCAGCTATTTTATCCAAATCATTTTCCATATTAGCCGTATATTCAACATTAATTAAATTCGCAAAACACTCTTGCAGACGATCAGTAACTTCAAAACCAATATCTGTCGGAATAAATTTTTTCTTTTCTAAATTAACATAGCCTCTTTTTTTAATATTACTAATAATTGTCGCATAAGTACTAGGACGACCAATACCAGATTCTTTTAAAGCCTTAATAAGTGACGCTTCCGTATAACGAGCTGGTGGTTCTGTAAAATGTTGTTTTTTAGTAATATCATTAGAAACAATAATATTAGATTGATACTTATCAAAAGGCGGTAAAATAATATCTTTAGTATCTTCATAATCACGATAAACTTTTAAATATCCGTCAAAGACAATTATTTGACCCGTTGCTTTAAATTGGTAATCATTATTGTTCAAAATAACGGTTGTTCCCTCAACTTTCGCTGAAGCCATAAGACTGGCTAAAGCCCGGTAATAAATCAAACGATATAATTTAAATTCATCATTAGTTAAATATGGCTTAACACTCTCAGGTGTTCTTTTAATACTTGTTGGACGAATTGCTTCATGAGCATCTTGAACATTGTCAGTATTTTTTGCTTTTTTAACTGTCCCAGTATATTCTTTACCATATTTTCCTTCAATAAATGCAAATGCTTCACCAATAAAATCATTAGAAAGCCTGATAGAATCAGTACGCATATAAGTAATTAAACCAACAGTTTCATCTTCTAAATCAATTCCCTCATATAATTTTTGTGCGACCATCATAGTTTTTGAAGAAGACATATTTAATTTGTTAGATGCGTCTTGTTGAAGGGTGCTTGTGATATATGGCGCTTTAGAATTTTTACTTTTTACTTTTTTGTCGATACTTTCAATTTCAAAAGCCTTTGATAATTTATTTAAAATATCGTTGGCTTCACTTTCATTATTTACTTTAATATCTTTATGTTTATAATTAAATAAATCAGCACTAAAATCATTAAAATCTGCCGTGATTGTCCAATATTCTTCGCTTTGAAAAGCAGCAATTTCGCGTTCTCTATCGACAATTAATTTTAAAGCAACACTTTGCACGCGACCGGCACTACTACCATCAGTTTTTGATTTAATAAATTTACTTAACCGAAAACCAATAATTCTATCTAATATTCTTCTTGCCTCTTGACTATTAACTAAATTTTTATCAATTTTGCGTTCATGATTAATTTCTTCTTTGACAACTTTCGGCGTAATTTCATTAAAAGTAACGCGACTATACTTATCATCAGTTAAACCTAAAGCATCATATAAATGCCAACTAATAGCTTCTCCTTCCCTATCAGGGTCGGTTGCTAATATAACTTTTGACGCTTTTTCCGCTTCTTTTTTTAATTCATTAATAACGCTTTTTTTACCTTTAATAACTTTATAATCTGGTTTAAAATGATTATCGACATCAACACCTAAACCAAATTTACCTTTTGTTGATAAATCACGAATATGTCCTTTACTAGAAGAAACAATATAATCGCTTCCTAAATATTTACTAATCGATTTAACTTTTGTTGGTGATTCCACTATAACTAATTTTTTGGCCATGAGCTCCTCCTTTTCATCATTATATTTTATACACTAATATTTGATTTATGTCAAATGATTAAATTAAAGTTAAAACTGCCGTAGCATTATCTTTACCAGGAATAGTCTCATATAAAGAAGATTCTGAAGCTTGATATATTCTATCATCTATCTCTTCACTGATAATTTCTTTAGGCCCATTTATAGCTTTGTCAATAACAATTTCTAATATTTTTTCTGGATTTGAAATAAAATGTTCCGCAAATACTTGATTTAATACTTTGTCAGAAACAATATCCGTTATACCATCAGTTGTTAAAAGAAGCGCTTTAACTTTATTTTTAGCAATTATGGATAAAGGCGCTTGTTTATAAAATCTATCACCTAAAGCATTGTTAATATAATTATTACCAGCCACAAAACGAATATCATCTTTCAAAAGTAAACCTTTTTGATAAAGGACATAAGCATCAGATTCATCCACACTTACTTGTTTTAAACTTTCATCATAAGTATAAATTCTACTATCACCTATTTGAATCATAATAATATCATTCTTATTTATAACTATTCCTGATAAAGTGGTTTCCCCTATATAATAAGGCACTTCTAGTATTTTTTCATTTATTTGCGCTAAAGTTTCTTTTATTTTTTGACTAAATAACTTTGTATCGTTTATATCATCTAAAGAACTATTTTGAAAAAAATCATTTAAACTTTCACAAGCAAAAAAAGAAGCAATATCACCATTACTATAACCCCCAACACCATCAGCAATAAGTACCATCATTAAACTATCGTCTAAAGGATGAAAAATAATTTTATAATAATCCTCATTTTTTTCTCTTTGACCTTGATTTGTCAGCGCCATACATAATATATTAAATTTATTTTTTTTAATAAGTTTCAAAGCGGGCGGCTGATAAGAATACCCTAAATAATCAGCTATTTTTTGTAACCTAATTTCCATAAATTCTCCTTATAATTTTTTATAAAGAAGCATTGTGGCATTATCTTTACCAGGATCTGTATAATCATTTATCATATAACTTCTATCTTTAAACCGTTGCCGCGCCACTGGAGATATTAATTCTGGCATCGCATTGACAGCTTCATTAATAATCTTAATTAAAACATCTTTTGGTAAATTATGATCGTAAATAAATTTAATCTTTTCATCTGACAAAATATCAGTCACACCATCAGTAAATAATAATAAAGCTGAATAATCATCATTAGAAATAGTAATAACATCTGGACGATAATCTTGAAGACTACGACCAATACTATGGCTAATATAACTATTACCTATCAAAAAACGCAAATCATCTTTTTCAATTGATTTTGGGTCATTATACTGATACCAGACCAAGTGATCCGCCGTCAACTGCTTTAAAGTGTTATCGCTAATAACATAACCTCTAGAATCACCAGAAGAGGCAATCAAAGTTTCCTGATCACCAGTTATAGCGCACACTAAAGTTGTCTCCCCAAGGCCATTATACATTTCGATTAATTCTTTATTAATTTCTCTAATCTTGCCCCAAAAAACTGATTTTAAAGTAGCCATAGTGTTGATATAAGCTGGACTTAATTCACTAAACCATTTTAAAAGTTCATCCTTTAAATAACTAGCTGCTTTACTTCCATTTTTACTAGAAGATACTCCATCAGCCACAACAAATATTTTTAAAGAATCTTTTTGTGGATGTAGCAAAAAACCTGTAGCATCATCGTTTGTTTGCTTATGACCTATATGTGAAATATAACCAATTAAAAATTTATTTCCTTTTACTAATTTTAATTTTTGTTCTATCGTTTGCAAAGCATCTTCCATATATACCTCCATTTTAATAAGTTTTTTTGACTTTGTTTTTAAAAAATAAATTTTTAACTTTTGCTTTTTGATGAAAATCAGAACAACTAATTGTTTCCTTAGAATCTTCTAAAGGAGTACTTTGAATATAATTAAATACATAGTTTAAAGCGCTTAAATCATTAGGCTTATCTTTAACTTCCCCTATTTTTCTAAAATCTTCTAAAGACAAATTAGCATTTTGCTTTAATAAAATATAACCAGTCA
>CALVIK010000046.1 GCA_944329545.1 uncultured Bacilli bacterium
GATTCAATTGTTCCTAGCTATGAAGTCGAACCTATTCTAATAACGATTGATCCCATGCGAAGAAAAGAAAAACTTATCAAAGAAAGAGAAATTATTAAGGATAAAACATTAGAAAAAGAGAAATTATTAAAAGAATATTTAGAAAATGAAAAAAAAGAGAGAGAAGCATTAAAAAGATTTATAAATAAGCAGAAAATAACTTTAAATGGTGAAGTAACTTTAAGCTTTAAAGAAAGGCGTTTTTTATTTAAAATTTTAGAGAAAATCGACAAATTAGAAAAAAATGTTTTATTAAAAGGAGTTGATCCTGTTTTTGGTTATAGCTATAATTTAATAATTAAAGATGATATATGCAAGATAAAATGTCTTGACGGTGATTTTTTTATGAATGAATTAACAATCGAGTTTGAAGGTGAGATAAGTGGATAATATTAGTAAAGAAATGGATTTACTTTTAAATAATTTTTGGATTACTAAGGATAAAGAGCGAGATGATTATTATTTTTTAAAACAAAACCAACACAAAATCAAGAATTTTGTCAATAAAAATCTAGGAAATAAATTAATTATTCACGATCGTTTTATTAAATTAGAAAAAATTCCTGCTAAATCAAATAGCAATATGGGAATTGATAGTTTTCAAACTCCTTTTGATTATGTTTTACTATTTATATTATTATTATTTTTAGAAGATAAGACTAAGGGAGATCGTTTTATATTATCTTCTTTAATTGATAATATAAAAAATATTGCCATAACTTTACAATTAAATAATATTCCTGATTGGAATTTAAGTAGTCATCGTAAAAGTTTAATTCGGGTTTTAAATTATTTAGAAGAAAATTATATTGTTATTTTAAATGAACGACAAAATATCAAATTTGAAGATGATATTAAAGCCGAAGCTTTATATGAAACAACTGGTTTAGCTAATTATCTTATTCCTGTTTTTGATACTGATATTACGGAATTTAGCAAACCAAGTGATTTTTTAACTTATGAAGAAGATAATATTAATTTTCAAGATATGCGAAGATATAAAGTCTACCGTCATTTATTATATTCGCCAGCGGTTCATAAGAGTGATTTGACTAATTTAGAAGAAGATTATTTAAAGAAAATGCATAAAGTAATTGAAAATGAAATTAAAGATAATATTGCTATGGAAGTAGAAATAACCAAAAATTTAAGTTTAGTTTATGCTAGTGAAAATAGTATGCAAAAAGAGTATTTTCCCAATACTAAAAAAATTAGTGATATTATTTTACTTTTGAATCAAGATATTATTAATTTTGCTAAAGACAATAATATTCCTTTAAGTGAAGATGAAAGCTTTAAAATATTAAAATCAGAATTTAAAAAAATCATTGAAAAATTAAGAGAAAATAAAAAAGATTATTTTAGTAAAAATATTTTAGATTTAAGTTTTGAAAAATACTACAATGAAGTAATAGATTTTTTACTTAAATTTAATTTTATTAAAGAAACGGAACAAGATATAATTGTATTACCAACTGTCTATCGTTTTTTAGGTAAATCAACAAAGCTTAAAGAGCCTAGTATGATTCAATTAGAAATGGAGGTAACAAATGAGTAAAGTTACAAGAATTGGTTTAATTAATTTTTGGTTATATGACGATGAGGAATTCGATTTTTACGATGGTAAACTTCTTTTAAGAGGAAGTAACGGAACTGGAAAATCAGTTACGATGCAATCGTTTATTCCTGTTATTTTAGATGGTAATAAAAGTCCCGCTAGGCTAGATCCTTTTGGGGGAACTGATAAACATATGGAAGCTTATTTATTAGGTGGCATCGATAGTGAACAAAAAGAAGAAGCTACTGCTTATCTTTATATGGAAGTATACATGGAAGAAAAAGAAAAATACATTACCATCGGGATGGGATTGCACGCTAAAAAAGGGCGACCTATCGATTTTTGGGGCTTTGCTATACAAGATGGTAGAAGAGTAGGTAAAGATATATTTCTTTATAAAAATCATCACGATAAAATACCCCTTACTAAGAATGAACTAAGGATAAGTTTAGGTGTGGAAAATATTTTGGTAGAAACAACTAAAGATTATAAAAAAATGGTTAATAATTTATTATTTGGGTTTCCTAATTTAGATTCTTATGATGAATTTATTAATGTTTTGTTACAACTTCGTAGTCCAAAATTATCTAAAGAATACAAACCTACCAAATTAATGAATATTTTAAACGGTGTTTTACAACCGTTAAGTGAAGAAGATTTACGTCCTTTATCAGAGGCGATTGAGGATATGGATAAAACAAAAGAAAAAATTGATAAATTAGATGAAGATGTAAAAAATATTTCTTATCTTTTAAGAAGTTATACAGCTTATAATGAAACGCATCTATATCGCAAGGCTATTAATTATCTGACAAAATATAAAGAAAAAAATGATATCTTAAAAAATAAAAAGCAAATAGAAGAAAACCTAAAAAATAAACAAGCTGAATTAATTCGATTACGTCATAAATTAGAAGAATTGGAGATTGAACTTAATCGTTTTGAAAGACAAAAAGAAAACTTAAATAGTAAAGATTTAGAAAATAGAGTCGTTAGATTACAACAATTAAAAGATTTTTGTTTAAAACAAAAAACACAAAAAGAAAATTTATTAGGAAATATGGACAATAAAAAATCGAAAGCTACTGATCTAAAAAACGAAATAAAAAAATCAACCGATGAACTTGATAAAATAGAAAAAATGATTGAAGAGATTCAAGATGAAATTAATGATTTATCGCAACAATTAAAATTCAAAGAACCAAGTATTGCTTTAAAGGATTTAAAAGAAAATATAACTACACCAATTGATTTTGCCAATCTTCACATACGAACTATTAATTATCAAAATAAATTAAAAAAATTGAAAGAAAAATTAAGTATTAAAGTTAAAACCGAAGAACAATTAAATAATGAGCAAGTAGAATATGATAACTTGTCTAAAGCTTACAACCAAAAAAGTACTGATTTAGATAACGTAGCAGAAAAACAAG
>CALVIK010000047.1 GCA_944329545.1 uncultured Bacilli bacterium
ATTGTTATCAGTTCTAAGAAGAACATTAGCACTATTTCGTGGTACTTCACCATTTACAGATACTACTTTAGTTTCGTCAAGCGAACTATTTAAAGTATAATAACCTTCAGGAATTACTTCTTCTTCAACTTTAGTAAATTTAAATGCTTGAGCATTAGTGGCATTTCCTTGATAAATTTGAATTTTTGTACCATTTTTAGTTTCCGCATTATTAACATCTAAATATTTATGATCAATAGCCGAAATAATATTATAATTTCCATCACCTAAATCTTTAATAATCCATTTTTGGGACTTTGTTCCATTATTTTTATAAATTTGAACTGGCGTATAATTTGCAGAATTACCACCACTAACATCTAACACTTTATTTTCATCTAAATAAGAAATTATACTATAATAACCATTATCTAAATATTTAACTCGCCAAATATTTGATAAATCATTAGACATATCACGGAGTTCTGTTTTGGTATCTCCGTTTATTACATTTATTGTTTTAGCATTATTTAAATTACTAGTAATTTTATATAAGCCATCTTCAATTGATTTTTCACCATCAATTAGTTCAATAAATTTAAACTTTTGAGCTTTAGTTCCATTTCCTTTATATGTCTGAATATTTGTTTTATTCGCACTACCAGCATTATCAACATCCAGATATAAACCACTACATTTAGAAATAATATAATAATAACCATCACCCGCATATTTTAAAGTCCATTTTTGAGCATTCGTATTATTTCTTTTATATATTTGTACATTAGTTTTATTTTTCTTTCCAGCATTATCAACATCTAAAACAAAATTTTCATCAACTAAACTAGCAATTTCATAAGTATCATTACCAATATTAGTTACTTTCCATTTTTGTGCATTAGTGCCATTAGATCCATATAACTGCACATTAGTTTTATTTTTAGCTTTTGCATCATCAACATCAACCACTTTACTTGCAATCGCACTTTGAATAGTATAAACGCCATCTTTAATAGTCGCCGCATTTACTGCATTACTACCTACAAAGAAAAATGTTATAAAAAATATAATATAAAAAAACTTTCGCATTGTAATTCCTCCTATATTCGTACATACATTATAGCATTTTGTTGAACATTTGTAAATATTAACAAAATTTAAGTTACTGTCAAATATAGTAAAGTTTGCTACATATTCTCTTGTTATATAGAGAATATTTTATTATTTCGGTATAATTATTATAGGTGAAAAAATATGAAAGAAAATAATTTAAATAAAGAGAAAATGACTAGAAGTGAAAGGCATCAAGTGCAGGCACAAGAAGAAAAAATGCAAAAACTAAGAGAAGAAGAATTAGAAAGAAAGAGACAAGAACTTAAAGATACTCTTTTTAATAACACTTCGAAAAAAAACATTTATAAAAAAGAAATTAAAGAAGTCAAAGAAAATAAGCCAAAAAAAGATATTGGTACAAGAATAATCCTATCTTTAACTGTTCTTCTAGCCTTTACTTTTCTTTTTTACATGGTAATTGATTCTGTGACAAAAGTAAATCAATTATACCAAATAATTAATGCTTTTCTAATTTTCCTAATTGTTATTTGTTTTGTTATTCTATATAAAAGCAAACGAAATATTGTTCAAGTAATAGCAAGTTTCTTAATAGTTGTTCTTATGGGTTTTAATGGGGCCGTTCTTTCTAACATTTTGGCCCTGCCCAAGCAAGAAACGGTTCCTGATTTTCGTGGTATGACTTTAACTCAAGCTATTAACTGGGCCGAAGCTAATAATATTAAATATGAACAAACTTTTGAAAACAGTGATAACATTAAAAAATACAATATTATTTCGCAAAATATTACGCCGGAATCTTTATTAAAAGATACCGAAAAAATAAAATTCGAAGTTTCTAACGGTCCTGATTATAACAAGGAAGTTATAATTAGTGATATGACTGACTGGAACATTGACCAGGCTGTCGAAGTTATCGATGAAAATTTACTCAATATGGTAACTGTTAATTTTGAAGAAAATTTGGATGTTGAAAGAGATACAATTACTTATCAATCAAAATCAGGAAATATGAAAAGAAACGATGATCTTAATTTTACCGTTTCTTTAGGTGATACAAGTAAACTTACAAACATCAAATTAAAAGAATTAAAAAACGAAGATTTATTTCACACTACTTTATATTTAAATAGAAATATGATTAGTTATGAACTTAAATATGAATTTTCTAATAAAATTGATAAAGGTAATGTTATTAAAACATCAGTAAAAAAAGGAACAACATTAAAACCAGGAGATAAAATAACAGTAACCATTTCTAAGGGTAAAGAAATAAAAGTTCCAGAACTTAAAAATATGACTTTATCAGAAGTTACTAAATGGATGGTTTTAAATAATTTAAATATTAAATATTCTGATGCCTATGATGATAATATTAAAATCGGACATGTAATTTCTTCTAACTACAAAAAAGGAGATATTATTGAAGAAGATACAACAGTTGATATTGTAATTTCTAAAGGCAAACTTAAAATGAAAAAATTCAGCACTCTATCAGCATTTAAAACATGGGCTGAAAAATATAACATTAAATATGAAGAAAAAGAAGAATTTAATGATAATATAAAACAAGGGGATATTATAAAGTTTTCAGTAGAATATGGTAAAAAAATTAATGCTGATGAAGCCTTAATTGTTTATGTATCTAAGGGGAAAGCTATTGAAGTTCCTAACTTTAATGGTAAAACAAAAGCACAAATCCAAAAACAATGTGACAGCCTTGGAATCAGCTGCACATTTACTACCGAATACTCTACTGGTGTTGAAGATGGTAAATTAATTAGTCAAAGTATAAAAGCCGGAGAAAAAATAGCTAAAGGAGATACGATTAACTTTGTGATTGCCACTAACAATAAAAATAAAGTAACAAATAGTTCTAATAAAGGAAACAATACTTCTAATTCTTCTAGTAACTCGTCTTCTAGTTCTAGACCATCAGGAGGTTCTAGTAGTTCTGGAGGTTCTTCGTCAGGTACTACTAACACAAATAAATGCAAAGCAGCAAGTTATACAATCTCTAGAGAATTAAATACCATATTCAACAACTACACTGGTAATTATACAAAAGTATCAGAAGAATTATTAAAATATTTTAATAACAATTATCCTGGAGTTAAATTAAATATAATTCCTGATTCTTCTACAGGTAAAACCCCTGGGGCTTATGTCGGAGGTACAGCTGCTGGAACTACTATCACTTGTCCAAGTACAGTTGATATATACATTGCTAAATAATGACTAAAAAACACGTAAAATAAACGTGTTTTTATTAATCTAGTAAAAAATCAATAATGTTTTTATGAATGATTCCATTACATGAAAAATCAAAATCATCCATAGTTATAACATATTTAGGAAAGTTATCTTCAATTTTTTTATAAACACCAAATTCTCTTTCGATAACTTTTTCATCAGTTAATATATAGGCCACTTGAACATATATTTTTTCTTCAAACCTGGTAGCAATAAAATCAATTTCTCCATTGTCAGTGTTTCCTATATTAACATTATAACCTCTAGCGATAAGTTCGTTATAAACAATATTTTCTAAATAAGCACCCATCTGTGCTTTTTTACCATCACTTAAGATATTAGTAAAACCTAAATCAGTTAAATAATATTTGTATTTACCAGTAAGAATTCTTTTCCCTCTGATATCATATCTTTCAGCTTTACTAATAAGATTCGCTCTTACAATATAGTCTAAATAATTATAAATAGTTTCTAAGGATACATTCCGTGACTCACTTTGAAAATATTTTTTCATTCTCTCTGGTGAAAAAGTTTGCGATGGAGTAGTTAAAATATATGTTACAATTCGATTTAATAAATCTATATCTTTAATATTAAATCTAGCCACAATATCTTTAATAACAATAGAATCATAAATATCATTTAAATATGTTTTGCAAGAAAAATCATCCGTTTGCATAAATCTTTGAGGCATACCCCCCCATTTAATATAATCAGAAAAACATTTCTTTACCTCAGCTTTATCTTTAATATTTAATAACTCGCAGACTTCGCCAAAAGTAAAGGGTGTTATTTTAAAGCTTACATACCTTCCAGCAATATGTGTTGCTAAATCGCCACTTAATAAATCACTATTAGAACCAGTAATAAATATCGAGGTGTTTTGCGTGGCCCGAAGAGAATTAACTACCTTTTCCCATTTATGAACAATTTGTATTTCATCAAAAAATATATAATATTTTTTATCATCTACTATTTTATCTTTTATATAATCATTTAATTTTTTATAATCAGCATACTCTTCATAATCTAAATCTTCAAAATTCATATAAATAATATGTTTTTCATCTGTTCCATCTTTTTTTAGCTCATCAGCTATTTGTGACAAAATAACGGATTTCCCCGAACGCCTAATACCAATTAATACTTTAATTATATCTTGATTATAAAAAGGCCTTATTTTTTTTAAAAATCTTTCACGCAGCACCATATAATCTTCTCCTTTCTATACCATTATATTATTTTTTTATAAATTTGTCAAAAAATTACTGCGTAAAGTAATTTTTTTGTTTTTTGCAAAAAAATACAGAATATAAAATTCTATATTTTCTAACTATATAATAGAAATTCTTTTATCTAGCTAATTATTAAGAAACAATAAGTTCAATACGATTATGATAATTTGTATTAACTTTAACTTCATAACTTTTATTATTAATTGTCGCTTTAGCTTCATTTATCGAATTAAATATATCAACAATGTTACCATAATTTGTTTTACTTCCATTAGTGGTTTTAACAATAATCGCATAAGAACCCTTAGGTAACTGTGAAATATCAAATCCATTTTCATACCAAGCATATTTTTTAGATAACTTATCTAAAGTAGAAACATTATAACTAGCATTATCGGTAGCTCCAACATCAAAAATAAACCGTTCAAATGTTTCAATATTTTCCAAAACAATACTTCTACTTATATTATTTATATTAGAATAATCAAGCCCATAATCATATGAAGTCCCTTTAACATACATCTTATTATCTTTAAAGTATATATTATCATAATCATTTACCATATTTCTATATGTTGGTGGCTCATCAGTTGTAATTAGGCCGTTATCTCTAATACTAAGTTCAACAGCTTGATTTTTAGCCTGAAGATCAACCCAAAAAGCATAACCACGACCATTATTTTCACTTCGATAATCAATACTTTGATTCATCATGTTAGCAAAAATAGTTTCAGTATAATAATTTTCAGTCTCGCTTCGCATATATAATTGATATTCACCCGCTGGAATTTCATTTAAATCAACCGTTCCCTTAAACCAAGCACCATTGTAATCATGTCCATTTTCTTCACCCAAATCATAAGGTGTATTATCAAGCCAACGATCCACATTGACATTATATCGTGCTTTATTAGATTTATTTTCTAATACTAATTCAAATTTAATGTCATCAGTATAACCATTATCAACATTAAGTTGAATTAAATAACCACTTATTTCATACTGCCTGCTAGTTTCATTCCACTTGATACCATTTAAATAAAATTCACCTTCTGCCTCTTTAACAACCTTCTCAGCTACAGAAACAGTAATTTCTTTAGTTGTTTTTTTACCCGTTTTCTCAGTAACTTCATAAATAACTTTATAATCACCAATAGTATCGGTTTTAACTTCATTTTTAACAACTTCAATACTATCAGTTAAGTCACCATCTTCTTTGTCAGAAGCTGTAACACCTTCTTTAGGATTGAAATCACTATTTAAATAAATTGTTTTATCTACAGCATTAATTTCTGGTTTAGCGTTTTCAATTACCGTAATAGTAATAGTTTTAGTAACTTCTTTTCCTTCATCATTTTCTACTTTATAAGTAATTTCATATTTACCCTTTTCACTAGTATCAACTTCACCAGTATAAGTTATCTTTTC
>CALVIK010000048.1 GCA_944329545.1 uncultured Bacilli bacterium
TGTTGATAAACATATTAAAGAAGTATTTAACGATAAAACTGTAGGCGTTATTATTTGCCGAAAAGAAAATAAATTTATTATGGAATATTGTACAGATGCTAAAATATTTTCTGCAGAATATAAAATAGTAAATTAAGCTTAGTAAAAACTACTTAAAATGTGATAAAATATAAATATAAAAAAGAAGCAGTCCCCCCTGAAGGACTGCTTCCAATAAAAGAATAAAAAGGGGCTGGCTAGTTTACACTAGCGCCAATTCAACTAAAATTGAATTGGTGATTAATATATTATCACAAAATAAAAATATGTCAATAGAAAATTAATAAAAAAATACAAAAAGGAGAAATTATGAAGGATTTAGCGCAAATAAAAGGAATTGGTATTAATACTATAAAATATTTAAATGATTTAGGGATTTATAATATTGAGGATTTATTATCATATTATCCGTTTAGATATGATGTTTATGAAAAAACAGATATGAACCATGTAAATGATGGCGATCATATCGTAATTGATGGTGTTTGTGAAAATAATCCAAATGTTTACTACTTTAATAAAAAATTAAATAAAATGAGTTTTCGACTAAATACAGGTAAAAAAATTTATAACATTACTATTTTTAATCGGGCCTATTTAAAAAATAAAATAAAACCGGCTATGGGACTGACAATTATCGGTAAATATGATGCTCAGCATAATAGTATTGTTGCTAGTAATTTAGAATTTGGCTTACTATTAAAACCCAAAATTGTGCCTATTTATCACAGCAATTTTAAAATAAATAGTAAAAAAATTCATCAAATAATCTCTAAAACTTTAGAAAGCGCTAGTGCTTATGATTATATACCAGATTATTTAAATAAGGAATATAAATTTATCGATAAAAATAAAGCTTTAAAAATAATTCATAATCCTAGTAGTTTAAAAGAATTAAAGCAAGCGCAAAACAAATTAAAATACGAAGAGTTATTTGTATTTATGCTTAAAATGAATTATTTAAAATCAAATAATAAAATTAACTTAGGATTAAAAAGAGCTGTTGATTTTACTCTAGTCCAAAATTTCATAAATCTTTTACCATTTAAATTAACAGCTGATCAGTTAAAAGCCGTTAAAGATATTTACTATGATTTAACTAGCTCAAAACAAATGAATAGATTACTTCAAGGTGATGTTGGTAGCGGAAAAACAATTGTTTCTTTTATTGCCTTATATATTAATTATTTATCGGGTTATCAAGGAGCCTTAATGGCCCCGACAGAAATTTTAGCAATTCAACATTATAATAATATACAAAAACTCTTTCCAAACTTAAAAATAGGTTTATTAAAAGGAAAATTAAAAGTAAAAGAGCGCGAAGAATTATTAAAACATATTAGTGATGGGACTATTGATATAATTATAGGTACTCATGCTTTAATAAGCGATGATGTTGTTTATAAGAACTTAGGTTTAGTTATTACAGATGAGCAGCATCGTTTTGGCGTAAGTCAAAGAGGTAACTTAAAAAACAAAGGAATTGTTCCAGATATTTTGTATATGAGCGCCACGCCAATTCCCAGAACTTATGCTTTAACATTATATGGGGACATGGATATATCAAGTATTAAAACGGTGCCCAAAGGTAGGAAAGAAGTTAAAACTTATTTAAAAAAATCTCAAGAAATAAAAGATGTTTTATTTTTAATGTTAAATGAGTTAAAAAAAGGTCATCAAGTATATGTTGTCGCCCCACTTATTGAAGAAAGTGAAAAAATAGATTTAGAAAATGTAATGACTCTTTATGAAAAAATGCAAAAAGCTTTTGGTAAAGTTTGTAATCTGGGGTTGTTACACGGGAAAATGACAAATAAAGAAAAAGAGCAAGTTATGGATGATTTTAAAACTGGGAAGACAAAAATTTTAGTTAGTACAACTGTTATTGAAGTTGGTGTCGATGTTGAAAAGGCGACGATGATTGTTATTTTCGATGCTTTTCGTTTTGGACTTTCCGCTCTACATCAATTACGCGGTCGCGTTGGTAGAAATAACTTAGAAGGTTTTTGTGTTTTAATTAGTGATAAAGAAACAAAAAGACTGAAAATTTTAACTGAAACCAATGATGGTTTTAAAATAAGTGAAGAAGACTTTAAATTAAGAGGTAGTGGCGATTTATTCGGTGTTCGTCAAAGTGGCGATATGGCTTTTAAAATAGCTGATATTAAACAAGATTTTGATTTGCTTTTGCAAGCCAAAAAAGATAGCGCTGATTATTTAGAAAAAATAGATGACGATTATTTAAAAGAACTTTTACAAGTGTCAAGTAATTTAGATTAATCAAAAATTGTTTTTTATTGTCTTGACAAGCTTGTTAAATTATTTTATACTTATAATATCATAGGCAAACGCCTATGTAGGGTTATTTACGGTGTGCAGTATTTTTTAAGTAGATAACCCGACCAAAACCCCCTGAGGAGCCATTTATGTGGCTCCGCTTTTTGTTTTAAACCAGTATTTATAAGGGTTTATTAATTTTGAAATTTAAATTTTTGGTCCAATTTTGGTCCAATTTTATTTAGCATTTTGCGATATAATCCAATAATAGCATTATATTATGTTTTGTAATATTATATAA
>CALVIK010000049.1 GCA_944329545.1 uncultured Bacilli bacterium
TCATATTTTCTTGATTAATTTTATCTCTTTCTAAAAAATATTTAATTACTCCATACATAGCACCACTTAAAGCACAAGTGGAAACTATAGGGAAACCTAAGCTACTTATCATTTGTTCCAAAAAAATACACCACCCTTTTAAAAAAATAAGACTAGGAATTAACCTAGTCTATGTTTTAATGGAATTAATATATTTTTCACATTAAATATAATTAGTTCACAATATAAATCTAATTTGCCCTACATTAAATAGTATAAAAAACACTAAATACCGTATCACTTTCTTGTCTTTCTATAGTGCTAAGCTGTAATACATTTTCAGAATTTGTAACTTCATAAGGTATATTTTTATTATTTGTTATTATTAATTTATTCAAATCGATATTCTTAGCTATTTGATATCTCAAATCTAGATTAACACTAGTATTAAAACTTTTACATATTGCATTATTTACACACATATCATACCTTTTACCGTTTAAATCATATATACCATTTAAAATAAAATTATCTGCTATAGCATAAGTATCTATTTTACCTCTAAGAACATTTGAATTATTAATTATTAAATTTCTTAATTGAGAAGATAATGTTTTAATTTCTCCTTTTAGAGTTGAATTTATTATAGATAAATCAAATTTATTATTTGATTGTACTGAAATTGAATGAGTTTCAGTTTCTAAACAATTAATTAAACTAAATTTACAGTTTTCGTCCGAAGATGTTGAAGCTAAATTAAACAATGGGGATGCATTTGTCTTATTTTTAAAAATACAATTTCTAAATTCATAATTTCTGTCAATTTTACTTATATTAAAATATTTCTCATTAATATCAAATTCAACATTATCATAAACAACATCCCTAATATATCCATCAATACTCATTTTATCATCCATTACTTCTTTGATTTTGTATTTAGAATTGGATATTAACGAAATTGACCCATTATAATTACTACTACAGTATAAGTCAGAATTTAGTATGGCTATATACATTCTGCCTTGTTCTAATTCAACTGAATAGTCATTTCCTTTATTTAATCCATAGAAAATTTGAAGACCATCTAGTATAACATTATCAATTATAAAATTATCTAGTAATATATTAGATGAGAAAATTGAAGTTCTTTCACCTCTTATTGTACCATTTTTTATTGTTAGATTTTTTACATCATACCCACAAACAAGTTGTCTATGCCCTGTTATATCTGTTTGATTAGATATAAAATTAAAGCCGTCTATAGCAATATTGTCGTGCATTATATCCCCAAGTTGCTTATTCCTAAATTTAATTACTCCACAATGCCTACTAGAGCAAGAATCATTTAAGCCTATATCAGTACAAGTTATATTATTAAATTTTATATTATTACAATTAGTACCACCAAAATAAAAACCATGTTCTCCCATACTATTTATTTCTACATTATTAAATAGTATGTTGTTAAGGTTTCCGTTGCTACTGAAACCATTCTCACAAGTATTTTCCAATTTAATATTGTTAAAAATAATATTTGAACAATTATCCATTCTAAGTAAAGATTGTGTCCCATAAGTGTTAGTATATGTTATATTGTCAATATTCCCATCCATGTTTAAACCGTTCACAACACAATCTTTTAAATTGTTTAATGTAATAGTTCCAATAAGATGAATATTTCCATCAATAGGCATTATCTTCCCAGCACAGTTTATTATTATATTCTTCTTATTTTCTAAAGTAGACCTCGTAGATATATAATAATCATGTTTAGGTATTAATAAAGTTCCTCCATCTTGCAAGTCTTCAAAAGCTTTATCAAAAGCAGGTTTCCAATCCTCTTTTCCATTAACAACAACAACATAATCTAAATAGTTAAATATATTTATCGCAATATGTTCTAATTGCGAATCAACGTTACTTACTTGTTCTTGCAATCCATCTAATTTAACATATACTTGTTTCACTTTTTCTATATCCCTGTCAAGTCTAGCTTTAAGAGATACCTCTCCATCACGAGCATCTATAACCTCTGCATCTTGTTGTTGTTTAGAAGTAAGTGCATTAAATCTATTTTCTACTTCATCTATTTTATTAGATACAGTATTAGTCATATCAGATTTAGCAGTATCTAATTCAGATATTTTATTATCAACTTTAGTAGTTATACTAGATATAAAATTATCTTTAGTAATATTTATTTCACTTATCTTTTTATCAACTTCATTTACTTTATTGGTAAAAGTATTTTGTCTAGTTGCTTCGTTTTTTTCTCTAACTACTTCATTAGCTTTTCTTGAATTTTCATTAGATATTCTTTCAACTTCATTAGATATTCTTCTATCTTCTTGCGATTTTCTATCTAATTCATTAGATTTTCTTTCTTCTTCTTTAACTTTTGCATTATTAGTATAATTTTCAAAGTTACTAGCATTAGCTTCTGCATCAGCTATAAAAGAGTTATATCTGTTTTGTCTTTGAGTTTCAGCTTCTACTCTTTGGTTTTCATTGTTTTGTCTAG
>CALVIK010000050.1 GCA_944329545.1 uncultured Bacilli bacterium
AATAAAAATGTTTTTGAAGAAAATATGCAAAGAAAGGAAATTAATAAAAGTTTAAATAACGAAAAAAAAGAAGTATCAAAAGTTATTGTCAATAAACAAGAAAAAATAAAACCAATTAATAATCAAAATTTAACAGATAGCAGCAAACAAAATATTAATTATGAAAAATTAAATGAATTAAAAAAAATTCGTATTGATAATACACTAGCGCATTTTAACAAAAAACATTTATTAGAGCTTAAACAACTTTTAGTTAAGTTAAATGATTTAATTTTAGATTCTGATTATGGAAAAGGCGCATCTATGATAATTGATGGTGATTTAAAAGCTGCTAGTTTAGAAAATTTAATATTTATGTATAAAAATAATCATTTAGCAGATTTATTTAATGAAAATATTGAAATAAATGAAAAAATAATTGCGAAAGTTTGTAATAAAAAATATAAAGTGATTGCTGTTAGTGAAGATGAATGGCAAACAATAAAAAAAGATTTTAATGGTAAAAAACGAAAGTTTGAATATATTGAAGAAAAAATTAAATTAGAAGATATTTTTGTACCCGAAAAAGATGAACTATCATCTTTGTTTGGTGATATAATAGAATATAGTTAGAAAGGAAGATATTATGAATTTACAAGCAATGATGAAACAAGCAAAAAAATTACAAAAAGATATGATGGATGCAAAAGAAGAAATAGATAGTACTATTTTTGTAGGAACTTCTTCTTTTGTGACAGTAGAGATGAAAGGGACAAAGGAAATAACTAAAGTAAAAATTGAAGCTGATAATTTAGATAAAGAAGAAATAGAAATGTTAGAAGATATGATTTTAGTAGCTGTTAATGAGGCTAATAAAAAAATTGATAAAGAAACTGAAAGTAAACTCGGTAAATATACTCAAGGAATGCCAGGATTATTTTAATGAACTATCCAACAACCATTAATAATTTAATTGATTGTTTTAAAAAATTACCTGGAATAGGTGAAAAAACCGCTGAAAGACTTGCTTTAGCGGTTCTTGATTTAAATGAAGAAACAATTGATTTATTTTCTCAATCTTTAAAAGATAGTAAGATTAAAATTAAAAATTGTTCACAGTGTGGCAATTTAACTGAAAATGATTTGTGTAATATTTGCCAAGACAAAACGCGGGATACAAATGTTTTGTGTGTTGTAGAAGAAAGTCAAAATATTGTTTTGTTTGAAAAAATGGGAACTTTTCATGGCCTTTATCATGTTTTAGGAGGTTTAATATCTCCATTAGATGGAATAAACCCCGAAGATATTAATTTAAAAAATTTAGAAGAAAGAATAAAAAAAGAAAACATCAAAGAAGTTATTTTAGCTATTAAACCAAGTGTTGAAGGGGAAACAACAGCTTTATATATTAATAAGTTATTAGAAAAATATGATGTTACGGTTACTAAAATTGCTTATGGCATTCCAATTGGAGCAGATATTGATTATATTGATCCAATAACTTTAAGTATTGCTTTAGAGGGAAGAATGAAAATCTCATAATAATATTTTATAGCTATATAATATAATAGAGGTGAAATATGCTAGCAAAAATAGCTAAAGTATTAAAAAGAATTCTTCTTAGCTTTTTTATGTTATATGGTTATAATATTTTAGTGCCTTCAGAGGCTTTAATTCCAATAAATGCAATAACGGTAATTATTTTATCTATATTTGAAATACCAGGATTATTATTTTTAATCGTTATTAAATTGTTTATATACTAGGAGGTAGTATGCTTATAAATTATAAAGAAGAACAACCAATCGTTTATCAAATACTTAAAAATACTATTGAAAGTAATAAGCATTCACACGCTTATTTGTTTGAAACTAATGGTTATTACAATAGTATTCCTTTAGTTTTTTCTTTTATAAAAGCCCTTTTTTGTCCAGAAAAAAACATTGATAATCATTGTACAAAATGTTCTATTTGTCCTATGATTGATAGTAATAATTTTCCAGAACTTAAAATAATAAAACCTGATGGTATGTGGATAAAAAAAGAACAACTTGCCGAAATGATGGAAGAATTTAATCATAAAGCTTTAATTGGTAGTAAAAAGATATATGTTATTTTAGAAGCTGAAAAATTAAATAAAGCATCAGCTAATTCTTTATTAAAATTTTTAGAAGAACCGGAAGATAATATTATTGCAATTTTAGTAACATCTAACATTTATCAAATGCTAGAAACAATTATTTCAAGGTGTCAGGTAATTAGTCTAAAACCATATGTATCTTTATTAAGTGTAAAAAATACTGAAAATGCTTTAAGCCTTGTTTTATATAATAATGAAAATCCTGATGAAATAACTTTAGAAAAAATAAAAACCGTTATTAGTTTTTTGAAATATTATGAAAATAATCATTTAGATACAATTATTTATATGAATAAGTTATGGCACGCAACGATAAAAACTAAAGATGATTTTGTAATAGCTTTTGAAATATTAATTATGTATTATAAAGATATTTTAAATTGTTTGCTTTCTATTCCTTTAGAATATTTTTATAGTTATGAAAATGATGTTAGAGAAATTGCTAAAAAAAACACAGTATTTTCTGTTTGCCATAAATTAAAAACTTTGCTAGAATATAAAGAAAAAATAAAATTTAATGTAAATACCAATTTACTTATGGACAAGCTTATAATTGAACTTGAAAGGGGGTAAATTATGATTAATGTTGTTGGAATTTCTTTTAAAAAAAATGGAAGAATTTATTATTTTGATCCTAATGGCTATAAATTAAAAAAAAATATAACAGTGATTGTAAAAACTGAACAAGGATTAAAATTTGGTAAAGTAGTAGAACCTTCATTAATGATTGCTGAGGATAAAATAAAAACACCTTTAAAGAAAATTATCCGTATTTCTAGTCGTGATGATTATAATAATCACCGAAAAAATTTAAAAGATGCGGCTTTTGCTTTAAAAAAATGCCGAGAATTAGTAAAGAAAGTAGATATGAATATGAATATTATTTCTGCCGAATATACTTTTGATCGCGATAAATTAATATTTTATTTTTTAGCTGATAATAGAGTTGATTTTCGTCAATTAGCGCGTGATTTAGCGGCCATTTACCGCGTTAGAATCGAACTGCGCCAAGTAGGACCGAGAGATAAGGCTAAAGAAATTGGTGGTTATGGGATGTGTGGTCAAAAACTTTGCTGCGCTAGATTTTTAAAAGAATTAGATACGGTTTCAATTAGTATGGCGAAAAACCAAAATATAGCTTTAAATCCTAATAAAATAAATGGTTTATGTGGAAGACTTTTATGTTGTCTTAAATATGAAAATGAAGGATACGAGAAGTGCCGAGATAAAATGCCTAAAATTGGTGATACGGTAGAAACTAAAGAAGGTATTGGAAAAGTTATAGAATTAGATATTTTAAATCAAAAATATAAAGTAATTTTAGAAGATGATAGGTTAGTTGAGGTTCAATATGAAAGTAACTAATTATTTATTAGGATATAAAAACTTAAAAATAGTTCAAGATACTGAGATGTTTAATTTTTCTTTAGATTCAGTTTTACTTCCTAATTTTGTAACTTTAAATAAAAATATCAAAAATATTTTGGATATTGGTTCTGGTAATGGTCCAGTACCTTTGATTTTATCAACAAAAACAAATGCTAAAATAATTGGTGTGGAAATTCAAAAAGAAGTTTTTGAAATGGCTAAAGAGTCAATTAAGATAAATAATTTAGAAAAACAAATAACAATTATTAACGAGGACATAAATCAATTAAAAGATAAATTAGAAACGGAAATGTTTGATGTTATTACTTGTAATCCCCCTTTTTTTGAAGTGAATGAAGATTCTAAATTAAATAAAAATGATTATAAAACAATTGCCCGTCATGAAGTTAAATTAACTTTGGAAGATTTGTTAAAAATATCTCGAAAATTACTTAAAAATAATGGGGTTGTTTGTTTAGTTCATCGTCCTGAACGACTTGTAGATATTTTAACTTTAATGAGAAAATATAATATCGAACCTAAAAGAATAAGATTTGTTTATCCTAAGAAAAAGAAAGAAGCTAATATTTTATTAATTGAAGGGGCTAAAAACGGTAAAAAAGGTTTAAAAATATATCCACCATTATATGCTCATAACGAAAATGGGGAATATAGCGATGAAGTACAATCTTTTTTTAAGTAGGTGATTTAAATGAAACAAAAAAGTTATGATGGTTCTAATTCTTTATACATTGTGCCAACACCAATTGGCAATATGGAAGATATAACTATTAGAGCGTTAAATATATTAAAAAATGCGGATATTGTTTTTGCAGAAGATACAAGAGAAACTAGTAAATTGCTAAATTACTATGATATAAAAGGCGCAAAATTAATATCTAGTCATAAATTTAATGAAAATGAAAACTTAGATAAAGTTATGGAATTTTTAAAAGAAGGAGTCAAAGTAGCTTTAGTAAGTGATAGAGGAACACCAGGGATTAGTGATCCTGGATATTCCTTGATAAGGCAAGTTATAAAAAATAATTATAATGTTATATGTTTACCAGGTCCAACAGCGTTTGTTCCAGCAATGGTTATGAGTGGTTTTAGTACAGATAGATTTTTATTTTATGGTTTTTTAAACAGTAAAAGTAGTAAACAAAAAAAAGAATTAGAAAGTTTAAAAACAATTGATGTGCCAATTATTTTTTATGAATCACCACATAGGGTAATTAGTACACTAAATAATATTAAAGATATCTTGGGAAATAGAAAAATTGCTATTTCCCGGGAAATAAGTAAAAAATATGAAGAAATTATTAGAGGAAATATTTCTTCAATCATTAAAGAAATTGAAAAAATTAAAGGGGAAATAGTTATTATTGTGGAAAAAGATGATGATAATAAAATTATAGATATTCCTTTGTTAGATCATATAAATATGTATATTGATTTAGGGTATTCTTCTAAAGAAGCAATTAAAATGGTTGCTAACGAACGAAACATACCTAAAAGTGTCGTATATAATGAATATCATAAAAAATTCTAGAAAATTATCTAGAACTTTTTTATTTTTCTGGATAAGATATTTTTATTTTTGTTAAACCTAAAATATAATCAGCAGAAACATTAAGTTTTTTACAAATTTTAGGTAAATAAGTTACGGGCATAATATTTATTCCTTTTTCGTATCTAGAATATTGTTGTTGCTTTATACCTAAAAAATTAGCCATTTCTTTTTGTGTAATATTTTGACTATCTCTTTCAAATGCTATTTTTTCATGGTGTTGGAGCTTCAGTAGTGAATGCTATCAGACTTATATAAATGAAAATGGAGTTTTAGAAGATAATAAGCCAGATAATGTTTATTACGAATAAAATTTTGTTTTATTCTTTTTTTATAGTATAATATGTGTGGAAAAAAGAAGGTGACTTTATGCAATTGATTGTCGGTCTTGGTAATCCAGGAAAAGAATATGAAAAAACAAGACATAATGCTGGTTTTCGTTTTGTTGATACTTTTGCTAAAGAAATGAATTTAACATTTAATAAGAAGAAATTTGGCGGTGTTTATACAGAATTTAATTATAATGGCGAAAAAATAATTTTATTAAAACCCGAAAAATATATTAATTTATCTGGTGAAGTTATTCATAGTTTTATGCAGTTTTTTAAAATTCCTGTGGAAAACTTACTGGTTATAGTTGATGATTTAGATACTCCAGCTGGGTCTATTAAAATCAAATCAAAAGGTTCATCAGCTGGTCATAATGGGCTAAAAAACATTGAAAGTCATTTAAAAACTAATGAATACAAAAGAATAAAAATAGGTATTTCTAATAACAATAATAGTGATAAAATAAATTATGTTATTGGTTCTGTTCCTAAAGAAGAATATAATTTGCTTAATAAAGTAAATAAGCAAGCCAAAGAAATTATTATCGATTATTTAAATATGTCTTTTGATAATTTGATGAATAAATATAATAAAAAAAATAAAGTGGGGGACTAATATGAGTATTTTTGATACTTTATTTGATGATATAAAGACTACTAAAATAGATGGTTTTACTGATGAATTAAAAAGTCTTTATATATACAACAAATATAAACAAGAAAATCAAAATATTTTAGTAGTTACTTCTAATTTAACAGAAGCAAGTAAATTGTATAACAAAATAAACCCTTATACAGATAATGTATGGCTTTTCCCTATGGATGATTTTATAACTAGTGAAGCGATTGCTGTTTCACCGGAATTTAAAGTTAATCGTTTAGAAACATTAAATAATGTTTTATTAAATAAAGGTATTGTTATTACCAATTTAATGGGGTATTTAAGATATTTACCAGGTAAAGAAAAATTTAAAAATAGTAAAATTGTGATAAAAAACGGTAAAGAATACGATATTAATAAATTAATTGATAAATTATATAGTATTGGCTATAAAAGACAAACAACTGTTAATATGACTGGGGAAATTGCTGTTAGGGGTTATGTTTTAGATATTTTTCCGGTAAGTAGTGAAGTTCCTATTAGAATTGAATTTTGGGGGGATGAAGTAGATTCTATTAGAACATTTAATGTAGATACGCAGCTTACTATTAAAAAAATAAAGGAAGTTAGTATTTATCCTAATACGGAATTATTAATAGACGAAGATAATTTTGATAAACCTCATCGTATTTTAAATAAATATGATGATACAACTAGTATTGTTGGTTATTTAGATAACCCTATAATAATATATAACAATTTAAACGACTTAAAAGTTAATTATAATTTTTTAATAGAAGAAATAATGAATTATAATATTTCCTTAGAACTATCAGCTGATACAAAATACATGTATGATTTTAATGAATTATACGATAACAAAGCTATTATTTTTGAAGAATTAAATGATAGTATTGATAATAAAACAATAAAAAAGGCAAGTATTGAAAATTTTAATGGCAACAGTGAAGAAATTAATATTAGGTTAAATAAATATTTATGCCAAGGAAAATGCGTAGTTATTTGTTTAGATAGCCGTTATAAAATAAATAAATTAATGGAATATTTAAATAACCCTAATATTGTGTATACCAATGAAAATAATTTATTTTTAAAGAAAATAAATGTTATTAATAAAAAAATGGCTGGTGGCTTTAGTTATGATAAATATATTATAATTACGGAAACTGAACTTTATGGTAAAAAAGAAGAAAATGGTTATAAAACTAAATTTAGATTAGGCTCTAAAATAAAAGATGTGACAAAATTAGAAATCGGTGATTATGTTGTTCATAGTATAAATGGTATTGGAAGATATTTAGGACTTAAGACAATAGTTAAAAACGGCCTTCGAAAAGATTATTTAACTATTGAATATGCTGGAGGCGATAAACTTTATATTCCTGTTGAAAAAATAGATTTAATTAGTAAATATTCTTCTAAGGATGGTATGATACCGAAAATAAACAAATTAGGTTCAAAAACATGGCAAAAAGTTAAGGAAAGAGCGCGAAAAAAAGCCGAAAATATTGCCGCTGATTTACTTAAGTTATACGCTATTAGAGAATCGAAAAAAGGTTTCTCTTTTAACAAAGATGATGAAGAACAAATTAACTTTGAAAAAGAATTTATTTATACACCGACAGCTGATCAATTAAGAGTAACTGAAGAAATAAAAAAAGATATGGAAAGTGAAAAACCAATGGATCGTTTATTATGTGGTGATGTTGGTTTTGGCAAAACAGAAGTGGCCTTTAGAGCAATTTTTAAAGCTATTTTATCAGGTAAACAAACAGCTATTTTATGTCCAACAACTATTTTATCTTCGCAGCATTATAATAATGCGCTTGAAAGATTTAAATCATTTCCAGTAAATATTGCTTTATTAAATCGTTTTGTTTCTTCAAAAAAAGTTAAAGAAATTCTAAATGATTTAAAAGAAGGGAAAATAGATTTATTAATTGGAACACATCGGATACTTAGTAATGATATTGAATTTAAAGATTTAGGGTTATTAGTTATTGATGAGGAACAAAGATTTGGCGTTAAACATAAAGAAAAAATAAAAACCTATAAAAATAATATCGATGTTTTAACTTTAACTGCTACACCAATTCCAAGAACTTTACAAATGAGTATGGCGGGAATAAGAAGTTTATCTTTAATTGAAACGCCCCCGGTTAACCGTTATCCTATTCAAACTTATGTTTTAGCTGAGAATAAATCAATTATTAAAGATGCAATTTATAAAGAAATGGCTAGAGGCGGGCAAATATTTATATTATATAATCGTGTAGAATCAATTGAAAGCAAAAGATATGAAATAAATGAATTAGTGTCTGCTGCTAAAATCGGCATCGCGCATGGTCAAATGGATAAATATGAATTAGAAAAAGTAATGTTAGATTTTATTCAAAAAAAATATGATATTTTACTTTGTACGACGATTATTGAAACAGGTATTGATATTGAAAATGCTAATACTTTGATTGTTATTGATGCGGATAGATTTGGGCTTTCACAATTATATCAGATAAGAGGAAGAATAGGCAGAAGTAATAAAATTGGTTACTGCTATTTAATGTATGATAATAAAAAAATATTAAATGAAGTAGCGACAAAAAGATTAAAAGCTATTAAAGATTTTACGGAACTTGGCAGTGGATTTGCCATAGCTGCTCGCGATTTATCGATAAGAGGAGCTGGGGATCTTTTAGGTAGTGAACAAGCTGGTTTTATTGATAGTATTGGTATTGAATTGTTTATGGAAATGTTAAACGAAGAAATATCTAAATTACAAGGTAAAGAAGTAAAGAAAGAAGAAAAATTAATGCCACTTATTGAAGTTGAAACTTATATTGATGATGAATATGTCGATGATAATGATTTAAAAATTGAAATTCACAATAAGATTAATACTATTGATTCTTATACTAGTTTAAATGAAGTAAAAAATGAACTTGAAGATAGATTTGGTAAACTTTCTGATGAACTAATTATTTATATGCATGAAGAATTATTTGAAAAAATGGCCGAAAAGTTAAAAATTGATCACATAAAACAGACTAAAAACTATATTGAAATTACTTTAAATGAGCAAATGACAAAAGAAATAGATGGCGATATATTATTTTATGAGGCTTCTAAATTAAGTAGAATGTTTAGATTTGGAATGCGTTTAAATAAATTAGTTATTACTTTAGATATTGTTAAACTTGATAAACATTTTATTTATTATTTGATAGATTTAATGAAAGTTATTAAAAATTCATTAAAAAAAGATAAGTAGCTGCACTATTTATCTTTTTTATATTGAAATTTTAATTATTATCCATATAATTCATAAGTTTTGGAACTACTTGTTTTTTACGAGAAACAAGGCCTTCAAAGAAATAACCTTCACTAATGTTTTCGACATTAAATGAGTTAGCCATAATTTCTTTAGCTTTTTCATTAAAGAAAACATAAGAGCCATTTTTTAAAATGTCGGTTACAAATAAGGCTACAAGCGTATAACCTTCATTATTAGCAATTTCATTTAAAGTGTTAACGAACTGTTCTTGTTTGCTCATAATTTCTTCAGTACTCATAGTTGAAACTTGACCAACGCCAACCTTTTGATTATCCACAGTAAAGTTTTTAAAATCTCCATGAATTATTTCACTAATAGATTTACCTTCCATTGAAGAACCCGCTTTAAACATTTCCATACCATATTCATCGTATTTAACTTCAGCTATTTCCGCCAATTTTTTCAAAGCTTCTTTGTCAATTTCAGTAGTCGTTGGTGAAGTAAGTAATAAAGTATCTGATATAATACCAGACATCATAAGTCCAGCAATATTTTTTGGTATGTCGATATTATGTTCTTTAAACATTAAATAAAGTATTGTATTAGTACAACCTAATGGCATATTTCTAAAATTAATAGGCATACTAGTACCAATATTACCAATTTTATGATGATCAACTATTTCGATAATTTCTGCTTCATCAAGACCGACAACACTTTGCTCTTTTTCATTATGATCGACAAGAATAACTTTTTTAGGATGCCTGTTTTCGGCAGTACTTACTCTAAAAACACCTAAACAATTTCCATTATTGTCGATTACTGGATAATTACTATATTTCTTTTTGTTGGCAATTTCTAAAACTTCATATAATGAATCATTTTCATTAACAAAAATAATGTCATTGGTCATCATTTTATCTTTAATATAATTACTTAAAACTACTAAATTAGCTGTTGTAAGGGCATTATAACTTGTACTAATAACATCGACATGATTTTTTTTAGCAATTTCTAAATGTTCTTTTTTCATTTGAACATTATTAGTTAAAATAATGATAGAAGCACTATTATTAACAGCATATTCAATAATACTGTGACGATCTCCTACAATTAAAACGCTATCTTTATCAATTTTAATTTGTTCTTTAAAAGTAGTACTGCGGTATGATGGTACCATAATATTACCTTTAATTTCTTTATCAAATCTTAAAATTTCTTTCGCCTTTAAAGCTTTTAGTAAATTGTCATATGAAGTATTTAATTTTCCTAAGTTTTCAGCAATTAAGTTACCAGCAACATCTTTCATCGAAACGGCACCAACATATTTACCTTTGTTATCAATAACAGGAATCATACTTACTTTGGTTTTTTTCATATAATTATAACCATCAAAAATAGAATCATTTTCGTTTAAAAAGCAATTTTTATTATATTCAACATCTTTTATTTGTAAGCGAACATCATTTAAATACTTAGGTGTTTCAAAATTAAAATAATCTAAAACAAATTTTGTCTCATTATTAATATCTCCTAAAACTCTAGCTTCAGTATTTTCACCTAATTTATTTTTTAAATAAGATAAAACAATAGCAGAAGTTACACTATCAGTATCCGGTTTTTGATGTCCAAAAATTAAAATATTATTCATTAAAATTCCTCCTTCAAGTAAATTAATTATACAATAAATTTCAAATAATTAAAAGGGTAAAGTATAAATAAGTATTTTTATCACAAAATAATTTTTAGAAAGAAGGAGTGAAAATGAAAATGTCAGGTATTGTAAGAAGAATCGACAATTTAGGAAGAATTGTTATTCCTAAAGAAATAAGAAAAACATTGCGTATCCAAAATGGCGATAACTTAGAAATATTTGTGGATGAAAATGATAATATTTTGTTGAAAAAATTTTCACAAATTGATAAGTTAAATGAAATAGCGCAAAATATTACTGAAGCGGTGGCAACCAGTTCTAATTATAGTGTTTTTATTGCTAATAACGATGAATTTATTGCAGGTAGTGGTAAATTAAAAAAAGAATTTTTAAATAAAAAAATAAGCAATGATTTATTAAAAATATTAAGTAGTAGAGATTTAATTATTAAAAGCAATGCGAAAATAAAAATAACGGAAGAAGAATATCAAGGAAGTTTTATTGTAAGTCCAATAATAGCTGGAGGCGATGCCATCGGACTTATTATTGTTTTAAGTAGCAATAATATTGACAATGAAGTGTCCATTGTTAAAGTAATAACAACTTTTTTAGCAAAATATATTGAACAGTAAAATAAGATTATGCTATAATTTAAATATATAAAGGCGTTGAAAGAATGAGTAATAGGTGACTTTATAGAGAGCTTGTGTTTGGTGGAAATAAGCAAGGTAACTATTATAAATGGTTCTGGAGTCCTCTAGTGGATATTTAAGTTAGAGCGTAAGCTATGCGTTAAATGCTTAAGGTAAGATAATTCATTGAAAGTCTTATAAATTAAGGTGGTACCACGATTATATCGTCCTTATATTTATGGGCTTTTTTTGTAAGAAGGTGATAGTATGCGTTATTTTGAAAAAGTTAGTTTTTCTGAATTTAGTAAAACTACTAGATTATCTTTAGAAGATTATAATAATTATAATTTACCTAAAAGAAGTACTAAACATAGTGCTGGTTATGATTTTGAAGTCTTAAAAGATTTTAAAATAAAGCCAGGAGAAATATTAAAAATACCAACTGGTATTAAGGCTAATATGAATCATGATGAAGTATTAATGATTTTTATTAGAAGTAGTCTAGGATTTAAAAATAATTTGCGAATGTGCAACCAAGTTGGTATAATAGATAGTGATTATTATAATAATGAAGATAACGAAGGACATATCTTTGTTTGTATTCAAAATGAAGGAACTGAGGTAAAAGAATTTAAACAAGGTGATAAAATTGTTCAAGGTATTTTTACTAAGTTTTTAACTGTTGATAATGAAGAAGAGATTAATAATAATCGTCAAGGTGGTATTGGTAGTACTAGTTAAATAAAAAGGAGGAAAATGATATGAATCATGATGAAAAATTAAAAAAATTAGAAGAGGATGTTAATTCTATTTTTGATAATAGAGATGAAGAAATAGATAGACAAGCTGAAATTGATAAATTAAAAAATTTAAAAAAGGAAATAAAAATAAGTGAAGATATGCGTGATATGGTAGCGCGAACTTTTCGTAATCAAATGGATGATGAAATAGAAATACCAGAAATAGAAAATACTAAAGAAAAAGCAAAACAAAAAACACTTGGTTCTATGAAACCTAAAAATAAATTTCAAAGTAATGGTTTTGCCGAAGGTTTTATTTTTACTTTGTTAATTGGTTTTGCTTCTGGCACAATTTTTACTATTGCTTACATATTACTTAAGGCTGGCAAGTATACATTTATAATGTAAGGAGGACTTTATGAAACCAAAATTTTATATAACAACATCGATTTTTTATGCTTCATCAAAACCACATATTGGTAATAGTTATGAAGGTGTTTTAGCAGATGCGATTGCTAGATATAAAAGACTTTGTGGGTATGATGTAATGTTTACTACTGGGACGGATGAACATGGACAAAAAGTACAAAACAAAGCTTTAGAAAATAATATAAGTCCGCAGAAATATGTCGACGATATATCTTTAGAGGTAAGAAGAATTGATGATTTATTAAATATCAGCTATGATAAATTTGTTAGAACAACTAATCCTAATCATAAAGAAATAGTAGCTAAAATATTTAAAAAATTATATGATCAAGGGGATATTTATAAAGGTAGGTATGAAGGACTTTATTGTACACCTTGTGAATCTTTTTTTACAGAATCACAGCTAGTTGATGGAAAATGTCCAGACTGCGGAAGAGAAGTAATACCTATGAGCGAAGAAGCTTATTTTTTAAAACTTAGTAAATATAATAAGTGGTTAGAAGAATATATTGAAACGCATCCGGATTTTATTATTCCAGAAAGTCGTAAAAATGAAATCATGAATAATTTCATTAAAGCAGGTGTTGAAGATTTATGTATTTCCCGAACTTCTTTTGATTGGGGGGTTAAAGTCCCAATAAATCCAGAACATGTTATTTATGTTTGGCTTGATGCTTTAACTAACTATATTACTTTTATTGGTTATGATCCAGATGGAAATAGTTTAGAATTTAATAAATATTGGCCAGCTGATGTTCATATTATTGGTAAAGATATTTTAAGATTTCATACGATATATTGGCCAGTTATTTTAAAAGCTTTAGATTTATCAATGCCAAAAACAATATTTGGACATCCTTGGGTTTTATCAGCAGATAATGATAAAATGAGCAAAAGTAAAGGGAATGTTTTATATGCTGATGATTTAGTAAAATATTTCGGTACTGATGCAGTTCGTTATTATTTATTACATGAAATTCCTTATGGACATGATGGCAACATAAGTACAGAATTACTTATTCAAAGAATTAATTCTGATTTAGCTAATACAATGGGAAATTTAGTTAATAGAACAATTGCTATGAGTAAAAAATATTTTGATGGAATGGTTTACACTCCAAAAGCTTTTGAAAATATTGATATTGAATTAATTGAAATGAGTAAACATTTAAAAGAAAAAGTCGAAGCTAAAATGCAAATTTTTAAAGTGGCCGAAGCGCTTGACGAAATTTTTGAATTATATCGTAGATGTAATAAGTATATAGATGAAACAATGCCTTGGGTTTTAGCAAAATCTCCAGAAAAAGAAGAGAGACTTAAAACAGTTTTATATAACTTATTAGAAGCTATTCGTTGTGGAGCTGTTTTGCTCCAAGCTTTCTTACCAGAAACAGCCGACAAAATATTTAAACAATTAAATACCGAAAATAGAGGTATTGATAGTTTAGGTGATTTTAAAGGTATGGATCCGGGAATTAAATTAAATGATGCGGAAGTTTTATTTGCGCGAATTAATTTAGAAGAAAAACTTAAAGAAATAGCGGAAAATAAACTTTAAGATTAATCTTGCCTCTTTAAATTAGAAGCAAGATTTTTATATGACAAAATATGTAAATTGTAGGATATTGTCGATAAAAATTTTTTAATCTTTATTGAATAAAATTTTAATAAATGGTATATTATTAATGCAATAAGAGAGGGGCTAATTATGATTACAAACAAAAAAGAAATAGCTGTGTTTGTATCGTTTTTTGCCGTATGTATTAGTTTGTTAACAATTAATGTAATTAATAATTTCAATTATTTAGATTTTATATATTTATTATTTATAATTGGATGTTTAATTCGTTATATTTATATAAAAAGAACTGATTAGATTATACTTTGTGGTATAATCTTTTTAGGTGATGAAAAATGATGATAGATACACACTGTCATTTAGATAGTAAAGATTATGATAATATAGAAGAAGTAATAAAACACATGGAAAATAATATTATGATAGTAAGTACTGCTAGTCCTAGTGATATTAAAGATGTTGTAACTCTTTGTGAAAAATATAATAATATTTACGGGACTATTGGTATTCATCCAGAATTTGCTGATAGTTATAACAGCGAAGATTTAAAAAATGTTGAAAAATATTTAAAACATCCTAAAATAGTTGGCATAGGAGAAGTTGGACTTGATTATCATTATAGACAAGATAATAAAGAAAAACAAAAAGAATTATTTATTAAACAAATTAATTTAGCAAATTCATATCATAAACCATTAGTTATTCATAGTCGAGATTCTTTGGAAGATACATATAATATATTAGCTAAATACAAAAATAAAGATTTAAAAGGCATTATGCATTGTTTTAGTGGTGATGTCAATTATGCGAAAAAAATAGTAAATCTTAATATGTATTTGGGAATAGGAGGTATTTTAACTTTTAAAAAAGAAAAGAAGTTAAAGGAAGTTGTTAAAACTTTAGATGTGCAGTATTTAGTGTTAGAAACCGATAGTCCTTATTTGACACCAGAACCATTTAGAGGGAAGAAAAATGAACCTGTTAATATAAAGTATGTGGCTTTGAAAATAGCAGAATTAAAAAAGGAAAAAATTGGTAAAATCCTTGAAATTACAACGGAAAACGCCTTAGGAATATTTGACTTAAAGCTATAAATATGCTATAATTAATTCGGTTTCAATTTTGAAATATGAGGTGAAAAAATGAATACATATCTGCTGGGGTTAGCCGGCAAATGGTGTTCAATCATTTGTATGGCTTTCTCTAGCTTATTGAATTCGGGGCTGATATTTTCAGAAGAGAAATTTGAAGTTGAAAATGTAAATCAAACAAAAAATGGAGTAGCTTCCATTACGGAAGTTGCTTATCCAACTGAGAATATATATAATGAAAAGTTGCCAAGTAATATAATTATTACAAAGCAAAAAGGAAAGGTTGGCTTAGCTTATACCGATCAAAATAGTAATCAATTAGAGATTCTTGAAGAGCCAGTAACAGAAATTGTTGAAATAGGTACTGGTGCCCCTGGAGAATTTGTTGGTAAAATGACCGGCTATGGAGCTGACTGTGCTGGCTGTTCTAGCGCGGGAACTTTATCTTGTCGTACCGAAAGTGGTCAAAGCTTTAGTTTGACTAAAAACGGAGAAACCTACGATGATGATGAGTTCGGAACCGTTCGTATTTTAGCAGCCGCTTTAGATAAGTTTCCTTGTGGAACTATTATAAAGGTTAGTGGTTCAAACTTAGGAACCTTTAACGCCGTTGTTATGGACACTGGTAGTGCTATGCGAAATGCTTATAAAAATGGCATAATATTAATGGACTTAGCTTTTGTTAGTGAAAGTCATCCAGATATTTTTAAAGCAAC
>CALVIK010000051.1 GCA_944329545.1 uncultured Bacilli bacterium
ATTGAACTGCTAAAAAGCCAACTGGTTCTCCCATACTGTTATTTAAAATGACATCATAGAATGAATTGATTTTCATATCCTTTTTTAATTGATAAGTAGATGGCATTTCCTCTTTCATATCTTCTAAATTTTTTACTTCCATAAAGCCATCATTCATAAGCTTACTTACAAATTTTGATAAACACGACAGAGGTATAGATTGTAGATATCCCTGTTTTCTTAAAATACCAGATCTTACTACTTCATACGAGCAACTAGTCTTCAAAGCACTTCTTCCGTTGGCATAATGTCCACCATTGTGAAAGTCATAAACTTGCACTCTATCAGCATTTAGCTGTTCTTTTACTTCTTCCATTTTTGATATTATAAAATCATCAATATTCACTTGTTTTTTTATTCGTTTTGGTAAGCTGTCAATTTCCTTTTTTGTTGATTTAACAGCTTTTATTAATACCCCGATAGCTGCAATAATTGCAGCTAATCCCAGCAAAAAGCTTTCTATATTCTCAATTTTAATCACCCCTATTCAATTACTTGTACTGCTAGATTACATGAATTTTTATAAAATCCAGCAATTCTATTTAAATTATTATCAGCATCAGCAAATCTAACGTAAGCATAAATAACATCTCCTTCGTTGACTGATATATATGAAAAGGAATTACCGGTCGACCATATAGCACCAGTGTTTTGATTCAAATTATATGTCATTTCTTGATTGTTTTTATAAATATGATATGATACATAACTTGTTGATTTTTGCTCTAGCCACAATGTTAAATCGACTCGTACTTTACTTATTCCTTTACCTATTTTAATTCCATTGCTATAAAAGGATAATTTATCACCATTCTTAATTGCTACATTGTTAAAAGCAACTTTAAAAATAGTAGTCGTTGTATTTTTCTGTTCTTGATTAAGATTTATTACCATAAATTCTCTGTTTTTAAGTAAGTCTTTTAAAGTAACTTCGTTGTCACCTATTCTTATATTTTCATTTAATTTCATAATATCTTACTAGGAACTCAACATTAACTTGTTATGAATTAATTGTATAATATATATTTAAATATCCTCTTAAATTAGAGTCATTATTGTATGTTAAAATATATATTGAACTTGCAGTTAGAGAACACTGTACACTTAAATTGTTATTCCCAGCAAAATATGGAGTAGCAAATGGAAGACTAATTACATTCGATAGCGTATCAGAATATGCTATACCTTCGATTTTAATTGGTGTAAAGTTTGTCAATCCATGTAAAACATTCTTCGAACCAGCGTTGGGTAAATATCCTAAATCTATCAATTTCACATATACATCTTTTCCATTAACTTTATATCCACATTTTACACTTTCGTTAGTATAGATGTTTTGCATTACATCACCAACTTTTTTTCCAGTGTTTCCTACTAATATATTTTCATTTATTTTCATAGCATTTTATTTTACTAAAAATGCTCAACTCTTATATGCAATTATTTTATAAACTCTAACATAACTATAAAAGCCAAAATTAAATGGCTGGCTTTGATTATCAATTCCAAAGTTACCACCTATTAAATATTTTAATTGATTATTACTAAATTTATATGATGTTGTGTACAAATATAAAGCATTATTATTTTCACTAACATAATGCGTCATCAAACCAATTTTTTTGTCCTGTGGCTCTTCAATTTTTACTGAATAATAATATCCGTCACACCCGTAAACTATTTCTACTATATCATAATTAGCTATATTATCAGATAAATTAATATCACCTGTTTGTCCATTAGAATTTTCAAATAAAATATATTGCTTAAATAATGATTTTATAGTTTTACCAGTCTCCCCAACTTGTAAATTTTCATTTATTTTCACATATTTTGATATTTAGTATTGATTAAGCTGTACGACACCAAATATAACACGTAAAGTATGGTTGTAAATTGTTATGTGCTTGACCTCCACCAGTAAAGTTCAATCCAGCCTGATTTGGATATGGGTTGGTGTCATTGTTTATATAAACTAATTTTCTATAAGGGTCTTTCCAAGAAACTTGATTGCCCTCTGGAAAACCATTATAAGTATGGTTGTGAGATGGCATTTCACTAATATTTAATATGTGTTTTTTTTCTCCTCCTGTTTTTCCTACTGTATTAAAATCGGTGTCGTTTATATCTACACCTACTAATGTTCTGCCTTGTGCTATTTGACTCCACGTTCCACCAAATATCTGACCAGGATTAGTAGAGTTAATGCTAAAATAAATTGAACCAACTGGATAAATTGCATTTAATAGCCCATTTCCAAGCTTAATCATCTACATCACGAAGTGTAGATACTAAATATCTGCCACCTCGCTCTCTATCAGAGTTGAGCTTACTTTTTTTAGTAAAAAGTAACCCCCCCCCGCATTCATAATATCGTATAATATTGAGTTGTTTATAAGTCCTAGTAAACAACCCCCCCCGTATCAATTTTATTGTATATTTCATATATTCTCCTTTCTTAGTCCCAATAAAATAGGACTTCGCCATTTGCCTTAATGGCTTTATCATATATTTCTAAAGAACCTAGCCCTTTTGGCAACGTTATAGCTCCAGTATTCAAAGTGTCAACTTTATCTGCAAATTCGACCATAAACTCATAACTTTTTTCATAATCGAAA
>CALVIK010000052.1 GCA_944329545.1 uncultured Bacilli bacterium
CACCTGCTCCATTATGAAATTAACCCTTGAAAAATCAAGGGTTTTTGTATGTTTTGTTTTTAGAAAACTCCCAAAAAACTCCTAAAAATTCTATTTACAAAAACAAAACTAAAAAAGATAACTTAAATTTTAACAATCCGATTATTCAAATAATCACAAAATTCATATTCATTTTTATATTTACTTATATCTTTGTTACATAGCATAATACCCTTCCCTTTATTAGTTATTATACGATATAAGCTATCTATTTTCCGCCTACCTTTCAACACAGTGTCAATAGATTTAAAAAAAATATTATGCCAATTGCATAATATCCTTAATGTAAATATTTTTCTTATCATTGAGTAAACTTTCAATGATAATATTTTCTATTTTATCTTTAACTACTTTACTAACTTTTCTCGCGCCATATTCTTGAAAATTAGTAAAATTTATCAGATCTTTTAAAACTTTTGGAGCTATTTTGATAACTATTTTATCTTGATATTTTTTTCTTATTTTTTTGATCTCTTTATTAATTATTTTCGCAATATCTTCTTCTTTCAAATAATTAAATTGAATTACTTTGTCTACTCTATTCATAAAAGGAATAGAAAAACTATCGTTTAATTTAGTATTTAATTTATTATTTTTATTAAAACCAACATCGCTTTTATCAAATCCAGCATTAGAAGTCATAATAATAGTAATATTGTCAAAACGCACTTTAACTCCTTTACTATCTTTTAAATAACCTTCATCTAAAACGCTTAAAAATAAATTTATTATATTCGGATGAGCTTTTTCAATTTCATCTAATATTAAAACCGAAAATGGTTTGTTTTTAATTTCTTCTAAAATATTAGAAACATCATCATAACCAGCATAACCTGGAGGAGCGCCAATAATTTTAGAAATACTATGAGCCTCTTTATATTCACTCATATCGAGTTTTATGACATTAACATTTCCCACAATAACTTTACCAAATTGTTTAGCCAAGAGGGTTTTCCCAACACCTGATGGTCCGCAAAACATTAAAGTATATCCGCGTTCATTTAACCCTAGTTTTATTTTTTTGGCAATATTAGTGACTTGTTTAATTGCTTCTTCTTGGCCAATAATCGTATTTTTAAAGTTTTTTTCAATTTCCTTAATAACTTTTTTCTTTTCGTTTAAAAGCTCATAAACAGGCATTCCTGTTTTCGTACTGACGACTTTAGCTACATCTATTTTCGTCACTTTTTTTCTTTGTTGTTTATACAAAGTAAGTTCTAATTCGTTGATTTTATTCATAATAGTAAATTCATTGTTTTTATATTCACTGGCTTTTTCAAAATCGCTATTTAAAATACTTTGCTTTTTAAAGTTAATTACTTCTTTTAATTTTTCATTATACAAGCGATATTCTTTTAATTTTTTGCTTTCTTTAAGACTTACTTTAGCGCATACTTCATCTAAAATGTCAATAGATTTATCTGGTTCGTGACGGTCGTAAATATATTTTTTCGAAAGTTCAATAATTAAATCAATAATGCTTTCGTCGATAATAACTTTATGAAAATCTTCATAAATATCTTTTAAATTCATTAAAATGTTTTTAACTACGGCTTCTTTAGGTTCTTCAATAACAACTTTTTGAAATCTTCTTTCTAAAGCACTATCTTTTTCAATATATTTTTTATATTCACTAGTAGTCGTAGCCCCAATACATCTTAATTTACCACGCGCTAAAGCGGGTTTAAATATATTAGAAGCGTCAATCGCGCCTTCGGCTCCGCCTGCGCCAACTAGTGTATGAATTTCATCGATAAATAAAATAATATCGTCGTTATTTTCTATTTCTTCAATTATTTTACGCATCCGCTCCTCAAATTCTCCACGATATTTAGTACCGGCCACACTAGTAGCCATATCTAAACTAATTATTTTTTTATTCCTTAAATTAACTGGAACATTGCCACTTACTATCATCCGCGCTAATTCTTCGACAATAGCGGTTTTACCAACACCGGCTGAACCAATTAAAAGAGGATTATTTTTAGTACGGCGCGACAGTATTTCTAAAACCCTTTTTATCTCTTTATCTCTTCCTGTTACAGGGTCTAAGGCCCCATTTAAAGCTTTTTTATTTAAATTAACTCCTAATTCTTCTAACAGAAGTTTTTTATTTGTTTGATGATTTATTAATTTATAAGTAAATTCATTATACAAATCATCAACATCAACATTCATTCCAATTAGTATTCTAATAGCGACTCCTTCACCTTCTTCTAACAAAGCTGACATTAAGTGGCTAGTAGTCACTACATTATTGTTATTTTCTTTCGCATCAAGGCTTGCGGTTTCTAAAACTCTTTTTAAAAGCGGAGTATATAAAAACCAAGGACTTGGTTTTGTTCCTTTACCAATTATTTTAATAATTTCTTCTTTAAAAGATTTATAATCTACTTCGTATTTTTTTAATTTTTTACTAATTTCTTTATCATTTTTCATTAATGCTAATAACAGATGCTCCGAAGAAATATAAGGATGATTTAACTGCTGCATTTCTTTTTTGGCATCTACTAATACTTTACGAGCTTCTTCTTCGTAATCTCCAAACATTATATGCTCCTTTCTTTTATATTCTATGTATATAATGGTCAAATATTTTATATTCTAATCAACAAAATGCCCAAAAAAAATCACTTTATTGTTAAGTGATTTTATTAGTGTGTAATTTTTTGATTTTTTCTTTTTGTAAAATGTGAACCATTAAATCAAAATTAATTATTTCTAAGTTTTCAATTGGATGATTTTGTTCAGTCATAATAACAACTTTTTTATAATATTTCATATGCCTAGATTGTTTGATAGTTTTTTTTGTTTTAAATATTTTTAAATTATTAATAGTTAATAAAGTATTTCTTAAATCTTTTTTTACTTCCGGAACTAGTTTTATTAAATCTGGTTTTTCTGTTTCCATAGGTTTCATCAAGTCTGGTTTTTCTTTCACAACCTTGTCTTTTTTATCTGTTAAAGAAATATCTTTTAAACTAATTAATTTAGCTTGTAAAACAAGTGGTTTCGCAGTTTCATGTTCTTTAATTTCTGCACTAATTAATTTTTCATTACTATTTACTTTTTTATCATCCGTTAAAATATTATCTTTTTCTTCAATCATTTCGGTTATTCGATTAATTAAAGTAATAACGGAAATAGCTACAATCTGTAGAAGAAAAGCCCCCATTAACAGCTGCATTAAAGTTAAAACATCGCTATTACTATATAAAGCATTTTCTTTATAAATATTAATATCATTAGACTGAATAGCGACAAGAACTAAACAAAATAGTGTTTGAACAATAGCAAAACCGATAAAATTAGTAATTCTAATTACTTTAGGCATATTTTTTTTAAAAACGGTTATAAGACAAATAATAGCAGAAATTATAATAACGACAAATAATGTTACAAAATTAGGAAAATATAAAGTCATAAATAATCCATCAACAACATTGTCAAAAAGTTCAAATAAAGTTGAACCACCAATAAATAAAACAATGGCAATTACGATAACATAAATCAATAAAATTATTTTTTTAACATCTTTTTCTTTTTTGGTCGTATCGCGTTCTAAAAACATAATAACCATTGGAACAATCAAAATAATCAGAAAAAAAGGGTGCGCGATTATATTGCTACCTAAAACTTGTAATTTTTCAATGAATGATAATTCTTCCATGGCTTCACCCCTTACTTCTATTTTTAATATATCATATTAACTATTTCTTGTCTACTTTAAATGGAATTTTTACTTTTATTTTATTCATAAAATTTTTGCCAAATATTTCAGTTAAAGCTCCAGATTTATAAGCCATAAAGAAGTATATTATTATACCAATTATACCGTATAAAATTATATATAAAATAGAGATTATTCTTGATGTTGAAACATTTGGAATAAATAAATTAATAATTGAAAGCGCAAGTACCATAATTATAGTACACAAAACAACTTTAATAAAGGTTCTAATTGTTTTAAAATAACTTATTTTTGTTAATTTTTTTACGCGATAAAGCAAGAATATACTGGCGCAAGTATCAATTAAAATGTTTAAAGCAATTGTTGCGAAATAAGCTTCTATTCCTAAATAATTAAACAAATGCATAAATGGAATATTTAAACATATTTTAACGATTAGTGAACTTGCTAGAGCAATAATAGAATCTTTTGTGTTGTTTAAAGTTTGATTGGTGTTTATCATAACAGTAAATACTGAAAGTGGTATTTGCGATAAAATTAATAAAGCAAAAATTGAAATATTTAATTCATCATAGCCATAAAAAACGGTCCAAACACTACCTGCCATAAAACTAATGCCAACAGAAAGTGGAACTGTTACAAGTAATAATACTTGCAAAGCTTCGGTTATTTTAGCGTGCAATTCCTTGAAATTTTTTATAGCATAACTACTGGCAATCGCGGGAATCAAGCTAGTAATAATACCAGTAGAAATAGCCATAACAATCATATTTAATTTAGAACCCCAAGTAGAAATAACACTAATAACATTTTCACTAATAGCCGCCGTATAACCGATATCAACTAAAGATTTAACAACTGTAAAGACATCAACCATTGTAAATGCTGATTGTAAAACAGAAATTACCACAAATGGTAAAGCATAATATATTATTTTTTTACCAATATCTTTAGGCGTTATTTTTGTTTCTATTTGCGTTGGTTTAGCATTTCTATTTAGTTCTTTTTTATTTTTCTTGATTTTATTGGATACATAAAAATAAGCCGCAATAGCCCCGACAGTAGCGCCAAAAACGGCTACGCCAACCGCCGTATTTAAAGACAAATGAAAGATTTTTAAAGCAAAAAATGAACCAGCTAATATAACAATTACTCTAACTACTTGCTCTAAAATATTAGCTAATGATGATGTTGTCATTATTTTATGACCTTGTAAATATCCTTTAGAAACACTTAAAAATGGTACAACTAAAATAGCTGTAGAAATAACTCTAATAACCATTGTAACATCTTCAATTGTGTTTCCACCTTTAACATCACCTAAAATGAAATACGCTATTTGTGGAGCAAAAATAAATAAAGCTAAAAACGATAATATGCCTAAAAAAGTTATTATTTTAAGCCCTATTTTAAAAGTTCTTTCTTTAGTATTATAATAACCTTTCGCGTTATATTCACTAACTACTTTACTCATAGCAACGGGAATCCCGGAAGTTGCTAAATTCAAAAACATATTATATATGGAATAAGCATAACTATATAAAGCACCCCCTTGAACTCCTATAATGGCGTAAAAGGGAATAACATATAATAAACCAATTATTTTACAAACAACTATTCCAATTGTTGAAATAGCCGCACCGGCTAAAAAACCTGTTTTTTTCAAGTTAAATCACCCTACCTATAAACAATTAATGCCGAAAAACAATATATTTGTTCTTCGGAAAAAACGCCAATAGATACCGAAAACTTGATATCCATTATTTCAGGATTTTCAGTACTAATAAAATCATTAATTGCTTTTTCTAAGTCTTTTTCATGACTTTCGTCAAAAACTTTTACTTTCATTATACCACCAAAATTATTATATACAAAGTCTATTATGAAAAAAGTCAAAAAAAGGAATATATTAACTATACTCCTAACGACTATAAAACCTTTTCCATTCTCCTGGTAATTGTGGAAGCCAAGTCCTTGGATCTATATGCGGCCCACGGCTTAAAGTAAAGAAATCTCTTAAGTAACGACCTTCAAACAACTTAAAATCTAAATGGGAACCAGTCGAACAACTATCATAACTAGGATTACCACCTTGCGTTCCTATTTGTGTTGTATAGTAAACAGTTTGGCCCGCTGATACCGTTACAGTTTTCAAATGATAGTAAACGGTTGTATAGTCTTTGCCATTAACATTATGCCATATATAAACAATGTTTTTCCCGCAAGATTGATTTTTAGAAACCGTTAACACAGTCCCCGTTGTTATCGCATATACTGGAGCTCCCTCATAATTAGTTATATCAATAGCATTATGATTATTTCCATAATAGTTTTGCGTTACGGTTCCTTTAGTAAGTGGTATATAAAAGCCGCCACTTCCACCGCCAGTTACACTGCCGGGATTACTAGAACCACCACCAGAACTACCACCAGTTGTCACTTTAGGAGGATTAAGTCTAGCTTCACAGCTTTCTAAGGTATCATTCCCACGGCAATTCTTACTGCGAAGTAAATTAACATAATTCATTAAATTTTCATATTCTGCTTGATATGTTTGCACATTATCATTAAGTTCATCTATTTCTTTAGACAGTTTATTGATAAGCGTTTGTAATTCTTTATTTTTATCTGATAAATTTTTTTGTTTTTGACTCAGTTCATCTTGTTTTTGTTCTTGCGCTTTTACTGAGTCATTATACTCAGCCATAAGACTATCATTATAATCAGAAAGTTGTTCGGCTACTGATATACGATAAATAAAATCAGTAAAATCTTTAGCTCCAAATATATATTCTAAATAACTAGATTCACCATTAGTTATTTGCACAAAAGATATAAGTTTTTTTATTTCGTCATCCTTTTTAGCAATTTCTTCTTCTAGTTTTTTTATATCTTTTTCTAAAGAAGAAATTTCTTTTTTTATACTACTAATTTCATTAGTAATAGTATCTTTTTCCGCTAAAGCTTTTTTCTTTTCTTCTTCTGTCATTTGTTTTTGCTCAGCAGCGGCTCTTTCTTGCTTTAATTTAGCCTCCGCTTCAGCAACATACTCATCTAAAGTTTTAGCTTCTATAATAGCCGGAAAACAAATAAACACCATAATAAATATTAAGAACAGATTTCTAATTTTATTTACCATCTACCCACCTACTTTCCTATTAACAAAATTATAACACATTTTCGCAAAAAAAAGAAACAATAAAAACTTTAGTCAAACAATTATCGATGACTAAAGTATGATCCTTCCCTTGGAATTTGTGGGGCAATAGTTTTTGGATCAATACGGCCAGAATTAGGATTACCACCACTAGCGACTCTATTTTCCCAGCTATTACCAGCATTATCAAATAAATTCAAATGAACGTGTATACCGCCCGAACATCTATCACCAGTATTGCGACCAGCCATTGAACCTATTTTAGTTGTATATGAAACATACTGACCTACCCTTACTGACCAACTAGATAAATGCCAGTAAGATGTAATATAAGAATGACCATTAATATTATGTTTTACATAAACAATGTGGTTACCACAAGTTGGATTATTGTCAAGTAAAATTACTTGTCCATCAGCTATTGGATAAACAGTATCACCAGCCGTACTATTAGAAAAATCAATACCAGTATGATATTCGCCACCACCATATGACCGCCAGCCATAATCACTAGTAACATAACCTCTAGCTATTGGCATATAAGTTCCATTAACGCTAGCTAAGTTACCACCACTTAAACATTCTGAAACTGTATCATTACCACTACAACCACGAGACTTCATACTATTAATTAAATTTATTTGCGTCTTATATTCTTGATCTTTACTGATAATTCCTGATTGTAATTTTTCAATTTTTTCACTTAATTTAGCTTCTAAAATCGTAAGTTCTTGTTGTTTTTTGTTGAGTTCTACTTGTTTGTTTGATAAATCAACTTGTTTTTGCTCTAAATCTTTAACATTCTGATTATATTCCTTAATCAATTTATCGTTATAATCAGAAAGTTGTTCAGCTACTGACACTCTATATATAAAATCTGTAAAGCTATTAGCACCAAAAATATATTCAAGATAAGTTGAAGACCCTTCTGATACTTGAACAAATTTCATAATTTCTTTAATTTCTTCGTCTTTTTTCTCTATTGATTTTTGTAATTTTTCAACATCTTTTTCAATTTGTTCTAATTCTTTGTTAATGTTTTCAATTTCCGCTTCAGCTGCCGCTTTATCTTGAATAGCTTTTTCGCGTTCTTGCTCTGTTAAAGCTTTTTGTGATTTAGCCTCATTATAAGCTTCTCTATTCGCTCTTGCTTGAGCGAGCAGTTCATTTAAAGTAGCTTCTTTCGCCCTAGTCACAGGTATAATAAGAAAAAAACTTAAAACAAATACTAATAACAAGGAAAAAAATCTCCGCATTTTATCACAACTCCTTTAAAACTTTTACTGCTTTTTTATAAGTTGGCATATATTTTGCTACCGTGTGCCAAAAGTCTTTAGAATGATCAAAATGAACAAAATGACTAAGTTCATGAATAATAACATAATCAATTTCTTGTAAACTATATCTAATTAATTTTGTGTTTAAAGTAACAGAATTATCTTTTTTATTACAAACACCCCATCTAGTTTTCATTTTCCGCGTTTTAAGTTTGGGAAAAGGAATATCTTCTGTAAATAAATTATAGTTATATTCTAACCTTTCTTTAAAAACTTTTAGCATCTGCTTTTTAAGCCATTTATCTAAAGCTTCTTTACTTGGTGTATATATTTTATTATTGTCAATTTCTATATTATCAAACTTAACTATAATTATATCATATTTTTGACCTAAATAATAGAACTCTTTTTCTTTTTCATGTTTTTTTTGCGAAATAATTAAAGCTTTTTTTAAATAATCTTTTTCATTATCTAAAAGTATTTTTATTTGCCTTTTACTAACTAAATAATTGGTAGTTACATATATTGTCATATCATCTTTAATTTTAATATAAGTATTTTTATTGTTTTTCTTTTCAATAATTACTGGATATTTAATACCATCTATTTTATATTCAAAATCATAAGTCATCTTATAATCACCAATAATATTTTACCACAAAAAAAAGAAAGTGTTAAACACCTTCTTAAAGTAAAGTTAATATTGCGCAAACTAGGACAATAATTAAGAATACTAATAAGGCAAATTTCCAAATATATTTAAACCATTGTTTAAATGAAACATCAAAGAAACTTAAACCTGCAATTAAAATTACACTAGTTGGGAATATTAACATACCAACAGCATAAACTGATTGAATTAATAAGCCAGTAACAGATAAAGCTGCCGCATCAAAACTTGTAATATAAGATGACATACCTACTAATAAATAATATAAGTCATTATAGAAGAAGCTTCCATATAAAGCAGCAATAGCCGTTGTTACAACATTAAAGTCATCAGTTAATTCAAAGGTTTTGGCAAACATTGTATCAACTAAAGTTCCAGTACCATTATAAGATGCTTGGTATAGAACATAAAGAACAACGCTTGCAAGACCAGCATAAATAGCAGTCGGCATCATTTTTTTAACACCAGCAATAAAACTTTCAACAAATTCGTTTAATTTTAAACGATATATCCATGCAAGTAAAATTGCGGCAATAACCATAAGTACTGAAAATTCAGTATTACCCCAGTATCCCATTTGAGAAATACCGCTAAATAAATGTTCAAAAATAGCAAAATCGCCAATTTTAACTTCCATAATACTATCATAAATATCATTAAAGAAGTTAATTTCAAAAGCATAATACCAATTATACATACCAGCAAGGCCAAATATCAATAGTAATGCTAGTATAACAACAAGTGGTATGATACTAATAGCTTTGCTTGCATCAACTTTTTTAATTGATTTAGCAACCGCCATAGCTTTTGTTTGCTTTTTAGTACTTTTCTTAGTACTTGTTTTTTTAGCCGGAGCTTTTTTTGTTGCTTTTTTCGGAGTTGCTTTTTTAGCTGTTTCTTTTTTAGCTGTAGTTTTTACTTCTTTTTTTGTTTCAGCAACTTTTTTAGCTGTATCTACAGTTTTAGCTACTGCTAAAGCCGGAGTTTTTTTCTTGCTAAATTTCAAAATAAAGATAATTAAAGCTACAATTATAATTGCTAATAAAACTATTTTAGCAACAATTTGGTTTGTCATATCAACCGCTAATAAATTTTTAGTATAGCCGGAAATATTAAAACCCAAAGTTGAAGCCGCTGAACCTAAAAGCATTGCTCCAACGGTTGAAGCCATAGCTGTAATTTTATCAAAACCTAGTTTAAATAAAACTAAAGCTGATAATGGTACAAGAACAAATAAAGGGATAATTAATCCAGTTACTGATGATGCTACAGCATAGAAAATAACTGTAACAATCAAAAATACTTTTTCTCTATTTGTGAATTTACCAGATAATTTTTCTACTAATTTATCTAGCGCTCCTGTTTTCCGCATAACTCCGTATAAGCCACCTATTATTGCAAAAACAATAATATATAAAGCAAATACTAATATTGTTGAAATCGGAATACTAAATAAATCAAATATACCAACTGCATCGATGCCATTTGTTGTAAGTTCGCCATTAGTATAAGTACCAACTGGAATAATCCAGCTTAAGATAACAAATATTAAAAACGAAATCCCAATAGCTTTCAATAAATTCCTTTTCACTTTTTTCTACCTCCCAGTGTCATTATATCAAAAATTCCTTATAATATAAAGTTTTTTTTAATAAAATAAGCTTTTTTCATCATGTTTTCACAAAATTATAGATTTATCAGTTAAAATTTGTAGTATAATTTGAACTAGGTGATAACATGAATAACTTTATTTATTCTAATACTAATAAAAGATATCATACATTAGATTATTTTTATAAACATAAATTTCATACTAAAGTTAGTAAAATTAGTTTAAACGCCGGCTTTTCTTGTCCTAATATTGATAAAAAAGGAAAAGGTGGCTGTATATACTGTTCTAAAAGCGGTAGCGGAGAATATGGAGGAAACCCTTTAGAAAATCTAACTACACAATTTTATAAGCAAAAGAAAATTATGGACCGAAAATGGCCAAACAGTAAATATATTGCTTATTTTCAAGCCCATACTAATACTTATGCTCCTTTAAATGTTTTAAAACAAAAATACGAAGAAGTTTTAAAATTAAATGATGTTGTAGGTATCAGTATTGCTACAAGAAGCGATGCTATTAGTGATGAGTGTCTTGATTATTTAGAAAAGTTAAATCAAAAAACTTTTGTCACGGTAGAACTTGGTTTACAATCAATTCATAAAAACACAACTAAACTAATTAACCGTGGTCACACTTTACAAAATTTTGAAACAATGGTTAAAAAGTTACAAGCCAAAAATATTTTTACAGTTGTCCATATTATTAATGGTCTTCCTTATGAAACAAAAGAAATGATGTTAGAAACTGTAAAATATTTAAATAAATTAAATATCGATGGGATTAAAATCCATATGCTTAGTGTTCTTAAAAATACAGCATTAGAAAAATTATACCAAAAAGAAAAATTTCCTTTGTTAACAAAACAAGAATATGTAGATATTGTTTGCGATCAATTAGAATATTTAAACCCTAAAATTGTTATTCAAAGACTTACTGGTGATCCTGATCCAAACGATTTAATCGCGCCACTTTGGCTTCCTAAAAAAAGAAATGTTTTAAATGACATTGATAAAGAAATGGTAAAAAGAAACTCTTATCAAGGAAAAAAAAGCATAAAAAAAGCACGGCCCACCGCAATAGAGACATGAGACAAAAAAATGGTGAGCCGTGTATTAAAACTGGGCTTTATGCACAAAATTTTTAGCATTAGCCATTTTAAAATATCCATTATAACTAGCTTTAACTTGATTATAATTTTTTGCTTTTCTTTTTTTCATTTTTCTTAGTTTACGCTTTACTCTTTTCTTTGTTTGATTATTAATTAAAATAATTAGTTTTTTCCCTTTTAATTTAAATTTATAACCCAGAAAATTTAGACCTTTATCTAAATCATATATTTGGGTTTTTTTATTTAATTCTAAACCTAACTTATGAACATATATAGCTATTTGCTCTTTACAATATTTTAAATAGTTTTTATCATGGTGTAGTAAAATAAAATCATCCATATATCTTATATAATATTTTATTTTTAATTTTTCTTTGATAAAATGATCTAGTTCATTTAAATAATAAATGGCTAGTATCTGACTTGTTTCATTACCAATAGGTAATCCAGTTCCTTTATTATAGCGTGGTAAATTAGAAAGTTCTTTTATTTTTATTTCTAAATCGGAAATGCCTTTTTCTTTTAGATAGTTAATTTCTTTTTTTATTAAATTATCAATTTGGTTATTAATATAACTATGGTCTGTACTATTAATAATTTCAACAACTATTTTTTGTAATTCCTTATCAGGAATATCTTTTTTTAATTTATTAATTAAAATATTATGATTTATATTATAAAAATATTTACTAATATCACATTTTAAAATATAAATTGGACCTTCTTTTTGCTTAAGTTTATTAATATACTTTTTTAAATAATCAATACCAGCCTTACTGCCTTTACCTTTTCTAGTGGCTACATTAGTGTCTATTAACTTAGGTATTAATAATGGCAAAAGTACATATTTACTAATTAAATGATTAACAATTTTATCAAAAATACATTCACTCATAATAATTCGATATTTAGGTTCTTTAATCAAAAATATACTGTAATTACCATGTTTATATTTTCGCATTCTTAAAATTAATAATATCTTCGTAACATTAACTGAAAATGAAAGTTCAAATTTTACAAGTTTTGTTTTATGTCTTGTATTAAGACAAATGTTTTTATAGACTTCCATTATCTTATCAATGGACAAAATATCATCATAAGTTATTTTCATTATTTTAAAGCAATGCTTTCTAAAATATAATGACCATTTTCTTTATGATAAGTATATACTTCTTTAGTACTTTTATCTAACAATTTGTTTAAAGTATCACTTTTATATTCCCCTAATAGTTTATCGTTTATATCATAAACATTACCATCTAAAATATAACCTACTTTAACATCTAATCTTATTTCATTTTCGCTAGAAGTATAGCCATACAATTTTGAAACATATTTTTTACTACCACAATTATATTTTTCTCTAGTAATTTCATTACCTACTAAATTATAAATATAGCCATCATATATATAATTTTCTATTTTATCAGGAACATTTATTTGACCGATAATTTTTTCAGCACTTTGATAATAATCGGCTAAAGCAACACTGTTTTTTAGCACATTATCTTTTTTCATTTGCCCAAAAATTAAATAAAGTAATACTTCATCTTCCATATGTTGTGTATTTGTTTTTTTACTTATATTAATGCTAGCGCATTCATCAGTCGCAACAGCTTCATATAATTTTTCAGCAACATCATGTTTCACTGAGGTTTTTATAGCAACATCATTAGTATTTTTATTTATCAAAAATATTATTAAAACACTCAATAAAAGTATTATTAATACTATAAAAATTATTATTTTCTTTTTAGACATTTACTTCACCATCTTTCTTTTTTAAACCAAAAACCATTTTTCTTATTTGCATTAAAAAGCGGCTAACTACTTCAAATTGGTGGCGACTAATTATTTTTTTATCATAAGAAACTCTAGTATAAAAATCTAACATTGATAAACTAATTAATAAATCTTTTAAATATTTATCTTTGATACGCATACTATCATTAATATTAAAAGCAAAGATATTTTCTAAAGCCCCATAACAAGTTTTTTCAATGTTGTTTTTCAGAACCACTTCTTTTTTCGGGAAATTAATCAGTAGTTTATTGTAATAATTAATTGTCTTATATGTACTAGTTAAAACCTTAAAATTATAATTCATCGAGATAATCTTTTATTTGCTTATAATTATTAAAGTCTTCACTAACTTTATTTTTTATTTTATTTATTAAACTAGCACACATATTATCAATTACTAAACTTTCATTAGCTTTTTTTAAATAAATATAATAATTATTGCCCTTTTTGATATTTTCTTTTTCCCCTATTATTACATAACTTATTTCATTTTCATTTAGCTTTTGTTCAACGGCACCTAACGCATTTGTGGGAAACCCCACCTTATCGTTTATTTTTTTATAATGTAAGAAATAGTTTAAAAGTAAGGCATCGTTATTATAAGTTATATAAAAGCCTCCACTTTTCATTAAAACTACTACATCTAAATATTGTTCTTTTGCGCTATTATAAAGATCAATTAATTTCATTTTTCCCTCCATAATAACATTCACAATTCACTCCATTATAAATCGAAATGTTGTAATAATCTTATTAGGGTAAAAACCCCATTGTTTTTTGTGTGGCGAAAAGTTCAAAAGTAGTTATTCTAGGTGACTTAACCCACCAGCATAGCCATAGCTATATAAATATTTTCTAATAAAATAGTCATATAGCGTCTATACTATCTTTTTAGGCCGAGCCAAGGAATTAGCCTTGTTTCCAATCTAACTTAATACATAGATTATTGCTTAGCAATTACTTCCTCTAGTTATTAGCCGTAGCCTTGTAACATTGCGGTTCATTAGCAAATAATTACTAATTGTAGTAGGAAATTGGGCGGACGCCGTAGCCATTCCAGACATTGTTGTTGTTGAGCGCTCCTGAGGAGTTCACATTCATCTCGTTCGCGTTAAACCAGTTGTTGAAGTTCGACGGTGACAAAACACACACGCACTTGTGAGGCTAATCCCTATACTGGGCAAAAATGAAGAGTCATTTTTGCCTATACTTTTTCTTCATCAAGTTTTAGCAGTTGTTTCTACGAAACAACAAATGGATCTTCCATGGTTCCGGATCCAGTTACCGTCAGATTATCAGCATTTAGATTGATAACTGGGCGGACGCCGTAGCGAATCCAGACAGTGCCGCTGTTGAGCGCCCCCGAGGAGTCCACATACAGCTCGCGCGCGCTAAACCAGTTGCTGAAGCTCGACGGCGACATGGTCCAGTATGTCGTTCCTGAATACAAATAATATAACGAATTTACCATTCCAGTCATTCCTCCGGCTATATTTACTTCATCTGCAGTGATTAAACCGACTGGATATGTTAACTTTTTATTACCTCTATTTACACTAAAACTATCATCAGTTTCACAAGCCAATGTGTGAGCAAGTTTGCCTTGTGAAGCCCAATTATAAAATCTTTCATATCCGTAAATAGTTGGCGTTATTCCATATCCAGTGTTTAAATATGTTCCACTATTTTTACTTGATTTATTTCTATTATTACAGAATATAGCATCTTTACTTATTTTACTATCAACACTACTTAAATTACTACTATACCAACTATCTAAGTAATCTTTCATCGTACTATCATTTATATTAGTATGGGCCCCTTCAATACTTGTTGAACCATAAGCTTTACCTTTAACAGTCATTGATGTACTACTATTATATTTTGTGGTATAGAATAACCTTTGACAACTTGCAGTCTTTGAAGTACTAAAACATGTATAATATCCTACTTTATCAGTTCCTAGTGTTCCCTGCTTAAAATCTCCTGAAAGTTTAAAACTTCTTGTACTTTCATCTAAGGTATAATCTGTCGCAAAATAATATTTAGCAGTACTTGATAGTCCTGTATAATTAAATGTTAAATTACCACTATCAGTTTCAACAAAATTATTAACATCGCCATACATATAACCTACATAAGCATTATCATTAATATATGAATTAAAGGCTTTTGTTGTAACTTGTCTATTACTACTTGCTTCTCCATTAGCATGTGCAGAAGCTCCATCATATATCATTCTAACACTGCCATCGCCATTTACTCTAATTATGCGCCAATACATATTATTAAATTTTACATAGTTTCCACCGACACTTCCTCGGTAATAATATGTGGTTCCATCATCATCACTTCCGGCATACATTCCAACACCAGTTGTATCATAACTTGCTGGAGTTTGCGTATAATTATATTTGGTAAAGGTATATGTTATTACTCCAGTCGAACTATTGGTTGAGGAAGTTACTCCAGTTACTCGATAAACTGTTGCACATGAACTAGCGCTTTGTAAATTGCTTCCACATATGTAATAATTTCCACTGCCATAATTTACACTGGTAGGATTTTGTAAACCATTATATCCTGTTATATTATATAATCCTGTTGTTTTGTTAAATGTATACCCTGTTCCAATATAGTAAGTACTATAAGTAGAACTAACAGTTGAAGTTGTACTTGCATGCACTTCATTATATTGAATGCTTGGACTTGTTGTATTAAAATTAGGTGTTCCTTTAGCTTCTATTTCTTGTTTTGCTAACGCTATATCTGTTTCTTTAGTTTCACTAGCTATAATACAGTCCCCAAAATTATCTATATCATTATGTTCACAGAAAGCCGCATGTCTTATCGTTGTTGTTTTCGCTTCTATCTCACTTATATTGCCAGCTTTATCTTCGACATATGCTGTTACTAAATAATCTCCTTCTTCTAACGAGGTAAAAGTATAATTTGGATTAGCACTTTCTTCATAACTTTCGCCACTATCTTTACTAAAATAGTATTTAACAATTCCACTTTCATTATCTTTAGCTTCTAGCGTAATTGTCATTGTATCATCATCTGGTGTTAAAGTCATATTAGTTATTTCAGGAATAACTCCATCAACTTGATAATTATCTGTACATTTTACCTCTTCATTCCCTACTTGATCTAATGCTTTTACGCATACCTTCCTACTATTTTTATTACTTTCTAATTGAATTAAACCTTTGCCTTCAGTAAGTTCTAAATCTTTATCTGGACTACATGTCGTATTTGTTATACAATACTTCGCACTAGCAATTTTATCATTATCACTTATTAGAGCATTTATATCAAGACCTTTATACCAATCATTATTTCCCTTAATATTATCACCAACAGAAAGTTTAATTGTCGGTTTGGTTTCATCAGTAGTTCTTGTTACAATGCTACCAAACACCACTTCCCCTTCATTATTTTCGGCTTTTACATATATCGTATATTCAGTATTTGGCTTTAAATTATATATAATATAGCTATTTTCATCCGTTACATACCACTTATCATTATCTAACGAATAATAATATTTAATAGCTTCATTCGCACTTATTACTGGTTCTAATGATGTTTCTTTTTGATTTACCGTTAAATCACTTATTCTAAAACCACTTTCTACTTCTTCAGTATCAGCTTCTGAGAAATTTGTACTGTTACCTTTTTGTAAATATTCTAAATTAGTTGTAAAACTAGCTGAAGAATTTTCTGGTTGTTCTGTAATTTCTTCATTATATTTGACTGTTATTGTAAAAGTTTTAGTCGCTCCACTTAATAACTCTTCTTTAGAATTAATTCCATCAATGCTAAAAACTATAACATCTTGCTCTGGCCCATCTATTTTTATCGAATCTAAAACTGCATCAATAGTTCCTTCATTAGCTACCGTTATTTCATAAACCGCCGCATCCCCAGGCGTATAAAAATTAGCTTCCATTTGGGCGGACAAATCACCAAATGTAGGTTCTTTAGCATTTTCCGCACTACCTATTAATTGTTTTGTTTTAACATTTGTTATTCTAATATCCCATTTACTGGTAATTGAACTTACACCTTTAATATCCAATTTACTAGAAAAAGCTGCATAGCCAACTCCCATGCATAATAAAACAAAACATAAGCTTACTATTAATATACTGTTTTTCTTTCGAATTCTATACTTCAATTTACATGCCTCCCAAACTAAATTCTCTCTTATTTTATTTCATTATACACCAACAAATAGGGGTAACGCAAGTATCTTATGCGAAAAAATGTAATCTTATAAAATTAAGTTGGTGATATCATGATAAAAATAAACATTGAAGCTTTGTTAAAAAAAAATAACAAAAGCAAATATTGGCTAAGGCAAAGAATGAATATTACATCGAGAAATCTCAACAAAATTATTCGTGGAGAAACTTCTTCTATATCTTTCAAATATATCGAAGAATTTTGTTATTATTTAAATTGCACTCCTAGTGAATTAATTACAATTGAAAAAAGTAAAGATACATAAAGTCTTTACTTTTAAAAAAGCAAATTATATATTAAAGTTACTAAAAAACAAAGTGTAAAACCAACAATTGTTGGAATTAAAACTGATAACATAGTCCATTTTAGACTGCCAGTTTCTTTTTTTATTGTTAAAATAGTTGTTAAGCATGGCCAGTGCATTAACGAAAATAGCATCACACATACTGCCGTAAGTACGGTCCAACCATTTTGCACAAAGAGATCTTTTAAAGCCGTTAAATCATTCATATCCGTTAAATAACCTAAAGATAAATATCCCATAATAATTATTGGTATAACAATTTCGTTAGCTGGTAATGCTAAAATAAAAGCCATTAGGATAACGCCATCCATACCTATTAAACTGGCAAAAGGATCTAATGCATCAGTACATATTTGTAAAATACTATTATTTTGAATATTAATATTAGCCATTAGCCATATAATAACTCCAGCTGGAATGCTGGCAACAATAGCCCTTTTTAAAACAAAAATACCTCTATCTAAGATTGATCGAATAATTACTTTAATAATTTGTGGTTTTCTATAAGAAGGTAGTTCCAAAGTAAAAGATGATGGAACCCCTTTTAAAAAAGTTTTTGATAATATTTTAGTAATAATAAAAGTCATCGCAATCCCAATTAAAATAAATAAAGTTAAAACAAAAGACTTTACCAAACTATTACCATCAGCTATTAAAAATAAAGTAATCATTGTTATTAATAAAGGAAATCGACCATTACAAGGCACAAATACATTTGTTAAAATAGCCATTAACCTTTCTCTTGGCGAATCTATTATACGGCAACCAGTAACCCCAACCGCATTACAACCAAATCCCATAGCCATTGTTAAAGCTTGCTTTCCACAAGATGCACATTTTTTAAATGTTTTATCAAGGCAAAAAGCTATTCTAGGTAAATAACCTAAGTCTTCAAGTAAAGTAAATAAAGGAAAAAATATCAACATTGGTGGGAGCATTACGGAGATAACCCACGCTAAAACTCTATATACTCCATATACGAGCATATTATTAATACTATCTGGTATATGAATAAAACTTAAAAAATTAGCCAAACTGTCTTCAATGCTGAAAAATAAATCATATAAAATTTGCGAAGGATAATTAGCACCAGTAATCGTTAACCAAAAAATCAATAAAAGTAACAGAAGCATAATAGGAATACTAAAAAACTTATGCGTTACAATTTTGTCGACTAATCTGTCTTTTTTTTGATAATCTTTTTTTGTAAAAGTCACTACTTCACTAGCAATTGTACTAGCTCTATTAACAATAGTTTCAGTAATCAAAGTTTCAATATCGTCTTTTTTTATCCCTTGTTTTTTTAAATTGTTTTGACTTGTTTTAAACTGCTTTAAAAACTTTTCATTTTGATATAATTTTTCATATTTTTTGAAAGTAATTTCCTTTTCACCCAATAGATTTAATAAAACAGGATCTTCATTTATATCATTTTCAATAAAAGCGCTAAGGTGATTTATCTCATCAGCTAAACTTTGTGGATAATTTAATTTTAAATAACTTGATTTTTTATTAGTAATTTCTTTTAAATTTTCCATCACTTGATTAATACCTTGACCATCTCTAGCACTAGTAAATACGATAGGAACTTTTAAAATATTATAAAGTTTATTAATATCAATTTTTATTTTCTTTTTTTTCGCTTCATCAACTAAATTTAAACATATGACTACTTTATTAGTAATTTCTAATATTTGTAAAACCAAATTTAAATTTCTTTCTAAACAAACTGCATCACAGACAATTATTAAAGCATCATAGTCCATACTATAAATAAAATCGCGAGTTACTTCTTCTTCTTTGGAATGAGCCATTAAAGAATATGTCCCCGGTAAATCTTCAATTAAATAAGTAACTCCTTGATATTTTTTATAGCCACTAGCTTTTACTACAGTTTTTCCAGGCCAATTACCAGTGTGCTGGTGCATACCTGTTAAAGCATTAAAAATAGTACTTTTGCCGACATTAGGATTACCTACTAAACCAACTTTCATCAAGCTTCCTCCACTATAATATTTTGTGTATCTTCTTTTCTAATGGCAATAATTGCCCCTTTAATTTGATAAGCAACCATATCGCCTCCTGGACTAATTAAAACTGGCGTTACTAAACTATTTTTTACAAGGCCAATATCTAAAAGGCGCCTTCTAATATTATCACTAGCTTCATTTTTAATTACTTTACCTACCTCGCCAATTTTTAAATCGTTTAATGATTTCATATAATCACTACCCTCTCATTTTATTATATGAAACTAATTATTTTCTGGCATAAAAAAAATGATTTGAAAATCACTTGATTTAATTTAATTACTTATTTAAAGTTCTAGTTTTTTATTATAATTATAAATACTGTTAATAAAAATAACAAATAATTTATTCGTTATTTTTTAAAAGTAAAGCTAAACTAACAGCAAATAAACCAATACCAAACATTGATAAAGCTACTCTCGCGTTAATTTCTTCCATAGCATTTAAAGTCGTAATAGCCACGCCCATAGCCAGACCAACAGCAACGCAAACAATGTATGCTACATTTTTAGCATCATCATCAGGAGTATTAGCTTCAGCTTGTTTATACGGATTTTCAATATTTAAAACTGCAGCAAGTTTAGAAAAAACTTTTTCATTAGGTTTTTCTAATCCTCGTTCCCAGTTACTTATATCTTTAGTATTAACATTTAATAAATTAGCTAGTTCTTTTTGAGTTAAGCCTTTTTCTTTTCTAGCATTTAAAATTTTTTCACCTATTTTATTCATTTTATACTCTCCTTCTATTATAATGATACCATAAAATTAGTAAAAATAAAATAATAAAATGTCAAAAAAATACTAATAAACTTCTAAAAAAATCACTTTTTCTTTTTACCTCTTTTATACTATTTTATTATACAAATTCTATTTATTAAAAATAACTAAAAAATAAAGCCTCATTAATTGTTGAGACCTTATTTTTATAAATTCATTTGAAGTTTTTTTAATTCTTCTTTGGATAGACCAGTTACTTCTAAAATATCATTAAAAGGCACGCCTTTTTTAAATAAATTTTTTGCCATATTGCTTGTAGCTTCTAATAATCCAATAGTTTTTCCTTGTTTTTCGCCTTTTTCAAAGCCAATGCTTTCATATTCACTACGAATCGTCTTTTGAATTAATTTTTCATTTTCTTCAGGCGTTAAAAAGACATTCTCTAATTCTTCAGCCATTAAATCATTGATTTTATTTGCAT
>CALVIK010000053.1 GCA_944329545.1 uncultured Bacilli bacterium
ATCAAATTGATGTCTTTAATTTGGATGATTTTCGAAATAAAAAACTGAAAAAGGAAATAGATAATCTTGTAGATTTAGAGTAAAAATAAGGAGGTAAAATTATAGAGAGTAAAATAGAAAATTTAAAGAATGTTAGTAATAAGTTACGAAAAACAAAAGATATGAAAGAGCATTCAAAATTAAGTGATGATTTAAAAAATATTGTTATTGATTTAAAGAAAGAAGTAATATCTAAATTTAAAGAAGAAAGTGATATTAAACATTTTTTAGATAATATAGTAAAATTTAATAATTATTCGATAAACAATCAATATCTAATATGGTTGCAAAAACCTGATGCCGAGTATGTAAATTCATTTAGAAAATATAAAGATTTAGGATATCATGTCAATAAAGGTGCAAAAGGAATAACTGTTTTAGTTCCTAATTTTTTGACAATGGTTAAAATAAAAAAAGAAGATGATAGTTTTGATTATAAACCATATTATGCATTAAATGAGAGTGAACTTAAAAGATATAAAGATAAAAGCGATTCATCAGTTGAATTTTATACGAAAAAGTTATCCGGCTTTTCTATTGGGTATGTTTTTGATATTAAAGATACTGATATGCCAAAAGAAGTACTAGAAGAATTAAATCCTATTATAAATGATAAGGGAGCAGAAGAAGTAATTGATTTTTTTATTAAGGCTATATATAGGGATGGCTTTAAAGTTAAGTTTGATGATATAAAGGATGCAAAAGGATATTGTGATCATCAAAATAAACTAATTGTAGTAAAAAAAGGACTGGGAAGTTTGATGGAATTAAAAGTTTTAATACATGAGTATGCTCATGCACTTGCCCATAAGCATTTAGAAAATAATAATAAGGATTATCAAGAAAATAGGAATCAATATGAAACGGAGGCAGAAGCAATTGCTTATACAGTTTCTAAATATTTAGGTATATCAACAACCGAATATTCATTGGATTATTTATATAGTTGGAGTAAAGAAAAAGACTTTAAAGAAATTGATGCTTCGCTTACTACTATCATTGATTATAGTAACAAAATAATTCATAATTTTAATGATTTTTATGCTCGAGATGTTGAATTGAACTCTTTTATGCCTAATTCATTTAACATATAAATAGTAATACATTTGTTTTATTTTTAATATAATTAAATATGGAAATATGGGGGGAGATTTTAACGGATAAAACAAAAAAATTATCCGATTCGGAAATTGAAAATATAATTGATAAAGCAATTAATTTTTCAATAATAAAAAAAATATATGACTTAAAACTTATCGACGAAAAACAATATTATACAATAAAGAAAAAAATAGAGAATTTTTACAATTAAAGTATTCAAAATTGGTAATAAGAGTTATAATTAATAACAGAACATATATTGTTACTTTATTAGAAAGAGAGGTAAAATGGCGGAAGTTGAAATAATTAAACCTAAAAATAATGATTTTAATGAAGTGTCTGGAGTTTTTAAGAAGAAAAAAGTATGTGCATATGCTAGAGTATCTACTGATAGTGATGAACAATTAACAAGTTATTCATCTCAAATCAACTATTATAGTGAAAAAATCAAAGCAAACCCAAATTGGGAATTTGTTGGTATATATGCTGATGAAGGGCTTACTGGTACTCAGATAAAAAATCGTATTGAATTTCAAAAAATGATTGACGATGCACTAAATGACAAAATTGATATAATAATTACAAAATCTATATCTAGATTTGCTAGAAATACTTTGGATACTTTAAAAATTGTTAGATCACTTCGTGAGAAAAATGTTGATGTTTACTTTGAAAAAGAAAATATTCATACATTGGAGTTGGATAGTGAATTGTTTTTAACTTTATATAGTGCATTTGCTCAAGGTGAAAGTGAATCGATATCTTCAAATGTAAAATTGGGAATAAAGGCAAAAATGAAAAGAGGAGAATATTGTGGTCAAGCTAATCCCTTTGGATATAGTTGGAATAAAAAAACAAAAAAATTAGAAATTAATGAAAACGAAGCTCCAACTGTAGAATTAATCTTTGAGTTATATAAAAATGGTATGGGATCTACGAACATAGCAAAAAGATTAAATGAACTGGGATTAAAACCCCGAATTGTAGAAAAATGGGACACACAAAAAGTTTGCCGAATATTGCGTAATCCAAAATATGTTGGGGATTTATTGGGCGGAAAATATTATGTAGTTGATCCTATTTCACATAAGAAAAAGGAAAATTTTGGAGAACACGAACAATATTATGCTAAAAATGTGCATGAACCAATTGTTTCTAGGGATACTTGGGAAAAAGTTCAAGAAATTTATAATATGAGAAGCAAGAGAATAACACCAAAATCTAAACAACACGGTAGTAAATTTAGCAGAAAATATCCATTGAGTAGTAAAATTGAGTGTGCTTGTTGCGGGGCAAGTTATATGAGAAGAATTGGTGGAAAACGTGGTACTGGGGACAAAGCAAAATATGTAACTTATTGGCGATGCGGAAATATGGTTACTAAAAAGAAAAAATGTGAAGCCGAGACTTCAATTCGTGAAACATATATAAAAGATGCTTTTGTTCAAATTTATAATAGAATGATAGAAAAAAAGCATCGTACAAAAGACCAGCTGTTTTCTATAATAAAAGAAACTTTAATTGAAGGTAATGTTAAAGATACTTTGCAAAAACTCAATAGCGAAAAAGAAGAATTAGAAACTAAAATTTCTCACTTAATAGATCTAAAATTAGAGAATTATAATAATGTACATATTTATGATAAAAAAGAAAAAGAACTTTCAGATAAACTAAAAAGAGTAATAGATAACATTGAATATTATAAAAAGAAAAATAACGATGGTAATAAATTAGAATTAAAAATAAAACAAATTCAGAATATATTCGAAGAAGAACTTATTTTAACAGAGTTTGATGACGAAATATTTAATCAGTTAGTAAAGAAAGTTATAATTGGCAAATATGAATCGGACGGTAAATTTAATCAAAATGTTATTACATTTATTCTTAACATTGGCAGGGAGTATTCTTTAGATTTGGATACTACTTCAAAAAAGAATGTGTCAAATTATGGCGGAAACATCTCCGGCTGGACCGCCATATTGCGTGAGAATATATTTCGCCATTTTTAAGTCTTTCTTCTTTATATAAACGGGATATTGTAATCTTTTTTCATATTTCCACATTCCAAAATTCCTCCTTAATTATTTTCCCAAGGCCATGGCATAGTATTCCAAGTCCAAGGAATATTATCGGCTCCATTTACTACTATTGGGCCATATTTTTTTTCATATTCTTTTATTAATTTTTCTTTTTCTTCAGTATATTTTTTAAATAAATCAAGCATTGCTTTATCATTAGGGTGTGTATCTAAATATAAATTTAAATCATGAGCTGCAAAACTGTAGGCGTTAATATATGTTAAAAGCTCAGCTTGTTTGTTTAATGGTTCTACTTCGAATGGCTTTGATACTTTGTATTGATTATATAAACTTGGAAACATATTTCCTCTTATAAAACCATTATAAGCATCATATAATTTATTAGGTTCGCTTTTACCGTCAAAATTGCATTTGTTAAAATTTAAATTATTGTTAGGGTTAACATTTGGGTTATTAGGTTTTTTTATATTGTTTTGATTCCAATTATTAACATTTTGCATGTTATTCAAATAAGCAAAATTATTTGGTATAAAATAATTCATATTGTTAAAGTTATTCATAATTTATCCTCCTCGTTTTATGTTATGACTTGCTTTTAAATAAGTATAGTCAAAAACCTAAATTTTGGAAATATTTTTTATTGTAATGGTATTGCTTATCAGGCAAGAAAATATAGAAAAAGACAAATTATAGAATTTTTTAGGTAATATTTTTAAAAAATAACATTATTTTTAGGAAATAACTTGCCAAAAACTGTATTTATTGGTAAAATAAGTATGTCTTTTACATGGCGTCGTTGGTGAAGTGGTTAACACATCGGATTGTGGTTCCGACATGCGTGGGTTCGATCCCCACACGGCGCCCCAGAATGGAAAAAAGTCGAATAGACTTATTGATAGAAATCGATTCTTATGAGTCGATTTTTTTTGTTTGTTAGAAAGAATTGGTAATATTGGTGAATTAACATTAAAATAAGTGATATTGATGATGTAAGTGCTGTATTTATTAAAGAATTTATATAAATCTTGAAAATATATTATATTTACATGATATAATAGTAAAAGAAAATTGGTGATGATAATGACAAACAAAAATAATTTAATGGATAACAAAATTAACTGTAAATATATTTTGAACAAAATATTTACAGGTTCTTTTTTAGACTATAATCTCGGCCATGAAATTATTAATTTTATAAAAATGGATGATAATAACAGATATATTTATGTAAATCCATATGGAGAAAGATCTGAACTATCTGCAAAATATACAGAATATGTATTTCATATAATGGGAATTGTTTACAAAAACAAGAGATATTATGAATTAACTGCCGTATCAAAGGTATCAAAAGATGATATTGGTTACCGAAAAAATAATAAAGAAGAAAAAAATGAATTAAAATATAAAAAGTTTTCCCTAAGGAAAATTTTTAAAGAAAATAATAATGATAACCGTAGTCATTTGTGTACTTTTAAGGCGTCTAGTTTTTACAAATCTAAAAAAAGAATTTTGTTTTTAGTAGATGAGAACACACCTGAAATTGTAAATGAAAGTGAAGACATTATTATAGTTAAATTAACTTGTAATCCTCAACATAGTAGAGCATATTCAAGGGAAGCTGATGTTAAGTTTTTGGATGAAATCATAAATAAATATTTAATTGTAAATAACGATGTGGAAAAATGGGATAATTATGAAGAAGAACTATGTTTTTCATTAATAAGTGATAGAACTAAACTAGAAAATTCAACATCTAATCAAATAGCGTATTTTTTTAACAGAGATAAAAAATTACTTAACAAATTTGTGAAAGAATTTTTGAAAATGCTAAATATAGACCTACCGGTAAAGAAACTGAATATGGAAACTTTTTATTTAAAGAATTTATATATACAATAGAATATATAAAAATGTCTAAAACACTGCAA
>CALVIK010000054.1 GCA_944329545.1 uncultured Bacilli bacterium
CATATAAAATCACCTTTAATAATTATATAATATTTTATAAATAATAGCAATTATTCATTGATTAACCCTTAAATAAAAACAAATTGTTTAGAAAAAATTAGCTTGACATTTTTATTGTAAAGTTGACATTTATGGTAGTGAACATTTGGAAAACCCTTGAAAAATAAAGGCTGATTACTAATTCATAGCTTTGTAAATAAGGTGTCAATGTATATAAAATGTCAAAAAAACGCAAAAAAATATATACAATTATAGGGGATTATGTTATAATACCTTTTAGGTGATTGCGATGCTTGAAACATTAAAAGTTACTTTAGATGCAAATACAAATTTAACTCCAGAAGTTAAAGAAAATTTAATGGAGTTAATTAATATATTTGCCACTAATGAAGCTTTTAAAGGGGTTAATTTGAATAATTTAAATGAAAGACTTAAAACTTTAAACATTAAAAGAGAAAGTAAATTTTTAGTAAGAATGCCGGCTAGATATAATGCCTTTACTAATGAAATTTTACTTAATGAAGAGATGTTTAAAAATAGTGATGCCAAACATTGGCTTATGCATACTTTACTAGGTGTTATTACTGGTAAAGATAACCGATATGGTTTTACCACAACCGATAATAAAATGATTGCTTTATGTGAAGGTTATACGGAAATACTTACAAACTATTTAGTTGGAGATGTTGATAACAATTATTTCACAGATGAAATTATTATGACTAATTTAATTAGTAAAGTAATTGGAGAAGATACTTTATTTGAGGCATATTTTAATAATGATTCAGAAAAAGTATTGAAAGCTATGATTGACGCGGAGGGTAAATAATGATAGAGAAATTAATTAGTAGTATGGATGAGAATTATGAAGGGACAAAAAACGAAAGTAGAGATTCAAAAATCGGTTCATTGCAGGAAAAACTTATTGAAATTTATCCGGATTTAAGAAAATATGCTGAATCATTTTTTTGGAAAAAAGAATACTTTGCTGGTGAAAATGTAGATGTTCAAGCATTAGACGATGGGGAACAAGTTTTTAATAATTTAGAAAATATGGTTAATGAAAACGGGATTCAGAAAGCTGCTTAAGCAGTTTTTTATATAAAGAGTAAAAATAAATAAAAAAAACACTAAAAATATGTTATAATTGTTGTAACAGCAAGGAACAAGAGGAGTAGGTATATCTTTATTTATAAGAGAGTTAGTGGTTGGTGCAAACTAATAATAAAGTATGCTAAAGGTAGCTTGGGAGCTGAATATCTGAATAGTTAAGATATTCCGTATATATGCGTTAAATAAATAAGGTAAGTTAAGTCTTATAAATTAAGGTGGTACCACGGTTATGTCGTCCTTAAATTTATAGACTTTTTTTCTTTAGAAAGGAATGTATATGTTAGAAATATTTGATGAATATGTTAAGCAATATGATTTGCACAATGAAGGTATTAAAGCCAAGTATCAGCACTCTTATAGAGTTATGAAACTAAGTGAAAAATATGCTAAAATGTTAAATTTTTCGGATGAAGATATTTTTATTGCTAAAGTAATAGGACTTTTGCATGATTATGGAAGATTTCCTCAGTATCAAAAATATCAAACTTTTGACGATTATAACAGCATTGATCATGCTGACTACAGCGTACAAAAACTTTTTGACGAAGGAGAAATAAAAAAATTTAATATTTCGCCTCAATATTATGATATTATTAAATTTGCAATTCAAAATCATAATAAAATTAAAATTGCTAAAACAGATGATAAAAGAAAACTGAAGCATGCTAAATTAATTAGAGATGCAGATAAACTAGATATTATTTATTTACTTGGTTATTTAAAAAGGCTTAATTTAAACACATCTAAAGAAATTTCTGCTGAAGTTCTTAAATGTTTTGAAAAACATAAAAGTGTTCCTAGAGAGTTATGTCAAAAACCTAATGATCGCATTGTTATGATGTTAGCATTTGCTTTTGATATATATAATGATATTTGTTTAAAAGAATTAAAAGATAACTATAAATATTTTTATGAAAGATTAAATAATAAAGAAATATTTGAAACAATTTACTTAGATTTACTAAAATACATAGATGAAAGGATTGATAAAAATGTTAGATAAAAAATATGATCATTTAAAAGTTGAACAAGGTAAGTATGAAATATGGAAAGAAAAAGGTTATTTTAAAAGTGGTGATAATAATAAACCCCCATACACTATTGTGATACCACCACCAAATGTTACGGGTAAATTACATATTGGTCATGCTTGGGATACAGCTATTCAAGACATTATGATTCGCTTTAAAAAATTAGAAGGTTATGATACTTTATGGGTTCCCGGTATGGATCATGCAGGTATATCAACGCAAGCAAAAGTTGATAAACGCCTTCGGGAGCAAGGAATTGATCCAAGAAGTATGGAAAGAGATGAGTGGCTTAAAGCAGCGTGGGCTTGGAAAGATGAATATGCCGAAAATATTCATAAGCAATGGGCAAAATTAGGCCTAGCTTTAGATTACAGTAAAGAGCGTTTTACTTTAGATGAAGGTTTATCTAAAGCTGTAAAGCATGTATTTATTACGCTTTATAATAAAGGACTTATTTACCGCGGTGAGAGAATTAACAACTGGGATCCAGTGCAAATGACGGCACTATCAAATGAAGAAGTTATATACCGTGATGAAGAAGGGGCTTTTTATCATTTAAAATATTTTGTTGAAAATAGTAATGAATATTTAGATGTGGCGACAACAAGACCAGAAACATTATTTGGTGATACGGCTGTAGCAGTTAATCCCAATGATGAAAGATATAAACATTTAATTGGTAAGAAGGTTATTTTACCAGTTTTGCATAAAGCCATTCCTATTATTGCGGATGAACATGCAGATATGGAAAAAGGAACTGGAGTAGTTAAAATTACCCCCGCTCATGACCCTAATGATTTTGAGGTTGGAGAAAGGCATAATTTAGAGAAATTAATTATTATGAACCCTGATGCGACAATGAATGAAAAGTGTGGTAAGTATCAAAGTATGAATAGGTATGAATGCCGTGAAAAATTAGTAGAAGATTTAAAAGAACAAGACCTTTTAATTGACATAGAAAAAATAACGCATTCAGTTGGCCACTCTGAGCGTAGTGATGCAGTAGTTGAACCATATTTATCTAAACAATGGTTTGTTAAGATGGATATGCTTGCCAAGAGAGCCTTAAATAATCAATTAAATAATAAAACAAAAGTTTCTTTGCATCCCGAAAGATTTGAAAAGCTCTTAAACCATTGGCTTGAAATTACACATGATTGGTGTATTTCTAGGCAACTATGGTGGGGGCATAGAATTCCTGCTTATTATAAAGGTGATGAGGTATATGTTGGCTTAGAAGCTCCTGGGGAAGATTGGGTGCAAGATTCTGATACTTTAGATACTTGGTTTAGTAGTGCTTTATGGCCATTTAGTACTTTAGGGTGGCCTGATAACACTGAACTTTTAAATCGGTATTATCCAAATGATTTATTAGTTGCTGGATTTGATATAATTTTCTTCTGGGTTTCAAGAATGATTTTTCAAGCTTTAGAGTTTACAGATACTATTCCATTTAAAGATTGTTTAATTCATGGTTTAGTAAGAGATGCTGAAGGAAGAAAAATGAGTAAGTCATTAGGTAATGGTGTTGATCCAATGGATGAAATTGAAAAATATGGAGCTGATAGTTTAAGATTTTTCTTAACTACTTCATCAGCTCCTGGTATGGATGTTAAATATGATGAGAAAAAAGTTAAATCGACTTGGAATTTTGTTAATAAAATTTGGAATGCATCAAGATATGTTTTAATGAATATTGAAGAAGAATATGAAGAAGATTTTGCTAATTTGAGTTTAGCAGATAAATGGATTTTAAATAAGTTGAATGAAACAATTAAAACAGTTGTTTATCATATGGATAAATACGAATTTAACTTAGTTGGCAGTGAACTTTATTCATTTATTTGGAATGATTTTTGTGATTGGTATATCGAACTGTCAAAAACTAATATGAACAATAGCGCAAAAACAACGCTTGTGTATATTTTAAAGGCTATTTTAAAGATGTTACATCCATTTATGCCTTATGTTACTGAAGAAATTTATTTGAATTTACCAAAAGTCGAAGAATCTATTATGTTAAGTACTTACCCACAGTATAAAGAAGAATTTAACTTTGCAGAAGCTAAAAACATGGAAGAAATCATAGAATTTATCAAGAAAATAAGAAAAATAAAACTTGAAAATAATGTCAAGAATGTGTATATTGAAACAGAAGATAAACTTTTACAAGATAATATGCCACTTTTAAGAAAAATGCTTAAATTAAAAGATGGCGATTACCAAGAGTTATCTTTTGAAACTGTTAGTTTTATGAAAGATGAAGTTAAAGTATATTATGATAATTTGATTGATGAAACTAAGGAAATAGAAGCTTTATATAGAGAAAAAGAAAAATTAACTAGTTCAATTGAGCGAAGAAAAAAATTACTTGCTAATGAAAATTATGTAAGTAAAGCTCCGCAAAATATTGTTGATAATGAAAGAAAGCAACTAGAAAAAGAAGAAAATGAGTTAAAGGTTATTTTAGAAAAACTTTCATAAAGTTTAAGTAAAAAAAACTATTGCATTTTGAAAACAATTGTGTTATATTAGTATTAAAGAATAGAAGGGTGAGGAGGTGAAATAGATGAGAGGAAACAAAGGTTTTACCTTGATAGAATTACTTGCTGTATTAGTTATCTTAGCTATTATTGCCTTAATCACTACTCCTATCATCTTAGGTGTCATTGAAGATTCTAGACAGAAAGGTGCGGAAGATAAAGCTTGGGGCGTAATTGATGCAATCAAATTAGCATATACAGAAGATCAAACGGGAAATGATCCACAATATGTTTTTGATTCTGAAATTAAATTTACATCTGCTGGGGCAACGGTAGGTTCAGCGCCGGTTAGAGCAAGTGGACAAATGCCAGAATCTGGGACAGCAACTATTGATGAAAACGGAACTATTATTGTAAAAGACTTAGTGTTTGATCAATATCATTGTACTAGCAATGCAGCGCAAACTAAAATGTGCTGTCAAATTGATAAAGCTGTTTCAACATGTGAATAAAGCCAATATGGCTTTTTTATTTGTATTAAAATTAATTCCATGCTATTGAAAAAAAAGTTATGTTATGCTATATTAATAATAGAGGCTGGTTCATATGAAAAAGAATAAAATAGAAATAAATTCCCGGCAATGGGAAGGAGTATTAATTATTGTATTATTGTTAGTTATTTTAATCTTTTTAATGCCTTATGTGACAAAAATTATTTATAAGTCACAAGTGACAGGGGCTATAAGTAGTATTGAAGGTTTATCAGTAGCAATAAAAACAACATACACCGAAGGTAATTTAACAGGCATAATTTCTCTTCCTTTTGAAATAAAATACGAAGATAAAGAATATACCGCGTATTCTAATGGTAAAAAAATTGATATTTATTTTAAAACTGATGGTGGTGTGCCTAAAAGTGGTAGTATTATTATTAATCGAGACGGTTCAATTGAAGTTAAAGATATAAAATATGGAATAGTTACATGTAATAAAAAAGCAGAAGACTCTGAGGTTACCTGTAAATTAAGCTAAGAGTTTTTTTTATTGATAAAATATGATAAAATTATATTGGTGACGAGAAATGAAACAAGAAAATATTAGAAATTTTTCTATAATTGCTCATATAGATCATGGTAAAAGTACGATTGCTGATCGAATATTAGAAATGACTGGAGCTATTAGTTCAAGAGAAATGCAAGCGCAGCTATTAGATAGTATGGATATTGAAAGAGAGCGTGGCATTACTATTAAATTAAATGCGGTTCAACTTAAGTATAAATATCAAAATGAAGACTATATTTTACATTTAATAGATACTCCGGGACATGTGGATTTTTCCTATGAAGTGTCTCGTAGTTTAGCGGCTTGTGAAGGCGCTATTTTAGTCGTTGATGCGGCGCAAGGAATAGAAGCGCAAACTTTGGCTAATGTATATTTAGCTTTAGAAAATGATTTGACAATAATACCAGTTATTAATAAAATTGATCTTCCAAATGCGGACATTTCTAAAGTAAAAAAAGAACTTAAAGATACTTTAGGGTTTAATGAAGATGAAATTATTTTAACCAGTGCGAAAACAGGTGAGGGAATCGAAGAACTTGTTAAAGCGGTTATCGAAAGAGTTCCTGCGCCTATTGGTGATATAAATAAACCACTACAGGCTTTAGTCTTTGATAGTTTCTTTGATGCTTATAGGGGAGTAGTGGCGTTAGTTCGCATTGTAAATGGCCAAGTAAAAGTTCATGATAAAGTTAAATTAATGGCGACAGATTCTACTCATGAAGTTACGGAGCTTGGAGTGCATACACCTAAAGAAAAACATAAAGATACTTTAGTAGCTGGGGAAGTTGGTTATCTTTGTGGAAGTATTAAAAGTATATCTGACATTAAGGTTGGTGATACAATTACTTTAGCAAATAATCCGGCTTTAGCTTCACTACCTGGTTATAAGCCTATGAAACCAATGGTTTTTTGCGGTATTTATCCAGTTGAATCTAATAAACATCCAGATTTAAGAGAAGCTTTAGAAAAATTAAAATTAAATGATGCGGCTTTGGATTTTATTCCAGAAACTTCTAAAGCTTTGGGCTTTGGTTTTCGTTCAGGCTTTTTAGGCCTTTTACATTTGGAAATTACTTTAGAGCGTATTGAAAGAGAATTTAATATTCCGCTAATTGCTACAACGCCATCAGTTATTTATAATATTACCTTAACTGATGGTAGCACTTTGGAAATTGATAGCCCAGCTAAAATGCCAGAAAGACAAAAAATAAAAAAAATAGAAGAACCTTATATTAAAACTAATATCTTAGTACCAACAACTTATATTGGCCCAGTAATGGAGCTTTGTCAAAATAAAAGAGGCGTTTACGATAAAATGGAATATTTAGATCAAACAAGAGTTAATATTCATTATGATATTCCATTATCAGAAATTGTTTATGATTTTTTTGATAAACTTAAAAGTATGACAAGAGGTTACGCTTCTTTTGATTACGATTATGTCGGACTTAAAGAAAGTAATTTAGTTAAAATGGACATTTTATTAAATGGGGAAATAGTTGATGCTTTAAGTTTAATTGTACATAAAGATTTTGCTTATAACAGAGGAAAAAAATTAGTAGAGAAATTAAAAGAATTAATTCCAAGGCAACTTTTTGAAGTACCTGTGCAAGCGGTTATTGGTGGTAAAGTAATTGCTAGAAGTACAATTAAAGCTATGCGTAAAAATGTTTTAGCTAAATGCTATGGTGGAGATATTTCTCGTAAACGAAAACTTTTAGAAAAACAAAAAGAAGGTAAAAAAAGAATGAAGATGGTTGGTAATGTTGAAGTTCCACAAGAAGCGTTTTTAGCTGTTTTAAAAATGGATGATGAAGGATAATAGAAAGATGTAGGTGGATAAATGGTTTATAAAGTAGAAATAATAAATGGGCGGAAGAAAAAAATTTATTTAGAAGAGCCTAATATTAAAACGGTATTAAAACCAGATTTTTCTTATGCAAAGTATCGGACACAACTTATTGATTTAGTAAAAAATAATGAAGTTACCGAAGAGCAGTTACAGGCTTTTTTTGCTATGGCTAGTGTTGAACCAGATTTTACTAATCCTAAATATCAAAAATCGTTATTAGAACAAAATTATAATCAAGAAATAGAACTTTTACAGCAAATGTATGAAGATGGTTTACTTAAAGGCATCAATCATGAAAAACTAGATAAAAAAATAACTAAAAAAATGCTTGAAGTAGCATTAGCATATTTACCATATATGAGTGCGAAAAATGAAAAGCAGGCTAATAAGTGGCATACTCTTTTATATAATAAAGAAGTTAAGTGGAATGATGTTCCTATTAAATATCTTGATTTTACTTTGTTAAATTCTGAACAAAGAATAGCTTTTTATATTTTAAGAGAAGGCCCTAATATTCCTATTAATTATTTAGATTATACCGTGCGAGAGCTTGCTTACATGAACGAAGATTATTTGCACAGTAAGGGCAAAAGATAATGATTTCGGTATATATTCATATCCCTTTTTGCACTTCTATTTGTACATACTGTGATTTTTGTAAAATGCTTAAAAATGATAAATGGATAGAAGCATATTTAAAAGAACTAGCAGTTGAGATTAAAAACAAGTATAAGGGTGAAAAAGTAAAAACTCTTTATATTGGTGGGGGAACCCCCAGCGCTTTAAGTATTAAACAGTTAGAAAAATTATTTAATATAGTTAAAATATTTAATTTAAGTAAAAATGCGGAAATTACTTTAGAATCTAATAGTGAAGATTTAACTTTAGCAAAATTAGAGTTTTTAAAAAATAAAATTAATCGTCTTAGTATTGGTGTACAAACATTTGATAAAAAACTTCTCCACCTATTAGGTAGAGAAGTTAACATAGAAAATATTTTATTAGCCAAAAAATACTTTAATAATATAAATATTGATTTAATGTATGGCTTCAACGAAGAAAATGAAAAAATTTTAAAAAATGATTTAAATATGCTTTTAAAATTAAAAATTCCTCATATATCTACTTATAGTCTTATCTTAGAAAAGCACACATTTCTTTATATTAAAGGATATCAATTAAAAGAAACTATTAATTTTGAACAAATAATTAATGAAACTTTAGAAAAACATGGTTATGAACATTATGAAATAAGTAATTATGCTTTAAAAGGATTTGCTTCTAAACATAATCTTACTTACTGGCATAATGATCATTATTATGGTTTTGGTCTTGGCGCGAGCGGATATTTAGAAAATGTTCGTTATGAAAATACTAAAAGTATTAATAAATATTTAAAAGGGCAGCATTTACTTAATAAACATTCACTTGATTTAGAAGAAATTTTGGAAAATGAATTTATTTTAGGTTTTCGCTTAATAAGTGGTATTAATAAAAAAGATTTTTTTAAAAAATATAAATTTTTACCTGCGAATATTCCTTTAGTTAAAGATCTTTTAAAACAAAAATTACTTTTAGAAAATGAAACAAATATTTTTATTAACCCTCGATATTTATATTTATCTAATGAAATTTTAGTTAAATTTGTCAATACTAATTTACTTGAACATTAGTTTGTGATATACTGAAATTAAGAATAAGGTATATCTTTTTTGTTAGGGGGGAAAATGAATGGATAAAATATTAGAAGCCGCATTAAAAAAAGAAATTAAAAGGCAAAATGAAAATATTGAGCTTATTGCTAGTGAAAATTATGTTTCTCAAGATATTTTAAAGCTTCAAGGAAGTATTTTAACTAATAAATATGCTGAAGGATATCCTGGTAAAAGGTATTATGGTGGTTGCGAATATATCGATATATTTGAACTAAAGGCTAAAGAGTATTTGCAACAACTGTTTGGTGCTAAATATGTAAATGTACAGCCTCATAGTGGTTCTAGTGCCAATATGGCGGTTTATAGGACTTTACTTAAACCCCAAGCTAAAGTTCTGGGGATGTCTTTATCAAGTGGCGGTCATTTAACACATGGGCATAATCTTTCTTTTAGTGGACAGGATTATGAAAATGTTTTTTATGGTATTGATAGCAATGGTTTTATTGATTATGATGAAGTGGAAAAAATAGCTTTAAAAGAAAAACCACAAATGATTATTGCTGGAGCCTCTGCTTATTCTAGGATAATTGATTTTAAAAGATTTAGAGAAATAGCTGACAAATGCGGGGCTTATTTAATGGTCGATATGGCTCATATTGCTGGTTTAGTCGCTGCTGGTTTACACCCCAATCCTTTGGAGTATGCTGATGTTGTTACTTCGACAACACATAAAACTTTAAGAGGACCAAGAGGCGGCATTATTATGACAAATAGTGCGGAAATAGCACAAAAAATTGATAAAATGGTTTTTCCAGGTATTCAAGGTGGACCTTTAATGCATGTTATTGGTGCCAAAGCTGAATGTTTTTACGAAGCTTTAAAACCAGAGTTTAAAAAATATATGTGCGATGTTGTTAATAATGCAAAAGCATTAGCGCACTCTTTAACTAAGGAAGGCTTTAAAATTATATCAGGCGGAACAGATAATCATTTAATATTAGTAGATGTTAAAAGTGGATCTGGGTTAACTGGGAAAGAAGCGGAAAAAATTTTAGATAGTATTCATATTACGGTGAACAAAAATACTATTCCTAATGATTCAGAAAAACCTTTTATTACTAGTGGTATTCGACTTGGGACCCCGGCGATGACTACAAGAGGTTTTAAGGAAAAAGAATTTATATTAGTGGGGCATTTATTAGCAAAAGCATTAAAAAACGCTAATGACGAAAAAGTATTAAAGGAAATTTCGCAAGAAGTTTTAAAGTTAACCAAAAAATTTCCAGTGAAGGGGGATAATAATGGCTAAATGGGATAAAGAATATTTAAAATTATGTAAGAAAATATTAACGGAGGGGGTTGAAGTCGAAAATAGAACTGGTGTTAATTCGATAAAAATACCAGCTTATTATTTTCATTTTGATTTTGCCGAAGAATTCCCTGTTTTAACCACAAAACAACTTTTCTTTAGACAAGCTATATTAGAAATGCTTTGGATATATCAAGAAGATAGTAATGATGTTAGATGGCTACGAGCTCGCAATGTACATATTTGGGACGAAGGGGAAATTAATGAAAATGGCCAGTGGGAAGCTGTGCAGTTAGTTCCAGATGCTAAAGGAAATTTAAAAGAAGAAAAAATCGTTAAAAATTTTCCAAAAGAATATGCGCATACAATTGGAACTGCTTATGGTTATATTGTTAATAAATTTAAATTAACGGAAAAATTAATTGATAGTCTTAAAAATAATCCCGATGATCGTCGGCGTGTGATTAGTTTATGGCAAGATGATTATTTAGATACGGCGGTTTTGCCTTCTTGTGTTTGGTCTAGTGAATGGGATGTGACTGATGGCAAACTAAACGCTTGGGTTCATCAAAGAAGTTGTGATGTTCCTCTAGGGCTTCCTTTTAATGTTACACAATATGCTGTTTTATTACATATGCTTGCGCAAGTTACTGGACTTGAACCAGGTACTTTAGATTGGAGTATTAAAGATGCTCATATATATGTTAATCAAATAGACGGTATTAAAGAGCAAATTAAAAGAGGTGAAGAGTTAGAAGATTTAAGCGCCCCAAAGTTATGGTTAAACCCTGAAGTTAAAGATTTCTTTAGTTTTGATAATTCAAAAGAATGTAAAGATGTCAAAGTACTTAATTATAAACATCATGGAAAAATTAATTTTCCAATTGCAAAGTAGGTGAAATTATGAAATTATCAATAATAGCAGCTATCGGTCAAAATAATGAATTAGGGAAAAATAATGATTTAATTTGGCATTTAAAGGGTGATATGAAATTTTTTAAAGAAAAAACAATCGGTCATAAAATTATCATGGGACGAAAAACTTTTGAATCATTACCAAAAATGCTTTCTGCAAGAAAACATTTAGTTTTAACAAGGAGTAATTTAAGCTTTCCAAAAGAAGTTGAAGTTTATCATAGTTTAGATGAATTTTTAAAAAAGTATCAAAATAGTGATGAGGAGATTTTTGATATTGGTGGAGCATCTTTATATGAAGCTTTATTAGCTTATGCTGATAAAATTTATTTAACAGAAATTGCTGCAGAAGATAAAGAAGCTGATGTTTATTTTCCAAAGTTTAACAAAAAAGATTTTGATAGAACAGTTTTAAGTGATTTATATGATGATGAAAGTAAAATTGCTTATAAACATGTACTTTATAAAAGGAGGAAATATGGCAAGAGGTAAATTAATTGTTATAGAAGGAACGGATTGTTCTGGTAAAGAAACGCAAACTAAATTGCTGATGGCAAGATTAAGAGAAGAAGGTATTAATGTTAATAACTTTAGTTTTCCTAATTATAGTAGCCCAACTGGTAAAATAATAGGTGGTCCTTATTTAGGAAAAGAGCACATATCTCCTAGCTATTTTGAAGAAGGCGCTAGTAATGTCGACCCGAAAGTAGCTTCACTTTATTATGCGGCGGATCGAAAATACAATATAGAAAAAATAGAGTTTTTACTTAATAATGGTGCTAATTTGATATTAGATAGATATATTTATTCTAATATGGCACATCAAGGCGGTAAATTAGCAACTAAAGAAGAAAGAGATAAAATGTATGATTGGCTTTATAATTTAGAATTTAATTTGTTAGAACTTCCTAAACCAGATATAGCGATATTTTTGCATATGCCAACAGAAAAAACCGCTTTACTAAAACAAAATAGAGAAGAATTAGATGGTCATGAAAAAGATGAAAACCATTTAAAAAAAGCGGAAATAGCTTATACCGAATTAGCTAATAAATATCATTTTAAAACAGTTGAATGTACTTATAATGATAAAATAAGAGATATTAAAGAAATAAATGCTGAAGTTTATGCTTTAGTTAAAGATTTAATTAATAAGTAATTATTGATAAATCTTTTTTTGTGTCAAAATTATAAAAAAATCTTTATTTAAATAAATAACATGATATAATTGTATTACATATAATAAATAAGGTGATAAACATGGATAAAGTAACAAAAGTTATAATTATAAGTTTTTTGACTAATATTAGTTTATCAATTATGCAAATAATTGCTGGAATATTAGGAAGAGCTGGTGCTATAGTAGCTGATGGTATTCATTCTTTAAGTGACACAACAACTGATATATTTGCTTTAATAGGCAATAAAATATCGCAAAAGCCAGCTGATTATAAACACCCTTTGGGTCATGGAAAGGCTGAATATATTACTTGCGCCTTTATAAGTATAGTTGTTTTATTTATGGGAATTATGGTTATTTATAACGGCGTATTCGACGAAAGAAGTATTCCCAGTGTTTATGTAGCTATTGTTACAATAATTACGATTATTATTAAATATGTATTAAGTCAGTTTTTAATTAATCGGGGAAAGGAATATCAAAGTAATATTTTAGTGGCTTCAGGTACAGAAAGTTTTAGCGATGTTTTAAGTTCTATTGTGGTGTTAATATCTGTTATTTTATCCCAATTAGGAAATTATTATTACATTTTTACTTATGCGGATGCTTTAGCAATGATTATTGTTGGTGCTTTAATTATTAAAATAGGATTAAATCTTTTAATTGACAATGTTAGTAATTTAATGGATTCTAGAGTAACTGATGAAAATTATATAAATGATATCAAAAAAATTATTAACAATTTTAAAGAAGTTAAAAGTATTGATTCATTAATTATTCTTAAAGAAGGCCCTTTTTATAAAATGGATATTGAAATTAGTATGGATAAGAATATGAAATTGTTAAAAACACATAATATTGTGGAAAAGTTAGAAAAAGAAATTAAAAATTACGATAGTAAAATAAAATATATAATAATTCATACTAATCCAGAGTAATTTTTTTTATTAAATTAAAAAATCAAAAGGGATTTAAAAATAAATCTTCTATAATATTAAATAGAGGAGAATTATTATCGGTGCCTGCTTTCTTTATTCAGGGGGAGACTTCTTAGTGAAGGGAGCGTGATATTATGAAAAGAAAGACCACTAATGATATGTACCATTTCATAATACTCATATTATTGCTTATATTAGCTTTAAAGTTAGTATAGGCAAAAAGAAAGCACCGCCATATTAATGGACTGTGCTTTCTAAATACAACAAAATTTAGCAGGCACCTTATAAATAAGGCTCCTCCTTTAAATAGAATATATCATTTTTAAATAAAATATGCAAGAGTTTTAGTAAAAAATTAATTTTTTTTGCCGATAAAAAATACTTTTTTGACTAAATTTTTTTTAATTGATTAATATTATAGAAAAAGAAAATACTAGACTTTAAACATCAGTCCATGATACAATTAATTAGGTGATAAAAGTGCAGAAAATAATTTTAGTAGATGGTAATAATTTAATGTTTCGTAGCTATTATGCAACTGCTTATAATGGTAATTTTATGAATAATAGTAATGGGTTTCCCACTAATGCTTTATTTGGCTTTACTAATATGATGAATAAAATTATTAAAGAGGAAAATCCTGAATATATTATTGTTGCTTTTGATAAAGGAAAAAATTTTAGGCATGATAAATACAAAAGCTATAAAGAAGGCCGAGTAGAAATGCCTAATGAGCTTAAAATACAATTCCCAATTGCCAAAAAAATGCTTTCAGCTATGGGAATAAAGTACTATGAAATAGATGATTTTGAAGCTGATGATATTATTGGCACCTTTAGTAAATATTGTGATCATAATGATTTTAAAGGGTTAATAGTAAGTAGTGATAAAGATTTATTACAATTAATAAACGAAGATGTTGATATAAAACTTTTAAAGCAAAAAGATTATATTCGTTATAATTTGCGTACATTTGAAGAAGATTATGGTATAAAACCAATTAATATTATTGATTTAAAAGCTTTAATGGGAGATAGTAGCGACAATATTCCTGGTGTTAAAGGTATTGGCGAAAAAACAGCGTTAAAGCTTTTGCATGAATATAAAACCTTAGATGGTATTTATGAAAATATTGATAAAATAAAAGGTAAAATCCAAGAAAAATTAATAAACGATAAAGAAAATGCTTATATGAGCTATGATTTAGCCACAATAGTTACCGATGTTCCACTAGAAATAGAATTAGAAGATGCTAAATATTTAGGGGAAAATTTAGATGAGTTAAACAAAATATATGAAGAATTAGAATTTTATTCATTTTTGAAAAAAAAGCAAAAAATAGAAGAGAACATAGCTGTAAAAATAATTAATAATGTAAATGATATTAAGTTAAATAATGATTGTGCTATCTACTTAGAAATATTAGGCCATAATTATCATACAGCCAAAATTTTAGGTATGGGAGTTTATAATAAAGAAGCTAGTTTCTTTATTCCCTTAAACATTTTAAAACAAAATCCTCAATTTTTAGTTGAAAACATTAAGTATACTTATGATTTAAAAAAAGTTATTGTCGCTTTAAAATATCAAAATATAGCTATTAAAAACACAGTTTTTGATGCATTTGTTTTGACAAGCTTACTAGATTACAATGTTAAAGACGATATCGCTTATTTAGCAAATGAACTTGGGTATAATATACCATTTTACGAAAATGTATATGGCAAAGGTAAAAAGCTAGAAGAACCAGATATTAAAATAATTGCGGAAAATGCAATTAAGAAAGCTAAATTTATTTATGAAACTAAAGACTTTTTAACCAAAAGAATAACGGAAGAAAAAATGGCTGATTTATTTACAAAAATTGAGATGCCATTAGTTCCTGTTTTAGCTGATATGGAATATACAGGGGTTTGTGTAAATGAAAGTGTTTTGGTTGATATTAGTGAAAAAATAAAATTAAAATTAGAACTTATAACAAAAGATATTTATAATTGTGCTGGCGAAGAATTTAATATCGCCTCACCATCTCAATTGTCAAAAATATTATTTGAAAAACTTAATTTACCACATAAAAAGAAAATAACTAGTGGTTATTCAACTTCGGCTGATGTTTTAAATAAATTAAAGGATACACATCCTATTATAAATTTAATTTTAGATTACCGTACTTTAGCGAAAACTTATAATAATTATGCAGCTGGGCTTGTAAATTATATTAAAGAAGGAAAAATTCATACAATATATACGCAAAATTATACAAGGACAGGTAGACTTTCATCAGTGGAACCAAATTTACAAAATATTCCTATCAAAGAAGGTCATGGCCGAGAAATTAGAAAAGCTTTTGTTCCAGAAAACGATTATATTTTAAGTGCCGATTATTCACAAATAGAACTACGCATTTTAGCGCATATTGCCGATGTTCCAGCCTTAGAAAAAGCATTTAAAGAAGGTGCGGATATTCATGCTAAAACGGCTAGTGATATTTTTCATGTTGCTAAAGAAAATGTGACTGCTAATATGCGACGAATTGCGAAAGCCGTTAATTTTGGAATAATTTATGGCATTAGTAGTTATGGTTTGGCAGAAAATTTAAATATTCATCCAAAAGAAGCCAAGGAATTTATTGATACTTACTTACATACTTATCCAGGTATTAAAGATTATATGGAAAACATTATTGAAAAAGCTAAAAATCAAGGCTATGTTCGAACTTTATTTAATCGTAAAAGAAACATTCCAGAGCTTAATAATACTGTCTATACTATTAGGCAAAGTGGTGAGCGTATGGCTTTAAATACACCAGTTCAAGGGACTAGTGCTGATATTATAAAATTAGCAATGGTCAAAGTGTTTAATGCAATAAGCGAAGCCAATTTAAAAAGTAAAATGATTATGCAAGTACATGATGAACTCATATTTGATGTAGTTAAAGAAGAGGTAGAGAGTTTAACAAAAATTGTTAAAGAAGTTATGGAAAATGTTTATCAATTAGAAGTTCCTTTAAAAGTCGATATAAATTATGGTGAAAATTGGTATGATGCTAAATAAAAATAAAAAAATGTAAATAAAATGTTAAAAATTGTCAAATCTATGGTATACTTATTATAGGAGGGAAATAGAAGAATGGAAAGGATAAAATTAAAAAATCAAGCAAAAAAAGCTTTAACTGGTAAATTTACGCCATTAGTACTTAGTTTGTTAGTTTTTGTAATCATTAGTACTTTTGGTAGTCTTTTGGACTTGCTTTTGAATGTTAATTATTTGTCTGGATTATTTTCAGCAATTGCTGCTATCTTATTTGGGATGGGCTTTATAAACTCTGTTATGAAAGTAGCTCGCGGACAGAATGTTGATGTTAACAATTTATTTAAGCATACACATTTAGGACTTAAATATTTGCTTATTGGCTTAGTAACGGCTTGTATTATTGGGCTATTACTATTATTGCTTGCTATTGCTTATAAATCATTATCAACAGTTTTAATGAATACAGCCAATATTTCTTTCTTACCATATGCTATTTTGGTAATTACCGGTTCAGTGTTATCGGTTGTAATTTTAATGTTTATGATTTATTTAGCAGTATCATTCTCGCAGGTATATTTCATTTTAAATGATAATCCAGAGGCTAAAATTGGAGATATAATTGCTGAAAGCTTTGATATGCTTGATGGATACCGAGCTGAATATATAATGCTTTGTTTAAGTTTTGTTGGATGGATTGTTTTAGGAATCTTTACTTTAGGAATTTTATATTTGTGGGTTGTTCCATATATGATGGTAACGCTAGCTAAATTTTATGATGAATTAAAAGAAAAATATAGCTATTCAAAAACATTAACTGACGAAGAAGTTTTATTGTTAGAAAAAGAAAATGCCTCAGCTAAAAAAACTACTGCTAAAAAAACTAGTAGTGTTAAAAAAACTAAAACAACTACTAAAACTCCTAAAAAAACAACTACTACAAAAGCAAAGTCGGCAAAAAAAACGCCTAAGAAAACAGCGTAAAGCTGTTTTTTTGTTGACTAAAGAGCTGGAGTTTGTTAAAATATCTAAGGCAAGTTTGGAGGTGTGATATGAACGCAATAATTATCCAAAATACTGAAGAAATCGCCAGTTTAAATGAATATGCT
>CALVIK010000055.1 GCA_944329545.1 uncultured Bacilli bacterium
TAGCAAAACACATATTATATTTAAAATTTTTTACAATCTGTTTCGGAATCGCTCCATGACCACAAAAAGGATCCATAACTATTTTATCTTTATTTAGATTTGCTAAAGAAATCAAAATATAAGCAAGTTCGGGTCTTAATTCTCCCTTTTGTAATTTTTTTTCAGTAGCTCTATTATAAGTCAATTTTAACATAAATAACATAATTCCTTCAGATCTTCTTAAAAAAATAAATTCTAAATCAGGATTTCTTTTATTAATATGAATATCTATTTTTTTAGAAACGAGCTTTTCTAAATCATCAATTATGCTATAATTAATACTAATAGGTTGATTTTTATCAATCGCCATTATTTTAAAACTTCGTTTTCTTAATCCTTTGATATGTTCGCAGACAATATTAAAATTAATATTTAATCGTTGGATTAAACTATTCATTTCATTATTAAATGAACAATTTAAATTGCTTTTTTTTAATCCCAAAAGCAAAAAAGAATTATTAAAAAACTTTAATGTAAATACTTTAGCATATTCTAATGTTTTATATATTATTAAGCCATCATAAATTTTAATTATCTCGACATCATTAATTTCTTTTTTTATTTCCCGTTCTATAACTGAAGAAAGCCCGCTAATAAAAGTAGATACATAACAGTTTTTCATAATCATCACCTCTAAACATTATACAAAAATTATAATCTCATTATTTCCTCTTCATTAATCTATTTTATCAATTTTCCATCATAAAATCCACAATTATCACTTAAATAATTGTATTAAAATTCGAATGAATTTTTAAACGCACCAATAGAATTATTAGAGGTTTATTTAGTTTTTCAATTATCAGACTTGTAAAATATAATAAAAACTATATAATATACATTGCTGTTTTACCCATAACTGAAAGGAGATTTTTAAAATGGGAAAACATTTAAATTTAAGCCAAAGGATTCTTATAGAAAGCAGCCTTAATGAAAATACTAGTTTGAGAAAAATTGGAAAGATGTTAGGAAAACCTCATACTACTATCTCTAGAGAAGTATTAGCCAGAAGAGTTTTAGTTAAAGGAAATCGTTTCAATAATTTTAATACGAAATGTACTAAAACCGACGAAGCTCCTTTTGTGTGTAATGCTTGTCCATTAAAAAACAAATGTAGGAAAAATCGTTATTTCTATTATGCTGAAGACGCGCATAATGATTACCGTAAAACTTTAGTTGAATCTAGAGAAGGTATTGATTTTGAAAATGATGAGTTCCGAAAGATGGATAAAATTATTAAAGAGGAAGTTGATAAAGGTCATTCGTTTTATATGATCGTTTTAGATCACCCTGAATTTAATATTACCGAAAGAACTTTATATTATTATCAAGAAAAAGGTTATCTATCTTGTAAAAACATTGATTTACCTAGAATAGTTAGATATCGTAAAAGAAAAAGAAATGTTCCTAAAAACAAAAGTGATAGAAAAGAAAATGAATGCAGAATTAATCGCACATATCAAGATTTTATTAGATATAAGGAAGCTAATAAACTAACTTATTATGTAGAAATGGATACTGTCGAGGGTATTAAAGGTCATTCTGTTTTACTTACTTTAAATTTTGTTCCTTTTAATTTTATGATAGCTTATAAATTAAAAAGCCAAACAATATCTGAAGTCACTGATAGAATTAATAAACTAAAAGAATTATTGGGTTATGAATTATTTCATAGAATATTTCCAGTTATATTAACTGACAATGGTAAGGAATTTAAAAGACCAGATTTAATCGAAGATAATGGCCCTGATGTAGTTAAAACTAAAGTATTCTATTGTGATTCTAGAAGAAGCGATCAAAAAGGAAGCATAGAAGTTACACATGAATATATAAGAAGGTTTATTGAAAAAGGTACTGATTTAGATAAATATTCTGATGAAGATATCTTAATAATGATGAATCATATTAATAATACTAAAAGGAAAAAATTAAAAGGTAAAACTCCATTTGAACTAATGGAAGAAAAGATTGGAAAAGAAAATATAAAAAAACTAGGTTTTTATTTTATCCCCTCCAAAGATATTATACTTAAACCTAGTTTATTCAAACAAAACAATAATAAATAATTGAGCCTAAGGCGAATATTATTTATTATTGTTGAATGGGTAAAATGGCACATTTAATCATTCATATTTTTACACCTTAAATGGTGCATTAAGTCATTCACAGTATCGTGGTCGACACTTTTTTGCATGGAATGAAATACTAAATATTCCACTTTTTTATAGTATATAATTCTTTTTATATACTACTTTTGGTCCATTTTCTCATTCAATGCTTTTATTTTACAATATTTTTCGTTTTTGGTCAATTCAATTTTTCATTTGAGCAAAATAAAAGAGATTATCTCTTTTATAATAACCAACTATATGATGTAATTAAACAAAATTATAAAGTCCAAATAAAAAGCATGTACTATGAGAAAAATTTATTGAGTTTACTCTCTTGGTAATTGAAGTAAA
>CALVIK010000056.1 GCA_944329545.1 uncultured Bacilli bacterium
ACCTAGAATCAATTGCTTAGTAAATGAAGCTATTCATAATTATCTTAATGGTGATTATGAGTTGATTGAATTTTTTAATATGTTACAAGGCGTTGACCAAACAAAAACACTAAAATAATTTAATAAACGCATATTACTAAATATAATATTACAGATTAAATTATTAATAAATAGCACAAAATGTTTATTACAAAAATATGTTTTAATATAGAAAGGGAAAAAAATATGGAAAACAAAACTGCTACTAAAAAAAGCACATTAAAAACTTTAAAATATATTCTAAACGGAGCAAATAGAATTGAGCAAAATTTAAATCGTGATGTTACTATTAAATTAAGTCTTACAACAATTGATGGGCAAGAAATTAATTTTGATAGATATGATTATGAACTATATGACTATAAAGAATTAGTAAAAGAATATGGTAATACAGCAATCATTGATTTACCCAATTCTAAATATATTGTTAATGTTAATGAAGAATCACAGAATTTAGTCGAGGATGATTACGAACTATTTGATGACATCCCTTTACTATTGCCATTAGAACAAAAAGAAAAAGACTCTATAATAAAAAATCCTATAATTTCGCTAAAGGCTTTAAATGATTTTTGTTTTTGGAACATTATTCAAATTAACTCACAGCATAATAGTGTTGCCTTTTTAGCACCACAAGTTTCCAAAGTAAAAGAATTACAAAAAAAATCGTAGATCATCAAAATCACTAAAAAGTCAGTGATTTTTTTATTATATGTTGTATTCCACTTTATTATAAAAAAAGCTGAAGTTATTTTTCAGCTTTTTTTAAATTTTCTAAATATTTTTCTTTTAACTCTGGATATATTTCAAAAAATTGTTCAATATTTATTCCTCTTTTTTTCCACCTTATAATTTTAGGAATTAAATCACTATTATCTTTAGGAATAAAATTAGGTCTTTTGGGATATAGATAAAATTTTAGTTCTCCTTTTTCATTTAACTCTTTAAGTTTTTCAAAAACATTGTTTATATACTCTTCATAAAGTACATTTTCATCAAACTCACTAACAACTTCTGCTGACCAACCTGTTTGGCCAGAAATAAAATTTTTACCATTTAATGTATAAAGTGAACCTGATACATTAAAAATATCTTTAAACATATTTTCTTTTCTTTCTACTAAAATTACAGGATTATTTTCACTCCCGTCACCACTTAAATAATAATATAAGTCACTACCTTTGTTACTTATAAAAATAGTAGAAATAGCTTTAGATGAGGTTGCATATACCCATGGCTTACCATGAGTACTTTTGTTTTTATTTATTTTTTTTAATCCCTGATGGGTACTTCCATGATATACATAATTGAATTCATTAACCATTAAACAATTATCCTCATAAAATTATTAATCAATTATTTATTAACACTTTCTATTTCTTGTAATTCAAAGCGATATTTTTGTTTTACATCAGGGTATTTATCCTGATCCACTTCACTTAAAAACATATTTAATTCTCTAATCCAAAGTTTATTTTCCCCATATAATGCTCTATAAACAACATATTTATCTTCATTTTCTGAACTATTTGCTATATCTAATACAATGTAATAATCCCCTTTAAAATGTCTATATATACCATTAATTTTTATTTTTCTCATTACTAACACTCCTTTATAATAAAATTATATCAAAAATAAATTAAATTAAAAAGGCACATAACTCATATCATGTACCTTTATTTTTAGTTTGAACAATAATTTGATCAGTTAAAACTGTCGCCCCTGTTACTAATATTCCTTGAACAACATTATTAATAATGCTATCTCCACCCATTAAAACAGATAAAATAATACCAACAGCTAAAAGTATTAAAGGAATCAATTTTTCACTGACAATCATCGTCTGCTTAATAATATAACTAATAATATATATAACAGGGATTAAAATTAATTTATTATCCATAACATAACTTAAAATATCCAAAATATCCCCTCTTTTCTATAATATTTGATGTTCATTATAGAAAAATAATAATTATTAACGGCTAAAAAAACAAGTATTACTTAATACCTGTTTGTTTCATAAAGTTATCAATCTCATTTTTATCATCTGTATAACCACTAATTGTAGCTATCACTTCTTTATTATCAATACCAAGAGAAAGTGGTGTTCCCCAGTCTTGATTTTCATTAAAATAACTTAGTGAAGATAATAATTTATTAGCATCATTTCCTAATTCATCTAAATAAACAAGATAAATTGGAACATTATTTTCACCGGCATATTCATTAATAACTGGTGCATATTCTTGACAATATGAACAAGTTGTTTGCGCAATTACTAGGGCAAACGGTTTATCACTATCAAGTAAACACTCATAATTATCATAAGTAAGAACTCCTAAATTTGCATATTCTTCACTTGGTTTAACATTACAAGCAAAAGTTGTCACCCCAGATTCATCTAAAAAATCATAAACTTCTTCACTTTTGTTTAAAATATCTTCTTTATATGTTGTTACTTTTCCTTTATTTACTACTAAAAGAACATCTTTTTCAAAAGCATTTTTTGTGTAATTTAAATCTTTTTTAATTTTATTTAAATCACCTTTGCTAACTTCTTCACTTACATAGTAAATACCAACACCAGCTTCTACACCAGCAGAATTTAAACTATTTTTTTCTTTATTATTTAAATCACCAATAGCAAGAACAACATTACTTTCATCTTTTAAGCATTCATAATCTTCATATGTAATGCTAGCAAGTTTTGTATAATCGCCTTCCTTTTTTACATTACAAGCAAAAGTTTTATCCGGTTCTGGCCAAAAACTAATAACTAAAATAATAATAACGATTAAAATAATGACCCCAAATAACATTAACATTCTTTTATTTTCGCTCATTTTTATCACTTCTTTCCTTAATCATCATAACATAATTACATATTTTTTACAATCTAATTAATTTCTTGCAAACGCGCGATTCTATTTTTAGTACTAGGGTGCGTACTCCAAATAGAATCTTTTTCTTTTTTTCCTTTTAAAGGATTTATAATAAATAAAGATTCCGTAGCTTCGTTAATATTTATCGGTTCATTTTGTGTTTCTAATTTACTTAAAGCACTAATAAGCCCTTCTTTATTTCTAGTAATTTCCACTGCACTAGCATCAGCCAAATATTCTCGGTTCCGAGAAATAGCCAATTTTAATAAATTAGCAAATATTGGTGATAAAATTAAGAAAATAATTCCCACAATCACTAAAATAGCTGATGC
>CALVIK010000057.1 GCA_944329545.1 uncultured Bacilli bacterium
ACATGTTGATAGATCAATTCAATATAAATGTCATGAAAATGTAACACCAATAGATGTTATAAAAATTAAATTTAAAGATTTTAAAAAATATTATATAATTAATGAAAACAGAAAAGTTTTGTAAGCAGCATTTAATTGTTGCTTTTTTTTGAAAACAAACTGTTTGTAACCGTGTGCATAAACGATAATTACCACATGGTGATTTTGATCACGGAGGGATGGCTCAAAAAATTATTGAAAATTTTCCTGTTAAAAATATTTTTTTAAATAGTGGAAAAAATAATGCCCTAGAAAAAGAAATAATGGAAAAAGCTTTCAATAAAAAAATAAAAGTTAAAAACATTCATAATTATCATTTAAAAATAGCTGAATTTACTTTTAATATATACTCTTTAAATAATAAGTTAGATGAAAATGATGATTCTTTAGTTATCGAAACCGAGATAAACGGGTACAAATTATTGTTTATGGGCGATGCATCCGCAAAAAGCGAAAACTATTTATTAAAAAAACATCATTTTAACAATATTGATATTTTAAAAGTAGCGCATCATGGGAGTAATACTAGTACTAGTCCAAACTTTGTTAAAAAAGTAAATCCTAAATATTCTTTGCTATCAGTAGGGGAAAATAATATATATAACCATCCAAGTTTAACCGTGCTAAAAAATTTAAAAAATTCAGTTATTTATCGAACTGATAAAGATGGTAGTGTGAAATTTCTATTTACAAATAAATTACAAATAAAAAAACAATCTCCTTAAGCATAGATTAATTATATATACAAAAACAAGTTATAAGAATATATTAAAATAGAGATGGCAAAATTTTATTATTGGTGCATATAATTAAAAGAAAAAGCAATAATAAATGTAGGTGCGTCTCTACTATGGTCACCCCCAGTTATATGAAAATATAGCATATCTTTTACGATGAGGTTTTCATCACTATTTCCGCCCGCTAAAGCATTTAGCGTTTATATAGATGCCCGCATTTTTGCGGGCTTTAATATTGACTTTTCATAAAAAAAATATATAATAATTAAACGAAAGGAAGATTATATGGAAAATAGTAAACAAATTTATTTAGTAAAAAGTGCGGATTTAATGAAAGCAACTTTATATGAAGGTGGGTGTCTTGCTTATACTCCTATGGGAGGAATCGCGCATTTAATTCAGAAAAAAGCTGATGAAGACTTAGGAAAACTAGATTTTATTTTAGTTCATGATTATGGTAATTTTTACAAAGAATGCTTAACTGATTTACCAATTGCCAAAGGGAAAAAAATGAATGTTCCAGTTTATATTAATGATAGTGCCACTTTAGCGTCAGTAACACCTACTAAAGCTTTAAAATTTGCGAAAAAATCCAAAAATTATGTTACGAATTTTTACAAAACTTATGCTTCTGGCTTAAACGCTATTTACGAGCATCAAGCTAAAGAGAGCGGTTATCAAAAACGCCTTAAATAACATAGTGGTTAATTCCATATTTTTGCTCTTTAGTATCATAAAATAAATCATTTTCTGGTGGATAATAAGTTAATAAAGCAAAAATTATATAAGTAATAATAATAAAGATAAAACTTAAGTAACCTAAATTTTTTAAATGTTTAGTTTTTAAAATGTTATAGTTTATTATTTCTGCTAAACATATGACAAAAAATAAAAGGGTAATATTTAAAATCATATTTTCGCCAAGCGTGTTATATAAAGGCAGATAAATGATTAAAAAAATAGGAATGCTAGTGAAAGCCGAAATAAACGCACTAGCTAAAAAATTACTACTTTTAATATTCCATTTTTTAAAAGCCCAGTAATCAAATAAGCTTACTATTAAGATAGAAGTAAATAATATTTTCATATGTTCCCAAATACTTTCATTTACAGGGAAAAAAATACTAAATAAAGTACTTGGAAACCAAGAATACATAAAATGAGCTAGAAAACTTAAAATAAATATCAGGAAAACATCAATGAATTTTATCTTTTTTAATGTCATAAAATCACCTTCAGTTAATAATATGTCCGAAAAAAATAAAAAAAAACTAAAAATTTGCGAAAAAAAAAGGGATTTTTGTTTTTTTGTCGTATATTAATATATAGGGAGTTGTTGTTTGTGAAATTTTTAAGTGGGGAAAAAATAAACGAAATTAGAAATAGTGTTGATATTGTCGATGTTATTAGTAATTATGTTCAACTGACACCAAAAGGTAAAAATTTTATGGGCATTTGTCCTTTTCACGATGATAACAGCCCTAGTATGAGTGTTAGCCGCGAGAAAAAAATTTATAAATGTTTTTCTTGTGGGGCGACTGGTAGCGTTTTTAAATTTATTATGGATTATGAAAACATTAGTTTTCCAGAGGCTATTAAAAAAGTGGCAGATATGGCCGGCATTAATGTTGAAATTGGCAATATGCCAACAAAATTTAAAAGTCCACTTTACGAAGTATATGCTTTGAGTTTAAAATTTTATACAAATAGTATTAATACAAGCGCCGGTAAAGAAGCTAAAGCTTATTTAGCTAAGCGGTATATCGATGAAAAAATTATTAAAGAATTTCAAATAGGTCTTGCTTTAAAGCAAAATGATGCGCTTAGTAAAATACTTTTAAAAAAATATAAACCGGATTTACTTTTAAAAAGTGGGCTTATTGGCAAAAATGACTATGATTATTATGATTTATTTAGAGATCGTATTATGTTTCCGCTTTACGATTTAACTGGACAAGTTGTCGCCTATAGTGGCCGTATTTACGATAAAGAAGATATTTCCAAATATTTTAATACTAGAGAAACAGAAATATTTAAAAAAGGTGAGCTTCTTTATAATTACCATCGTGCTCGCGATGAAGCAAGGCAAAAAGGTGTAGTAATTGTTATGGAAGGCTTTATGGATGTTATTCGTGCATATTCTATTGACCTAAAAAATGTCGTAGCTACTATGGGAACGGCGGTAACGAGTTTCCAAGCTAGTTTAATAAAAAAAATGGCGAAAGAAGTAATATTGTGTTTTGATGGTGATAAAGCCGGAGCTAAAGCAACTATTAGCTGTGCGGATGAACTGTTTAAAATTGGGGTAACACCTAAGGTAATTCGTCTTGAAAACGATATGGATCCAGATGAGTACATTTTAAAATATGGTAAAGAGCAATTTTTAGAGAAAATAAATAATCCTTTAGATATTATCGATTTTAAGTTTGCTTATTATAAAGTAGGTCTTGATTTAACAAGTAGTACTGATTTATCAAATTATGTTAGTATTATGATTAAAGAAATTGATAAAATAGATGATGATATTTTAAAAGAAGTTATGCTAAAACGCTTAAGTAGAGACTCTGGCTTAAATTATGAAACATTAAAAGAAAAAATTACAATAAAACCGGTAATAATAAAAAAAGAAGAAAAAGCAGTTAAAACTAATAAATATGATATTGCCCAGCGTAATTTAGTGTGGTATATGCTTAAAAGCCCTAAGGTTATTAAAATGTACGATAATCGGGTAACTTTTATGCCTAATGCTTCATATCGCCTTTTAGCGCGGGAAATTAGCTTATTTTATCAAAATTATGGTTATCTTGATGAAGCAGAATTTATGGACTATATTATGGAAGATGAAAGTTTAATTGAAACTTTAAAAAACATAAATAAAGCTAATATTAAAGAAACTTTTACTGATGAGGAAATTAACGATTATATTAATGTTATTTATGATTATAATATAAAAAGTGAAACAAAAAGATTGCAAAAAGAACTAGAAAAAGAAGTTAGTCCTTTAAAAAAGGCTAAAATAGTTCAACGCATGATTGATCTAAAAAAAGGAGTGGGTGAAAATGTTTAGCGAAATAAAAACTTTTGAGGAAAGAAAAAAAGAATTAATTAAAGCTGGAAAACAAAAGGGGCAAATTACTTATGAAGAATTAGCCGACAAATTAAAAGGATTAGAACTTGATGCTGATAGTTTAGATGAATTATATAATGCTTTAAATGAAAATCACATTGCTGTTGTTTCCGAAAACGAAGAAAACGATGATCCTAATAGTGATAGTAATGAAGTTTTAACGAAAGATTTAACGATTAATGACCCTGTTAGAATGTATTTAAAAGAAATTGGCCAAATAAAACTTTTAACTTTAGAAGAAGAATTAGATTTAGCTGATAAAATTTCGGCTGGCGATGAAAATGCTAAAGCCACTTTAGCGGAAGCAAATTTAAGACTAGTTGTTAGTATTGCTAAAAGATATGTTGGCCGGGGAATGCTTTTCCTTGATTTAATTCAAGAAGGAAATATTGGCCTTATGAAAGCAGTTGATAAATTTGATGTCAGCAAAGGTTATAAATTTTCAACTTATGCTACTTGGTGGATTAGACAAGCTATTACAAGAGCCATAGCTGATCAAGCTAGGACCATTAGAGTGCCAGTACATATGGTTGAAACTATTAATAAACTAGCGCGAATTGAAAGACAATTAACCTTAGAGTTAAATAGAGAACCAACAGAAGCAGAACTTTCTAAAAAAATGGGAATGTCGGTTGAAAAAATTAGGGAAATTAATAAAATAAGTCAAGAACCAGTTAGTTTAGAAACACCAATTGGTGAAGAAGAAGATTCGCATTTAGGTGATTTTATTCCTGATGAAACTAATATGAGTCCAGAAGATTTTGCCGTTAATGAGCTTTTAAAAGATGAAATTTCTGAGGTTTTACTTACTTTAACAGAAAGAGAAGAAAAAGTTATTCGCTTGCGTTTTGGCCTCGAAGATGGACGACCACGAACATTAGAAGAAGTTGGTCAGTTATTTGGGGTAACTAGAGAGCGTATTAGACAAATTGAAGCTAAAGCTTTAAGAAAATTGCGTCATCCATCAAGAAGTCGTAAATTAAAAGACTATTTAGGTGATTAATGCTTTCTAAAAGATTAAAAGCTTTAAGCGACTTTATTCCTGATGGCAGTAAAGTTATCGATGTGGGAGCTGATCATGCTCTTTTAGACATTTATTTGACGAAAGAAAAGAATTGTTTATGTCTAGCTACCGATATTTCTGAAAAATGTGTTTGGAAAGCTTTAGAAAATATTAAAAAGCATCAAGTACAGGTGAAAGTAAAAGTAGCTGACGGTCTTAAAGGACTTACTTTAAATGATGAAATTATCGTTATTGCCGGTATGGGAACACAAACAATTTTAAAAATAGTACCAAATAATTTAACTAATGATTTAATTATTAGTTCTCATCATGATATTCCACTTTTAAGGCGTGAAATGTTTAAAAAAGGTTATTACATTTTTAAAGAACAAGCTGTTTACGATAAACGGTATTATGTTATTATTTATTTTAAAAAAGGCCGAAAAAAGACTAATTGTTATGTCAGCCCATTTTTAACAAGTAATAAAGAATATATGCGATTTTTATTAAAAAAATATGAAAATATTTTTATTCATACAAAAAATAAAAAAGAAAAATTAAAAATATATTTGTTAATGAGAAAAATTAAAAAATTTCTTTAAACAAATATATTTTTTTGTTAAATTATGTCAAATTTTAAAAGTGTTTTTGGTGCAGAAAAATAAGGCCTTGTATTTATTCTTTTTCTTTGTTAAAATTTATATGGGTAGTAAAATATTTAAGAGGTGAAGACATGAGACAAAGAAGACGCAATAGGCTAATTATCTTTACATTAGTGCTTATTGCTTGTACTATGGTAGTAGCGTATGCTGCTTTCCAAACCGAACTTACTATTAAAAGTCAAACTAATATTAGTAGTAAGTGGGATATTAAAATAATTGGTGCTTCTGTAAAAGAAGAGTATGGCACGGCCGAGAACATAAAAAATACCTATGACGATTTGACTGCCAATTTAGAAGCAAATTTATATAGTAAAGGTGATTATGTTCTATATGAAATTACTGTCCAAAATGGTGGTACTTTTGCTGCTAAACTCGATAATATTGGTATAACCAATAACAGTAGTGCAGTTAAAGTTACTAATTCTGGTTTTGATAAAGGTCAAGTATTAAACCCAAATACGACTGACACTTTAACGGTTAAGGTAGAATATAATCCAGAATATATAGGTGATGCTTCGGGAACAAGTGGGGAAACTAAGTTAGATTTAACCTTTGTTCAAAACAAATAAACATAGTGCTTTTAACTATGTTTTTTTAATTTATTAAATAAATACTAGTATTTAAATATAAGGCGAAAAAAAGCCAAATTAAATAAGGTATTTGTAAGTAAGCCGCCAATTTATTATCTTTATAAAATTTGCTTATCATTATTGTAACTAAAATAATTAGTATAGTAAGCCAAATAATGCTAAATAATTTTAAATCTAAAGTAAAGAAAATAATACTCCATAAATAATTAAAAACAAGCTGTAAGTAGTAGATGAGTTTTATATCTTTACTTTTACTAGTTAAATTATAGCTAATTCCCATTAAAAGATATAAAATAGACCATACAATAGGAAATAAAATACTAGGTGGAGCGAGGGGTGGTTTTATATAATCGCTATAAACACTAGTATTAATTAATAATCCAATAATCGTTCCCAAGATTAAAGGAAAAAATATACTTATAATTTTCATCTTATCACCACTATAAGTTTATAAAAAAGTATAAAAAAAAGAACTAATTATATAATTCATTTTTTAAAAGTTCTAAATTATCATTCATAAGCGTAAAATAATTTTCATTAGTGCTTCTTTCTGTTTCCGAAATATTAGCTAAAGTGTGCCAATAAACTATTTCAACGCCAGTATTATCTATTAAATTTTGAACAGTATCATTAACTTCTTCGTTATTTTCGGCAAATATATAATCAATTTCGCCATCTTTAATTAAAGTTTCAACAGTAGCTAAAGTTTTCGGATCAATAGCTTCTTTATCATCTAAAGAATACACTGTTAAATCATATTTTTCTAAAAAATTAAAGAGATTACTAGCGGTAACAATTGCTTTAGTATCACTATTAGTGACGATTTGTTTTATTTTAGCATCTAAATTAGAAGCTTCAATTTTTAATTTTTCATAGTTTTCATTAATATCATTGTTTAAATAATAACTATCAGTATATTCGCTAAAACCAGTTTTGATGTTTTGCGCCATCATTAAGAAATTTGATGGGTCAAGCCATAATTCTTTGGTATCGTTATTATATTCCATAGCTAAAGTCGTATCGATAATTTTTAAGTTTTTATTGTTTTCGCGCATTTTATTTACATAATTTTTTTCTTGGGATAAACCGTTAAAAATGTATAAATCGCTATTACTATAATCTTTTATTTGTTTATTAGTAAGTTCATAAGTATCAATATTAACTCCATCAGGGTAAATACTATGAATAGTCGCGTGTTCGCCATATAATCTTTTAGTAATGTATTCTGTTGGATAATTCGTAGTATAAATAGTAATATCTTCCATACTATCTCTTTTAATACAACCAGTTAAAGCGGTTGATAAGCATAGTAAACATAAAATAATTATAATTTTTTTCATTTGACATCCTCCTTTAAAACGGGATCATAACCGCTACCACCTAAAGGGTTACACCTAAGTATTCTTTTAAAAGCTAAAATGCTTCCTTTAAAAGCTCCATATGTTAAAATAGCTTCTTTAGCATAGTTAGAGCAAGTTGGAACAAACCGGCAATTACCATGCCAAGGACCAGGTATTTTTTGATATACTTCAATTAATTTTATTAGAACTCTTTTCATGTTCTCACCAGTAACTATTATACTAAAAATAATTTTAAAAGTAAAATAAAAAATTTATTTTTTTAAAGAAATGTGCTATAATGGAGAAAAGTGAGGTATGAATATGCAAAAAAGAAATAAAACATTAATTATTAGTGTTTGTCTATGCATTTGTTTATGTTTAATGGTAGCGTATGCGGCATTTGCCACTAATTTAACGATTAATGGAACTGGGGCAGTTTCAAGTAATTGGCAAGTAGAAATAACAAAAGTAATTAGTCAAAATATTCAGGGAACTGCGGCTAATGATGGAGAGCCGATAGCTAGTCCGACAGCCGTTACTTTTAAAACACTTTTAAAAAGCCTTGGTGACAGCATTGATTATGTTGTAACAATCGAAAATAAAGGAACATTACCTGCTAAATTAGAAAGCATAAAAACAACTGATATGAATAATCCAGCGATTATTTATACAGTAAATAATTTACAAGAAGGCGAAGTATTAGAACCGAGTGCATCGAAAGAATTTACCGTAACGGTAGCGTATAACAATGAAATTACAAGTCAGCCAAGCCTTTTAAATAGTTCTTTAACCGTTGCTTTAGACTTTGTTCAAAACAAATAAAGTCTTTTTTTTTATTTTTTGAATATATTAAAATAGGTGATTGTATGAATAAAAAGGAAGAATTTAAAAATTTTGTTAAAAAACATCCTATTTTATTAAATTATGTGAAAGACGGTAGTATGACATGGCAAAGTTTTTTTGAAATTTACGATATGTATGGCGAAGATATTAATGCTTGGCAAAATTATTTAACTATGCCTAGTTCAAAGGAGAATTTTGATTTAAGTAGTTTTTTTAAAGGTCTTGATTTAGATAGTATTCAAAATGGTATTGGAAGTCTGCAAAGAGTAATTAGTTTATTTCAAGATATGTCTAGTAATAAAACACCTAAAGAAGATTATAAACCAAGACCAATTTATAAACATTTTGAAGATTAATGACTTTAGATTTACAGTTTAAACTTAAAGAAAATATTCATTACTTAAAATACTTAAGACAAAATTCTTTTTGGTATAAATATTTAAATAGAGAACCAGCTAATTTTAAGTATTTTGCCGATGAAGTCAAAAAAACTTATAAATTAACAAAAGCTGATAAAATAATGCGAACTTTAGAAACAATAGAAATGATGGAAAAAGTGATGTCAACTTTAAGATAATATGATAAAATAATACTGGTGATTAAATGCGCGTAATTAGTGGAAAATATAAAGGACGAAAGTTACAAGGTTTTAATATTTTAGGTACTAGACCGACAATGAATAGAGTAAAAGAATCACTTTTTGCAACTATTATGCCTTTTTTAAAAGAAAGCGTTTGTTTAGATTTATTTGCGGGAAGTGGTGCTTTAGGTATTGAAGCTATTAGTAATGGGGCTAAAGAAGTAACTTTAATTGATAATAATCCTAAAATAGTTAAAATTTTAAAGGAAAATACCAAAGAAATGAAAGAGGCTATAGTAATATTAAGTGACTATAAAAAATATTTAAAAAATACTAATAATCAGTTTGATATTATTTTTTTAGATCCCCCTTATGATAGGAATTTAATTTCTAAAGCAATTACTTATATTTTAGAAAACAATCTTTTAAATGATGGTGGACTTTTGGTTTGTGAGTATGAAACAGAAGATATAAAATGTCCTTTAAAGTTAATAAAAGAAAAAAGTTATGGCGGAAAAAATATAAAAATTTTCCAAAAATAACTTTTTTTTTGATTTTTAGCAGGGATTTTTATTTTTTTCTCTTATGATATATATAGGGGGTGAATTATGCCAAGAAAATATCCTTTTATTAGGCAAACTGGTTTTAAAGATTGCGCTGCTGCTTGCGTCTATATGATTATTAAGTATTATCATGGTTTTATTAGTATGAATGAGCTTAATGAACGGCTAAAAATAACTCGTAATGGGACAACTGCTTATCATATCGTTAAAACATTAGAAACTTTAGGATTTAAGGCTTATGGATATAAAGGAAAATACCAAGATTTAAAAAAACAACCAGTCCCATTTATTGCAAATGTAATTATAAATAACTCCTACAAACATTTTATGGTTGTTTATGAAATTCACGATGATTATCTTTTGGTTGCTGATCCTAGAGACAAAATATGTAAAATAAAAGTGACGGATTTTAAAGAAATTTGGACTGAGGTTTCTATTCATATGTATCCGATAAAAGCTATTGTTAACAAGAAAAATATTTCAGTTAAATTTTTATTAAAAAAACTGGTTATCTCCAACAAAAAATTTTTCTTCGGGCTTTTATTTTTATCACTTTTAATTTCTTTAATTACGATAATACTATCATTTTTCTTACAAATGATTTTTGATAATATTCGGCAAACTTATATTATAAAAATATTTATATTTTTCTTTTTACTTTTTCTTGGAAAAATATTTTTAGAATTTTTAAGAAATTTTCTTTTAATTATTTTAAACAAAAAAATTGATAAATATTTGACTAATAAAGTGTTTTCTCAAATAATTCATCTCCCATATAGTTATTATCACGGAAAAACATCTGGTGAAGTTCTTAGCAGAATAAATGATTTAGAAGCTTTAAAAAACTTATTTACTAATGTTATTTTGATTTTATTTACCAATTTACCACTACTGATTATGTCGATGCTTATTTTAGTAATGTTAAATTTTTCCTTCTTTTTAGTAGTTTTTTTAATTTTTATTATTTATATTCTTATTACACTTTTCCTTTCTAAAAAGTTAAGTCATTTAATTTTTACAGAAAAATATCAAAAAGCGGAAACTTTTTCTTATATGACGGAAAGTATTAGAGGATTTGAAACAATTAAAGGTTTAGGTTTAGAAAATAAAGTAATTAATAAATTTAAGGGCCTTTATCAAAAACAATTACTGAGTACTTATTCTTTGAATAAATTTTATAATTGGGTCTTTTTACTGAAAGAATTTATTGATGTTGCTGGACAGTTTGTTTTAATCTTTTTAGCGCTTCTGTCCGCTCAAAAAGGAATACTATCGCCAAGTTTTTTACTAACGTATTTAATTTTAACTTCTTATTTTTTTACAGCTTTAAAAACGATTTTAAATTTTGATTTAGAAATTAAAGAAGCCCTAGAAGCGGTGAAAAGAATTATGGATTTAACTTATTATAAAGATGATAAAAAGTATTTAAATGAGTTAAAAATAAATAATATTGAAGTTAAAAATTTGTACTATAGCTATGATGATGTAAATTTTATTTTAAAACATATTGATTTGTGTATTCAAACTGGTGAAAAAATTTTAATTACGGGTTCTTCTGGTAGTGGAAAGTCAACTTTGTTGAAATTAATTATGAAGTTTTATAAAATACCTAATAATTATATTTATTTAAATAAAGTTGATATTAATAAAATAAGTAATGAAATTATTAATAATAATATTGTTTATATTGGTCAAAATGAAACCTTTTTTACAGGAACACTTTTAGATAATTTACTTATTCGTGGTGATAATTATATTAAAGGCGTGCAAGTAAGTATGCTTCAAGATGTTATTTCTAAAGATTCTCTAGGTTACTATATGCTTTTAGAAGAGAATGCTTTTAATTTATCAGGTGGACAAAAACAACGATTAGCGCTTGCTAGAAGCCTGCAAAATTTTAACATTTTATTAATTGATGAGGGTTTAAGTCAAGTTAGTATTAGTATGGAAAGGCAAATTTTAAAAAATATTTTTCGCGCATTTCCAAATAAAACAGTTATTGTTGTCACACATCGGCTTGATAATTTAGACTTATTTGCGCGTTATATTAAACTTGAAAAAGGCAAAATAATAATTGATGCAAAAAGGAGGTAAGGCTTATTAAATTAAATGAAAAAGAATTATTAAAAGTAACAGGTGGTGATGGTTTTGCTTTAGCCGCTCTTATTGGCGGAGCTTTAACTTTTATCATAGGAATCATTGATGGTTATTTAAATCCATTTAGTTGTAATTCATGAAATTAAGCAAATTAGAACTTTTAGAAATTAAAGGTGGCGAAATTACCGTTACCGCTACTTTAATAAATGCTTTAGCTAGGGGCATAAGTGTTTTATTTGATCTTGGCAAAGCTGTTGGTTCCTCAATTAGAAGGGCAATAACCAAAACAACCTGTACCTTATAAGCAAGATTTTCTTGCTTTTTTCTTGTTTTTTCTTTTAAAAACTTGTAAATCAAGGTATTTGGTGTTATAATTAACTTAAGTTAAGAAGGGAGGTATGTTTATGGCCACAAAAATAATCGTTCGTAATGGCAATGTTGAAAGTGCCCTTAGAAATTTAAAAGTTGATAAAGATGGCTCCCGTGCACAAATTAAAGAGCGTAATCAAGGTTATTTAAAACCAGGAGTTAAAAGAAGAAAAGCCAAAAAAGAAGGCATAAAAAATACTCGTCGCCGTGAAAGAATGTCAAGAAGATATGATAGAGCAGCATAAGTGCTGTTTTTTTAGAAAGGAAATGAAGATGAGAGACAAAATATTAAATGATTTAAAAGAAGCTATGAAAAATCAAGACAAAGAAAAACTTTCGGTTATTAGAATGCTTAAAGGTTCTATCCAAATGGAAGAACTAAATAAAAAACATGAGCTTAGTGATGAAGAAGTTATTAGTGTTGTGACTAAAGAAATTAAATCAAGAAACGATAGCATCAAAGAATTTGCAAAAGGAAATCGTGATGATTTAATTAGTAAAACTAAATCAGAAATTGAAATTTTAAATAAATATTTACCAGAACAATTAACTGATGAAGAAGTTTTAAAAATTATCGATACTGCTTTTGATTATATTAAGCCAGAAAGTCCTAAAGATATGGGGAAAATCATGAAAGAAGTTTCGCCTAAATTAAAAGGACGATATGATATGGGTAAAGTTAGTGCTATTATCAAGGAAAGATTAAATTAAAAATGAGTTCGCTAAAAACTCATTTTTTTAAATATCTTTTCTTTTTAAATCAGCAGTTTGAAAAATTTTACCATTTTTATTGTTTTTAAAATATATAGTGTAATTGCATATTTTGGCAATTTTTTCAATTGTTTCAAAATCAATACTTATTTTTTCATTTTCGTAATCAGATAAGGTACTTTGACCGATGTTTAATTGTTTAATTAAATCGCTTTGTTTTAAGTTGTTTTCTTTTCGCATTGTTTTAATTACTTTTCCTATCATAAAATCACCTAATTAAATTATCGCTCAAACCGGTATTTTTTGCTTGACATATCGGAAATACCGATATATAATTAAAATAGGTGATGATATGAGACAGCGAAAAAGAAATAAAATAATTATAATAGCTTTAACTTTAATAGTATGTATGATGGGCGTAGGTTATGCGGCATTTAGTACAAAATTAAATATAAAAGGAAATACGGAAATAAGTAGTGAGTGGAATATAAGAATAATAAGTGCCGATGTTAAAGAAGAATATGGAACAGCCGAAAATGTTAAAAATAATTATAGTGATTTAACAGCTGATTTAGAAGCTGATTTATATAGTAAAGGGGACTATG
>CALVIK010000058.1 GCA_944329545.1 uncultured Bacilli bacterium
TTGTCCTTTCAATGTACAAATAGGAGAGTTATCATAATTATCAACACAAACAATATTTTTTTCAAAATCTATATCTTTTCCAAGCGGCGTACTATAACTTTTTTGAAGCCAAACAACAGGCTTTTCCATATCGACAATTTTTATAGTAAAAGTTCCCCTTCTTTTTTTATCATCTTTGTTTAAATATATAAAAGAAACTTCTTGTTTTCCTAATCTTTCATTGTCTATTTTATCTTCAGAAAGTATTTTTCCTTCAATATTTTTTATAAAATTTTGAACCTTTATTTCACTATAAACTTCAGCTTTTAAGTTTTTCTTAAGTGTAAAACCAGAATTATCGTCAACTATACGGTTGTTTAAGTAAATTAGCAATAATGTTACTATTATAATAGTAATTATTAGTATAACGATAATGTTTCTTTTCTTGTTTTTTTCTTTGTTCACCAAACTCACTTCCTTTATTAGTATAATTTTATCAAATTATGTAAAGATTAGCTATTAAATTTGTAAATTTTCTGTCCTTTTTACCGCCAACGCTTACCACTATTGAAGACAGTGCCTTTGCTTGGTGCTATAACATAAATATTACTATTCCTGAAAGTGTCACTTATATTAGTCCAAGTGCTTTTAGATACTCAACCGGTACTATTAATATTAATAAATCGGCAAATAGCATAGAAGGCGCCCCTTGGGGTGGCGATAATATAACAATAAATTGGCAAACTAAAACTAGTAATTAGTCTTTAATACAAATTGCTAGTTTTATTAATCACTAAGTAAGAAATCAATAATATTAATGACTTTGATACCATCTATCTCTTTATTTTTGACTTTATCCATAGTTAAAATTATCTTAGGATAATTATCATTAATTGCTAATAACGATTTTTTTTCTCTATTTTCTACTTTTTCATCTAAAATACTTCGAGAAACTTGAAAATAAATCCTTTCATTAGGTTTCATCGCAATAAAATCAATTTCTATTTCATTATACTTTCCTACATAAACTTCATATCCTCGGCGTAAAAGCTCAATATAAACTAAATTTTCATAACTACTACCACTATCAAAAGAAGAAAGACCATCTATAATATTTCTTAATCCATTATCAACAAAATAATATTTTCCTTGTGTTTTTAACAGTTGTTTTCCTTTTAGTTCATAGCGAGGTACACGATATATGAAATATGCATTTTCTAACATTTGTAAATATGCATCAATTGTTTCATTACTAATAGTAACCCCACTTTTTTTCATAAAATCAGCAATAGTATATGGAGTCGTTAAATTACCAATAACTGAAGCCATATATTTGATTAAATTATCTAAAAAAACAACATCTTTTATTTTATTTCTATTAATAACATCTTTTTTTAATACAACTTCTTTTAAATCACTTAAATAATTTATCATTAAAGTTTCATTGTCATGCATATTTACCAGCATTGGCATTCCACCATATTTTAAATATATTTCAAATTTTTCTTCTTTATCTTCTTTAGTAAATGGATACACTTGAATAAATTCCTTAAATGAAAATGGATATATTTTAATAGTCAAAACTCGCCCGGCTAGTAAAGTAGTAAGCTCACTTGATAAAAGATAAGCATTAGAGCCAGTAATATAAATATCACAGTTAATATCCACAAGTAAAGAATTAACTGCTTTTTCCCAAGAATCGACATTTTGCACTTCATCTAATAAAATATATTTCTTGTTATTTGATTCTTCTTTTGTAATATAACTATATAAATCTTTATAATCTTTAATGTCATACCATTTAGCACTTTCAAAATTCATATATATAATATCTTCTTTTTTAATATTTTGTGAAAGCAAATAATCTTTATATTGTAATAACAAGGTACTTTTGCCGCATCTTCTTACCCCGGTAATAACTTTTATTAAATTTAAATCTTTGGTCTCTTTTAATTTATTTAAATAAAAATCTCTTTGATACATAAATTCATCACCAATTATATTATATTCAAATGTTTTTTTCTTGTCAAGTTTTACGGTTACAGCCGCAAAACTTTTTTATTTTTGTTTTTTTGCCACCAAAATAAAAAACGCCTTAAGCGTTTTACAAGGTTGGTGTTGCTTCTGGTCCTAAAGGAAGGCCAATAATAAACCAACCAATTATAATTAAAAACCAAATAACCGCGAATAACAAGACAGTTGGCCTTAATAGTTTTAAAGTTCCAAAAACAGTAATTTTATTACTTTCTTTATCATTGTATTTTTCCACAAACGCTAACATCACAATAAAATATATAAATAGTGGTGTAAGTCCTTTACCAATACTATCAGCTGCTTTAAAAATCATTTGTGTAAAATCAGGCGTAATATTAGCTTTCATAAATAATGGAACTAATATTGGTGCCGCTAAAGTCCATTTGGCTACTGAATCTGGCATTAAGAAAGAAATGACAATTATCACAAGCATCATTGTTAAAATTAATGGAATACCTGTAAATTCCAAAGAACTCATAAAAGAAATTAATAAAGCACCAACTACTTCACCTAAATTAGTAAAATCTAAAATACTAACAAGTAATGATACAAAGAACATTAAAACAAACATATAGCCTAGGTTATCAAATTCTTTGGATAAACCAACGCTAAAATCATTAGTATTTTTAATGTTTTTAGAAACAAAGCCATAAATTCCTGAACATACCATAAAGATAATTAAGAAAACAAACATAAAGGCATCAGTAAATGGTGCTCCGCCACCTAATAACTGCGCAATATAATCTTCTTCAGTTTTATCAAGCAGTAAGCCTGAACAAGGAAGACCTGGAATAATCAAATAAATAAATAAAGCTACTAATAAAACAAAAGCAATACTACTTACAAATAAACCTTTTCTTGAATAAACTAAATTATCTTCTTCTTTAATGGAATCTTTTACTTTTGGTTTTAAAACATTTTCAATAATAATAGTACCAATTATTGTTAAAATAAAGGTTGCTGCTAGCATAATATACAAATTAGACCAAGCGTTAAAAACATAACTAGCATCGACATCAGCTTTAGCCGCCGCACTTGTTAAAAGACCTAATTGATAATCATCAAAATTAAAAACTAAGCCCGCGCCATAACCTAAAGTAATACCAATAAATGCTGTAAATATACCTAAAACCGAATTTCTACCCATATATTGATAAATAACAGCCACCAAAGGTAAAATAACAATATAACTATAAACACCTAAAAAAGAAGAAATGATACCAATAAATAAAGTTACAAATGTAACAATAGCTGGTTTTAATCTTCTAAGTGGTAAAAAGATAGCTTTTAAAAGGCCACTCGCTTTACCAATAGAAACAGCCATTAAAGAAATAACTATTAAAACTAATGGCTCGAAATTTTTAAAACTATCGACAGGCGAACTAAAAAAATATTTAAACCCTTCTTCAGAAAAAATACTGTTTACTGCTGTTGTTGATGTTTCTAAAATTCCGTTTGTAATCGAAGTTATTTCGGCTCTAACGCCAAAAAGATTACAGATAGTGCTGATAACAATTATTAGTAAAGTTAAAGCAATAATGGTAATTACTGGCCCTAATAATAATTTATTTTTGCGTTTCGTCATTTTGACCTCCCACTACTTTTTTTAATTTTTTATTAAATTCTATTCTTGGCATCATAATAGAACGATAGCATCCTAAACATTTTATTTTAACATCAGCTCCAAGCCGAATAATTTCCCATTTGTTTTCACCGCAAGGATGAGCTTTTTTCATTATAACAATATCTCCCAGTTTATAATTATTTTGCATCATGAATCACCACTTGTTTAAATGGAATATCAATATTAGCTTTCTGACATTCTCTTAAAATAACTTGCCAAGCATCTCTTTTACAAGGAAAATCCATACCTGGTTTACATTCCGCATATATTCTATATGTTACTGCATCATCACTTAATTCTTGAATACCTAAAAGTTGAACTTTAGAAATCAAATATGGGAATTTATTCATCTCTTCACAAATTTTATCTAATAAAATTTTTACTTTTTCTGGATCTGAATTATAAGCAATACCAAAATCAATTAAAGCAATAGAAGAATAACGACTGTAATTAATTACTTCATTAATATTTCTATTAGCAATAATTTTAATTTCACCAGTATAAGCTCGAATAACCGTATTTTGCAGTCCAACATCGATAACATCGCCCCTAAAAGTACCAATTTGAATATTATCCCCAACATCAAACTCATCTTCAAATATAATAGCCGCTCCGGCAATTACATCTTTTAAAGTATCTTGAACAGCTAAACCAGCAACAAGACCAACAATACCCAAAGAAGCTATTAAAGCTTTAGTATCAACACCCCAAACACTAATGATTGTTAAAACCGCTAAAATTAAAATAATTGTGCGAATAATATTATTAATTACTTTCATAATTGTTATTGATTTTTTATGTTTCGCTTTTTTTACTCTTTTAGCAAAAAGACCATTAATTATTTTTTTAACAATAAAATAAATAATAAATGAAACAGTAATTATAATCGCACTAGTAATAATTCTTTCTAAAAATGTTTCCATTATATCATTCCTTTATATTTAAAATTTCTAAAATTCTATTTAAATCGGCATTATTAGTAAAAGAAATTATTAATTTTTTATCTTTTATTTTAATTTTTGTATCTAATTTATCACGAAGTAAATCTTCTACATAACGATATTCATTACTTTTAGCTTTTTTACTTATTTCATGACTTCTTGGAGCCTTATCACTTATTTTTTCAAGCTCTCTTACTGATATTTTCATATCAGCTATATTATTAGCTAGCTTGATAACTTCTTCTTCATTTTCTAATTTACTAAGAACCCTGGCATGACCCATGGTTATTTTACCATCTTCAATTAATTTTTGCACTTCTTTTGGTAATCTTAAAAGACCAATTATATTAGTAATATGACTTCGACTTTTACTTACTTTTTTAGCAAGTTCTTCTTGCGTAATATTTAATTTTTCAATTAAACTTTTATAAGCTTTAGCTTCTTCTAAGACATTTAAATTTTCTCTTTGTAAATTTTCAAGTAAAGCAATTTCGGCCATTTGATTATCAGTAAACTGTCTAATTAAAGCTGGAATAGTTTTTTTACCAGCCATTTTAGAAGCTCTAACCCTTCTTTCTCCAGCAATTATTTCATAACCTTTTATACTTTTTTTAACAATAATTGGCTGAAAAACCCCGTGTTCTTTTATTGAATCTGCTAGTTCTTTCAAAGCATCTTCATCAAACACTTGTCTTGGTTGATAAGGATTTGGTCGAAGTTCATCTAAATTGATTTCGGTAACTTCTTCACCTTTAGCATCTTCGTATATTTGTTTTTCAAAATTGCTCATTTGTCCAGTATTTAAATTTTCTAAATCAAATAATTGTTCTAAACCTTTACCCAAAGCTCTTTTTTTATTTTCCATTACGACTAATCACCTCTTTTGCTAAATTAATGTAAGCTTCCGCCCCTCTACTTTTCGGGTCATAAGCAATAATTGGTTTGCCATGACTAGGCGCTTCGGAAAGTCTTACTAGTCTTGGAATAATTGTATCATACACTCTTTCTTTAAAATAACTTTTAATATCTTGCACAACTTCTAAACCTAAATTAGTTCGATTATCAAGCATTGTAAGAAGTACTCCTTCAATATCTAAAGTAGGATTTAAAGTTTTTTGCGCTAGCATAATAGAATTTAATAGCTGCATAATTCCTTCTAAAGCAAAAAATTCACATTGGACAGGAATTATAACTGAATTAGCTGCTGTTAGCGCATTTGTCGTTAAAATTCCTAGAGATGGCGGACAATCAATTATAATATAATCAAAAGTATCTCTAGCTATTTCTAAATGCTTTTTTAACTGCGTATTTTTTGAAAAATCCGGATCAATTCTACTTTGTTCCATTAGTTCAATATCCGCCCCAGCTAAGCTAATTGTTGCCGGAATAATATATAAATTTTTAAACTTAGTTTTTTTAATTACATCTTTAAGTTCAGCCTCACCAATTAATAAATCATATATACTTTTTTTAATATCGGCTTTATCAATACCAAGTCCGGTAGTACTATTTCCTTGCGGATCTAAGTCGATAAGTAATACTCTTTTACCTAAAACACCTAATGAGGCTGATAAATTAATACTGGAAGTTGTTTTACCAACTCCCCCTTTTTGATTAACTAAAGCTATTACTTTTCCCATATATACCACCATTTTCCATAATATTTAGCTATATACATTTTATCATAATTTGTCATATAAATCTATCAATTTTCGAAAAAATAAAAAATACAGAAATTAATCTGTATTATTTATTAACCGTTTGACCTTGTTTTTTCTTAGTTACATAAGCAAATATTCCAAAACCAATAAGTACTAAGGTAAAACCAACACCTAAAATAATAAATGGAACATTAGCACTTGTATTAGGAACGGTAATCTCTACTCCTGGAGTTTCACCTGGAGTTACTGAAAGAATTGCTGTATCAGTAACATTTTCTGTATAAATTTTTGAAGATACTACTCTTTGAAAACTAGCATCAGATGGTACAAATACAGCAGCGCTTTTAGTTCCTTCAGCTGAAGCTGTAACAGTTAGTTGAAGTGTATTATTAAGTTCATTTGACGGAATCATTATTTTAAATTTTTCGCCTGACTTAAATTCACTTTTAGCATTACCATTTTCATCAGTAACAATTGTTCCGTTAGTACCGCCCGAAACAGTCACTTTATAAGTTTTATCACCGGTAACTGTTGCTGTTAAAGTAGATGATTCATAATATTGCTCATCATCTGTTAATTTCATTGTAGTATTACTAGTTTGTAAATTAAGTACAAAATCTTGTTTTTTAGCGTTTTTAGCTCCATTTACTAATTTTTTGATTTCATCTCTAATACCTGGATAAGCTTCTCTATCAGTTGTTTGAAAAGCTTCTGACATTTTAGCCGTTTGACCAGTGTCGCTTAAATACCACCAAACAGCTGATTGCGTAATATATCTATCAATTTCATTACGGTTAGTTATTTTTTTATTAGGATAACCATTTTAGATAATATAAATTAGTTCAGCATCACCGTCAATAGAATAAGTATACTTTGTACCAGTAGTAGCGCCAGCTTTTTCTAAATCCATACAATAAACAATAGTTCCATCAGTAGTAATATAACTAGTAAAACCATTTTCATTGCCAATATAAGATTCCATAACAGCTTCTCTTTTTACTGTCATTGAGCTTGGCGCTTCTGCAGCATTAATTACTGGTATAAAAGTAAATAAAACAGCTAAAGATAAAACACCAGATAATAGTTTTTTTAATTTACGCATAATTTTCCTCCTTACTTTTACTTATATTATACCTTGTTTTTCTGCTTTTTAAACATTTATAAACTATTTATCAACAGTTTTGACAATATTTGACAAAAAAAGAATTAATTTTCTTTTAATAAATCAATTAATTCTTCTTTAGTTATATCTTCTTTAACTTCTAATTTTTTCTTTTTAGCTTTTTCGATTAACTCTTCAATAGTTAAATCTTCAAGTTTTATTTCTTCTTCTTTATCTAATTCTTCGTCTTCTGGCATACAACCATGTTCTACTAAGTAATCAATTTGCTCTTTCGTAATTGTTTCATATTCAAGTAATGTTTCAGCAATTAATTTTAATAAATCCATATTTTCTTTAATTGTTTTTTTCGCAATAGCAAATTGTTCAGTAATTATTTTACGAACTTCCTCATCAATTTGTTTAGCTACTTCATGTGAGAAGTTTTGTGTTTTATTGTAATCACGACCTAAGAATACACTAGATTCTTGTCTTTCAAACTGAATTGGTCCTAAATCACTCATACCATATTCCGTAACCATTGCCCGGGCAATTTTCGTAGCTTCTTCAAAATCACCATAAGCGCCAGTTGTTGCTTCATGGAAAACAATTTCTTCGGCTGCTCTACCAGCAAGCAAAGCAGAAATTGATTCTAACAATTCTTTTTTTGTTGATAAATAAGTATCTTCTTTTGGCAACATTAAATTATAGCCACCAGCTCTTCCTCTTGGAATAATTGTAATTTTTTGAACTTCTCTAGCGCCTTCTAATTTAATACCTAAAACCGCATGACCAGCTTCATGATAAGCTACAGTGCGCTTTTCTTTTTCGGTATATTTATGACTTTTCTTAGCCGGACCCATTAAAACTCTATCGTGAGCTTCATCAATTTCGGCCATAGTAATCGCTTCTTTATCACGGCGTACTGTAAGTAAAGCTGCTTCGTTTAATAAATTCTCTAAATCAGCTCCGCTAAAGCCAACTGTTCTTTTAGCAATATTCTTCATAGTTATTCCTTTAGCAAAAGTTTTACCAATTGCATGAACACCTAATATTTCTTCACGACCTTTAGCATCTGGAAGATTAACTGTTACTTGGCGGTCAAATCGTCCTGGACGAAGTAAAGCTGGGTCTAAAACATCAGGTCTATTAGTAGCGGCAATAATAATAATACCTTCATTAGCACCAAAACCGTCCATTTCCGTAAGTAATTGATTTAAAGTTTGCTCTCTTTCATCATGACCACCGCCAAGACCCGCGCCTCTTTGGCGACCAACGGCATCGATTTCATCAATAAATACTAAGCATGGCGCGCTTTGTTTCGCTTGTTTAAACATATCACGAACGCGTGACGCTCCAACACCGACAAATAATTCCACAAACTCTGAACCACTGATAAAGTAAAATGGAACATTAGCTTCACCAGCTACAGCTTTAGCGAGTAAAGTTTTACCAGTTCCAGGAGGGCCTACTAATAAGACACCTTTCGGAATTCTAGCTCCCATTTTTTGAAATTTTTTCGGATTTTTTAAAAAGTCAATTAATTCAGACATTTCTTCTTTTTCTTCGTCAAGACCAGCAACATCTTTAAATGTAACTTTCACATCACCACCGCTTAAACGAGCTTTTGAACGGCCAAAGTCCATTGACTTATTGCCAGCACCTAACTGTCTTGTAATAAAGTAAAAAGCTACCCCAATTAAAATAAGCATTGGTAAGACATTTATTAAAAATTGAATAAATGTACTAGATTCAGGATCTGTTGAAGTTGTTAACTTAAAATTTCCTTCATCTTCAGCTTTATATAATTTTACCATTGTTTCATCAGTAAGAGGCATATTAAAGGTAAATGATTCTGTATCACTATATTCTTTTAAGCGACCATTGATAACATATACACCTGATTTACTTCTTGGAACAATATTTATTTCTTCAACCTTTTTATCCTCGACATTGTTCATAAACTTATTATAAGTAAATTCATGAACTTCTCTATTCATCGTACTAAATACCATCATTATTCCAATTAAAAACATAAATAAGAATACATATGGTAACAGTCCTCTTTTAATTACTTTCTTGTTCATATAGTCTCCCTTCCTTAAAGATACTTAATTATTATATCATAGTTTTCGCTTTTTTGTTTATCAAATTTTGATTTTTTTATACCAGGAAGCCAAATAATTTCGTCATTACTATCAGTAACAACTGGTAAACTATCACGGTTATCTAAATTAATTTTTTCATCAATAAAGATATCTTTAATTTTTTTACTGCCATTTAAACCTTTGACAAACATTTTATCACCATTTTTTCGGGTTCTAACATATAAAGGCATTTTTATTTCTTTACTATTTAATCGAATAATATTATTACTAATATCACTGGATTTTTCTATTTCTTTTAATACATGATTATTGGGTAAAACTAAATATCCAGAAAATTCTAAATTGTATTTTTCTTTAGCTAATTCTTTAGTAATTTTTAACTTATTATACTCTTTTTTAGCAATCTTATTATCTGGTAAATTAATAAAAGCATTGCTTTTATTACTCATGATTAAATCATATATCGCTTTTGTATGCCCATCATTTATCAACATCAAATCATCGCCATAATATTTTTCTAAAAAAAGTTCAATAACTCTTCTTTGAATAACATTATTTTCTTGTTTAAATTTTAAAATATCTATTTCTGCACCCTTATATATATCATTTAATTTAGAATGGGCTATTTCATCAATATAGTTACTATAACTAAGCAGTAATTTACTAAATTTATAAAATTTTTGATGAACATTTTCATCTTCTTTTTTTAAAAATGGTAAGATGTGATGACGAAATCTATTACGCGTGTAAACATCTTCTTTATTAGATTCATCAATTGCATAAGGAATATTATTGTCTTTGGCATAACTAATTATTTCCTCTTTAGTATAAGTAATTAGTGGTCTTAACATTTTATAGTTTTCTTTTTCCGTAATCGCTGAAAATCCAGCATATCCTTTTAAACTAGAACCTCTTACTAAACGCATTAAAATGGTTTCTATTAAATCATCACCATGATGAGCCGTTAGTAAAACACTAGCTTGATATTTATTTAAACATTTTGCAAAAAATTCGTAACGCTTCATTCTTGCATATTCGTGAAAATTATCATCAGTGTATTCATTAATTTCCATATATTCAAAAACAGCATTGTTTTCTTCAATATATTTTTGGACCATTTTGGCTTCATTTTCACTAGCTAGCCGATGTTTGTGATTAACATGAGCCCCAATTATATTTAAATTTAATTCTTTTTTTAATTTTAATACTAAGGAAAACAATACCATAGAATCAGGTCCACCACTAACAGCAACTACAACATTACTGTTTTTTTGAATGTTTTTTCTTAAAAAATTTAAAGCTTCTTTCATTTTTCATCCCCCCACCAAATTGGCTTAATACCATGGTTAACTAAAAAATTATTGGTTTTAGAAAATGGTTTACTTCCAAAAAAACCACGACTGGCAGAAAGTGGTGATGGATGGACACTTTCAATTATATAATGATTAGGATTAGTAATTAATTCTTTTTTACTTCTTGCGTAACTGCCCCATAAAATAAAAACTATTGGCTTTTCTCTTTTATTTAATAATTTTATCAAATCATCAGTAAAAATTTCCCAGCCTTTTCCTTTATGGGAAAGTGGAGTATCTTTAACAACGGTCATAATAGAATTTAACAAAAACACGCCTTGCCTAGCCCAATCAGTTAAATCATTATTAGTTCTTTTAACACCTAAATCGTTATATAATTCTTTAAAAATATTATCTAGTGAAGGTGGTCTTTTAACACCCTTTTGAACAGAAAAAGAAAGTCCATGAGCTTCCCCCATACCATGATAAGGATCTTGTCCTAAAATAACGACTTTAACCTCATCATAATCGGTATATCTTAAAGCATTAAAAATATTTTTATATTCTGGAAACACTATTTTTTTTCCATATTCATTTTTAACAAAAATACCCAAATCACGAAAATATGGTTTTTTCATTTCATCTTTTAATATAATATCCCATTTTTTATTAATCATACTTCTCGCCTCAAGTTATATTCTATCATAATTATGATTTTTCGCAAGTAATTTACTATTTTT
>CALVIK010000059.1 GCA_944329545.1 uncultured Bacilli bacterium
CATCTTTTTTGTCTTTACTGTCTTCAATTAAATAAGTAACTGGCGCTAAAACCCCCATCGCGCCAACATAAGCAATAGGTTTATCATTAATCGCAATAATTTCTCTATCTTCCACAGATCCATTTAATAATTTTTGAGTTGCTTTAATAGCATTATATCTAGGTAAATAAGTATTAGGTCCCATGTCATTAGTTGTTCCACTAGGTATATGTCCGTATAAAGCCTTTTGCTCAGAAGATAAATGATGAAATGCGGTATAGGCACTACTAACAGTTCCATCACCACCCATTGTTAAAAGCACATTAAATTGTTCATTTAAAGCTTCGATATTGTTATATAAAAAATCTTTATCTGTGCTTTCTACGGGAATAGGAATAAAGCCTTCACTTTTAATAGTATCTAAAATTTCATAAAATAACTTTCTTTTAAACCCTGAAGCTTTAGGATTATAAACTAAAGCACATTTTTTTTGCATAATATCTCCTTCTTTTCCAAAAAATTCTTCTATATTATACTAGTTTTGTAACGAAAAAACAATGTTTTATGGTATAATTATAAAAAGTAGGAGGGTAAAATGCAAAAACTATATATTGATTTTGATGGTGTTATTGTAAATACTATCGATATTACCTATCAAATAGCTACCGAAAATGGGGTAAAAAAAGACTATACGAGTTACTTACATTTTTTTCAAAATTTAAATTGGGATGAAGTTTTAAATAGATGTTTGCCTGTTAATAATAGTTTCGAAGAAATAAAAAAAATTATAAATAGTCAAAAATACGAAGTTGCTATTTTAACGCATGTAACATCAATTCATGAAGCTGAAGCTAAGATAAAACTAGTTAATAAACTTTTTCCAGGATTAAACATTATTACAGTACCTAAATCAATTTCAAAAGCTAAAGTAGTAAACCCGCAAAAGGCTATTTTAATTGATGATTATGTTCCAAATTTGAATGAATGGGCTTTAGCTGGAGGCATTAGCGTGCGCTTTGATTTAGATTTGGATGGTAAAGGACATCCAGTTATTGATAAATTAAGTGAAGTTTTAGAAATTATTCATTAAAAGTTTTCATTTTTCATTAAAATTGATATAATAAGTTTAAGGTAGTGATAAAATGGACTTGTGGCATTATGAAAAAGAACTTTTTAAAGAAGGATATCATAACATTATCGGGACAGATGAAGCTGGCCGAGGACCTTTATATGGGCCGGTGGTCGCGGGAGCCGTTATTTTACCTAAAGATTTTAAGTTAGAAGGGCTTACTGATTCTAAAAAATTATCCGAGAAAAAAAGAAATCTTTTTTATGATTATATTACCAAAAATACAATATGGGCAGTCGGCATTGTTTCCGCAAAAGAAATTGACGAAATTAATATATATGAAGCTAGTAAAAAAGCTATGACTATTGCTATTAATAAAATAAGGAAAAAAATAAATGCCGATTATGTTTTGACTGATGCCATGAAACTTGATTTAGATATTCCCGTAAAACCACTTATAAAAGGGGATGCCAAAAGTATTACTATTGCCGCCGCTAGTGTGATAGCTAAAGTGACTAGAGATAAAATGATGTATGAACTTGATGAAAAATATCCGGAATATGGTTTTAAAAATCATAAAGGTTATCCTACTAAAAAACATTTAGAAGCTTTAAATAAATATGGACTTATTGAAGGATATCGTTTAACTTATGGTCCGGTTAAAAAAATAAAGGAGGCCGAATATGCTAAATAATTTTCCAAATAAAGATATGGCTAGTAAAATGCCAAATAGAAATCTTTTAAACAATATGAATAATATGCGTGGTTTTAATAAAACACCAGGACAACTTGGAGAACAAATTTTTAATCAAACACATCAACCCATAAAATTTCACGATCCAAACGAAGAACTTAAAAGCTATTATGAACGCAATGTTAAAGATTCAAGTAAAGAACTAAAAGAAATGAAAAGATTTAAAGGATTTAATTAGGAGGTTACTATGTTTGAAGGAACTGGCAAATACTTTTTAATAATTTTTTTAATAATTTTAGTTGTTTATATGACTAAAAAAATATGTCTATATTTTTTATTTAAAAGATCTAAAATTGCTCCATATAAAGCTTTAATACCAATTTATGCTACTTATACTTTGGTAGATATGCTAAATATGAAAAAAAGTATCTTTTATTTGTGTTTAATTCCAGTAATAAATATATTTTTCTATTATCAAATTCATAAAGAGCTTTTAGTAGCATTTGGTCAAGATAAAGAAGAAGCTATTTGGTATACTTTAATACCAATGTATAAATTTCCTGAGCTTGTTTTTAAAAAACCGCATTTTATTTTAGATGAATATGATTTAACTAATGAATTTATTACAAGTCAAAAAGCTTTATTTGAAAAACCTCAAGAAGAGTTGCCTGATAAAATTGATTTAGTAAATTTAGCGGATAAAGTAGATGAATATCATGCTGAAAATGCTCCTAGAAATCAGATAAATGTTGAAAATACTAGTACGGTTGTTGAACCAACAAAATATGAACAAATGCCGAGTACTAATATTTGGAATAGTTCTAATCAAAATGAACCAATAAGTAACACTCAAAACAAAGAAGAAACTTCTCAAAGCTCGAGTATTGGAACTTCTGTTTTTACTAATCAAAGTTTAGAACCTGATAAAAGACAAGAAAAAGAATATGTCGCTAAGAAAGAAGAAAAACAAGAGGCAAATCCCATAAATCCTTATAATGATGGAAGACCACAAATGTGTCCTAATTGTGGTGCTAAACTTTCTCCTGGCGCGCAAGTTTGTTTCTTATGTGGTACAAAATTAAAATAACATGGTCAAAAACAATGTTATTTTTTTTATAACATTTAAAAAAGTAAATGTTCGTGATACAATAGTATTAGGTGATACTATGGCAAAAATAATCATGCATATTGATGTAAATAACGCTTTTTTATCATGGCTGGCAGTTTTACTATTAAAAGAAGGCTATAAAACTGATATTAGGGATACTTATGCCGTTATTGGTGGTGACGAAAAAGCTAGGCATGGTATAGTTTTAGCTAAATCTACTCCTGCTAAACAAAAAGGCGTAGTAACGGCTGAACCCCTTTATTCAGCGCGTAGGAAATGTCCTAGTTTAAAAGTATATCCACCAAATTATAGTTGGTATAAAAAAATGAGTGATAGTATGTTTACTTTAATTAGTAAGTATACTCCAGATATTGAGAAAATGAGTATTGATGAGTGCTTTATCGATTATACGCCGGTAAAACATTTATATGGTGATGAAATAAAATTCGCCTATAAATTAAAAAATGAAATAAAGGAAAAACTTGGTTTTACAGTTAATATTGGAATAGCTAATAACAAAATATGTGCGAAAATGGCATCTGATTTATCAAAACCTGATAAAGTTCATACAATATTTATGAATGAAGTTGAAGAAAAAATGTGGCCACTAGCTATTAGTGATTTATTTGGTATAGGTAAAAAAACAAGTATTAAATTACAAAATTTAGGTATTAAAACAATTGGTGATTTAGCGCTTTATAAGGAAGATGAGTTATATAAATATTTTAAAAACATGGCTCATGATATGATTTTATCTGCTAAAGGAATAAGCTCCGATATTGTAAATAGTGAAATATCCGCTCCTAAGGGTATTGGTAATGAAACTACTTTAAATCATAATATTTATCATAAAGAAGAACTTTATTCTTATTTACTGGCTTTAGCTGAAAATGTAACTTTAAGATTAAGAAGACAAAACAAATATGCTTATGTTGTTGTCGTGACTTTAAAAGATAAATATTTTAAAAGGACGACGCACCAAAAAAAGCTTATTAACGCCACTAATTTAGCCGAAGAAGTATTTAATATTAGTAAAGAGATATTAAAAGAAATGGATACAAGTTATGGTGTGCGTTTAATTGGCATTCGGTTAGATAATTTAGTAGATAACTCTAATCATCAAGTATCTTTATTTGAAAACATTAATATGCGTGATGATAATAAAGAATTAGAAAAAACTGTAGATAAATTAAAAGAAAAATATGGCCTAAAAGTAATTGAAAAAGCTGCCCTAACGGATGTTAAAGTCCCTAAAAAATATTTGTGAATTTGCATTTTTAGTTAAAACTGCTATAATTGTTTTAGGGGGAATTTTTGTGATTAAAGATTTTAAACTTTTACTACCATCATCTTATGTTCCTAGTGTTTTTGATATTAGATACGCTAAATTATATCAAAATGGTATAAGGTATGCGGTATTTGATGTCGATAGGACAATTTTACCATTTGATAATATTGATGTTAGTAAAAAAGAAATAGAACTATTTGATTATATAAAAAACGAAGTTGGGATAAAACCTTGTTTGTGTTCAACAGGTAGTGAAAAAAGAGTAGCTCCAGTGGGTTATATGTTAGATATCCCTTATAAAGCACGCATTTTTAAACCAACCGCGCCTTTTGAAATTGTCCAAAGCGTTTTAAGTAAAGATTGTACTCCTTATAACACAATATATGTTGGGGATTCATTTTACTTAGATATGCTATTTGCGAGCAGATTTGATTTATATAAAATATTAGTTGATCCAATTGAAGATGGCTTTAATTTTAAAGCAAAAGTTTTAGATGTTTTAGATTTAGCAATTTCTTATCCTTTAAAAAAACAAGGATTTGCATATAAAAAAAGTTATTACTATGGTAATAAAGAAAATCACTGAAATCAGTGCTTTTTTTATAGAAAACAATATGAATAAAGTATTAAATATGGTATAATTTTTATATCAAAATTATCATGGAGGGTACAAAATGAATGCAGAAATTATTAATAATATAAGTAAGGAATTACAAGTAAAAAATACGCAAGTAGAAAAAACTTTAAAATTATTAAAAGAAGGAAACACTATTCCTTTTATTGCTAGATATCGTAAAGATGTCACAGGCAATTTAGATGAAGAAATAATTCGTAAAATTAATGAATTTTATATGTATGAAGTTAATTTACTTAAACGCAAAGAGGATGTTATTAGATTAATCGCGGAAAAAGATTTATTAACACCGGAATTAGAGGCGCAAATAATGAAAGCTAGTAAACTTGTTGAAGTAGAGGACTTATATCGTCCATTTAAAGAAAAGAAAAAAACAAAGGCAACAGAAGCTATAAAAAACGGCTTAGAACCTTTAGCTAAACAATTAATGACTTATACATCTAAAAAGTTAGAAGATTTAGTAAAACCTTATTTAAATGATAAAGTAAAAACTAAAGAAGATGCTTTAATGGGGGCTAGTTATATTATAGCTGAGTGGATAAGCGACAATGCTTATTATCGTAAATGGATTCGTAATTTTACTTACAATACCGGTATTATTGTCACCAAAGTAAAAAAAGATGCCCCTGACGAGAAAAAAATATATGAAATGTATTATGATTTTGCAGAAAAAGTTAAATATGCTAAAGGATATAGAATTTTAGCTATTAATAGAGCAGAGAAAGAAAAAGTTATTTCTGTTAACATTACAGTGGATAAAGATAAAATATTTAATCATTTAGAAGAAAAAATAATCAAAAAAGCTGGACCTTACAATTATATAATTAAAGATTCCATAAAAGACAGTTACAAAAGACTTATTTCTCCTTCAATTGAAAGAGAAATAAGAAGTGAACTTACGGAAAAGGCCTCAGCTGAAGCCATTAAAGATTTTGGTATTAATTTAGAAAATTTACTTATGCAACCGCCAATGAAAGACAATGTTGTTTTAGGTTTTGATCCGGGGTATGTTAATGGTTGCAAACTTGCTGTTATCGATAAAAACGGAAAATTTTTAACATCCTTAATAATTAAACCTTTTGCCAGTAAAGAAGTGGCTCCTTATAAAGAAAAAGTGGCAGATTTAATTAAAAAATATAATATTAATATTATTGCTATCGGTAATGGAACGGCTTCAAGAGAAAGCGAAAAATTTTGTGCCGAATTGATTAAAGAATACAATTTAAATTGTAAATATGTTATTGTTTCCGAAGCCGGAGCTTCTATATATTCTACAGAAAAAGTTGCCATTGATGAATTTCCTGATTTATCACCCAACGAAAGAAGTGCTGTTAGCATTGGTAGAAGACTGCAAGATCCACTTTCTGAACTTGTAAAAATACCACCGGCTGGAATGGGTGTTGGTTCTTATCAGCATGATGTTCCGGCAAAAGATTTAAATGATTCTTTGACTTTTGTCGTTACTAAAGCTGTTAATAGTGTTGGTGTTAATGTTAATACAGCCTCAGCCTCTCTTTTAAAGTATGTTTCTGGTTTAACCAAAAAAAGTATTGATAAAATAATTAAATATCGTGAAACAAAAGGTAAAATTAATTCTCGTGACGAAATTAAAAAAGCCAAAATTTTAAGTGATAAAACATATGAACAAGCTATTGGTTTTCTTAGAATACCACTTGCGGAAAATGTTTTAGACCAAACCGCTATTCATCCAGAAAGTTATGATCTTACTTTGAGGTTTTTGCAGATTATTGGTATGGATTTATCTAAAGTAGGTACTGCTGAAATGATGGATAAATTAAATAGCATTAAAGCTATAGATTATATTGATATTTTAAATACTGATATTTATACTTTAGAAGATGTTATTAATTCTTTAAAAAAACCGAGCCGTGATCCGCGAGATGAAATGCCACAACCTATTTTAAAAAGTGATGTTTTAGACATTAAAGATTTAAATATCGGTATGAAATTACAAGGAACGGTTCGTAACGTTGTCCCTTTCGGCGCTTTTATTGATATTGGGCTTCATAACGATGGACTAGCGCATATATCTAAACTTACTAATAAATTTATTAAACATCCTTCTGAAGTAGTTAATGTTGGTGATATTGTCGATTGTTATGTTGATGAAATTTTTCTTGATAAAAATAAAGTTTCCTTATCTTTGTTAAAACCGGAGGTCAAATGAAAAAAGTAATTATTTTATTTAGTTTATTATTTTTGTTAACAGCTTGTGACAGTACAGAAACTTTTACAAAAAAATGCGTTCAAAAGATGAATACCGAAACTATTGATAATACTAAAAATATAACATTTATTTATAATAACAAAGATGAAGTTTTAAAAGTAATTGTTAAAGATAAATATAAAGGAAACAGTCAAAATATAAAATTGATTAAAGAAAGTGCTTCTACCTATAATAATACTTTAGTTAAAAACAAGGAAATTAAAGTGCAAATATTGAAAGATGAAAAAAATCAATATATTTTAAAATATAATTTTAATGTTTTAAAAATGTCAAAAGAAGACTTAGATAGTTTAAATTTAAAAAAAGATTGGTTAAAATTAAATAGACAGATAGAAAAAAGTACTTTAGAATGAGATAAATAGACAAAAAGTCTTTTTTTTTTTAATAAATAGGTTATAATGTAAATAATAAGAAAGGGAGCTGGCAAAATGATTTTAAGGAAACCATATGCGCTGTTTATCAAATATTTTAGAATCATTCATTTAGTAATGGCGATATTAATCGGTATTTTAATTTATCGAACTAATATTTTGCTTTCTTTTTTTGGAACTTATTTAGATGATTATAAATTAGCGCTTGATGGTTTTGTCCTTGGTGATACTATTAATATATATAGTTTTCTTCTTATTTTAATTATTATAATAGCTACAGTAGCAGTTATGTCTGTAATGATTGTTAAAAAGAAACCTAAATTTTTATATATTTATAATTTGGTAATATATTTAGCTATTATTCTTTATTTTATTTTCGCCTATAGTGTATTAAAAGATATTAACAGTGCGATTTTGGATATTCGCGTTTCTAAAGCGTTTAGAGATATTAGCGTTATGGCGCTTGCTTTAGAAGTTTTAAGTTTCCTTTTAGTTTTAGTAAGAGCCACCGGTTTTGATGTTAAAAAATTTAATTTTGGTGCTGATTTACATTCTTTAGATATTAGTGAAAAAGATAGTGAAGAAATTGAAGTAGTATTTGAACTTGATCAAAATAAAGCCAGGAGAAAACTAAGAAGAAAATTAAGAGATGTTTGGTATACTTATATTGAACATAGATTTGCTTTTAACTTAGGGGCAGTTATTTTATTTATTATTTTAGCTTTTGCTATTTATTTTAATACTGGTGTTTATATTGCTAATTATCATGAAGATGATTATTTCAGTGCTTCTGGATTTTCAATGGAAATTACTGATAGTTATATTTTGGATAACGATTACGAAGGTAATAAAATTACCACAAATGAAACTTTGATAATAGTAAATTTTCAAGTTAAAAGAAATTATATTTCTACAAAAACTTTAAATACTGGTTTAATTACTTTAAGAATCGGCGATAGTTCTTATGGACATACAAACGCTTATGATGCTTATTTAGCTGACTTAGGAACAGGGTATACAAATCAAAGATTAACAGATGATTACAAACCATACTTTTTAGTTTTTGCTATTCCAAACACTAGTCAAATTAACATAGCCAAATTAAAAATAAACGATAACATTAGTTATGTTAATGGCCAAATGGGGGCTCGTAATATTTTTGTTGGTTTAGATTTACAAGATGTAGACAATAATGCTCAAGAGTTTACAAATACAGTTGGTGAAACTATTGATTTTTCTGAAAGTATTTTAAAAGACACTAAGTTAACTGTCAAAGAAGCGTTAATGGCCAATAGCTTTAAAGCTACTTACAATTTCTGTGCTTCTCAAAATTATTGTTATGAATCAACAGAATATATTACCCCAACGGCAACTGGTAATTATTCTAAATCATTAATGAGACTTAGTGGTGAATTAAAACTTTCATCTGATATAAGTCGCTCGACTATTAGCGATTTGCGAAGTTTTTTCAATATGTTTGCGACTATAGAATATCAAATTAATGGTAATATAAAACAAGTAAAAATAAATTCACAAAATATTAAAACAAATATAGCTAAGGAAAATAATATTACATATATCGAAATTCCAAGAGAAGTTAATAATGCTTCTAATATAAAAATTATCTTTAAAATTAGACAAATTACTTATATTTGCACTATAAGGTAAAAAAATTAGACAAATTACTTATATTTACACTATAAGGTAAAAAAATATGATATAATAAGAAAGGAGGCTAGGGTTTGTTAACGAGAAAAAATAAATTTATATTAATTACATTAGTACTTTTTGCTTTTCCTTGTTTTTCGCATGTCCAAGCAGAATGCGATTATACAAGGCAAGCTGAACTTTCAAGAATAGCCGGGAATGTCCAATTTAGTTATACTTATGAAGCGAATGAAGTTGGCAATCCTGAGTTTACTGTTATTATATCTAATTTAACTAATGATATTTATATTAAAGACAACGAAAATGATGCAATTATTTCTGGAATAGGCGATAAAAGATTATCTTATTCAAATGGTTCTAGTATTGAATTTGAAATTTATTCTAACGATAGTAATTGTGCTGGCGAAATGATTCTTTCTAAACAAATAAATTTGCCTCATTATAATTTTTATAGTCAAAGCGAGGAGTGTCAAGATTATCCTGAATTTGCATATTGTCAAATGTGGATGAATAGTGATATATCTCTTTCCAATTTTAATAAAGCTTTCAACAAATATAAACAAGATTTACAAAATAAACAAGGTTCTAACATAGAAAAAGAAGGGGCTTGGGAACGATTTTTAACTTTTGTAGAAGAAAATTTGATAATATTAATTATTTGCTTGATTGGTATAATTATTTTAATAATTGGTTTCATTTTTAGAAAACGATTAAGGAGGAGATAAAATGAACCGAATATTTTCTAAAATATTAATTCTCTTATTTTTCATTTTTATATTATGGCCAAATGATGTTTTTGCTTGGCAAACTGGTGGACAGGCCGGAGGAGGCGGTTCTACAGGTAGTGGAACTACTCAACTGACAGATGGTGGTAAAACTTTTGACTCAGGAACATATTTGTTTGAACTCGTTTATCACGAAAATGGTGGTGGAACGCATGTCCTATCGTGTGCTGTAGTATATTCCGGTTCTCACAAAGGTAATATTGGTAATATCGCATCTAAGGCGCGGGCTTCCGCTTCAACTAATGATTGCCGATATATAACATCAGGATCGCTTGCTAGCTTAGCTAAAAGATTATACAAAGGAGAGCATCTAGATTATATTCCTATTATTACTAGTGAAGATGTTGCTAGAAATTATGTGTCACAATTTGGCCTTGATATTAATGATTTAAAAGAACCAGGGTCAACACCTGGAAATTATAATTCTTATGGGTATCGAATTTTAATCCAAAAGCTTACTTGTTTTGGGGTAAGCGGGGATTGGTGTAGAGTTTTGTATCCAAGAAAAGCTTTTTCTAATGATTATCCTAATAATTTATTGTTTGGTGGTAGTTATCAAAATGATTTGTATACTACAGTTGATGATATCGGCATAGCTAAATCTCAATATACAAGTTGGCATACTACTAGAGGTAAATGTTGGAATAGTGGTAACCTTTGTGATCAATTAGGTCGCAACTTTGCTGATTATAATCGCGGAGAAGGTTATAACATTATTGGTTTTAATCCAAATGTTTTTAAAAAACCTTATGATTACAGGCCTGATTCGTTATGCTATAATTGTGATGATGCTGAAGAAGATTGGTCTTATGTTTATTCTGATATGGCTAATTGGGAAGGTATTGGTGATTCATTAAGTAGCAAAAACAGTACTTTATCTAATTACTTTAGAAGTGGTAAAATAGCTGGTAATGATATTGCCTGTAGAGAACAAATAAGAGTAAAATTCCCTGATAGTGATAACGCTATTAAAGTAGAAACAGGACGATATTTTACAGTAGGTCTTCCAAGTCAATATAGTATTGGGGTTCCGAATTTCGCACCGCTTACTGTCGAAAGAACTAAAGAGTGTCATGCTTATAACAGTAGTGGAAATGATGTTACTAATTCTATAAGTAGTTCACAATGGAATTCTTTCTGGAATTCTGATAAATTTTATAAAAATGCGATTAATGCTAAAAATGAAAAAAAAGTTGAAAGTACTGGGAAGTTAGAGATTACTTATAAAGAAAAAGGTGGTAGTGCTAAATATAATGGTACAAAACAAACTGATGTTTATAATACAAAAATTAATAAAAATCAAGGTAGTTTAACTGTTACTAATTCTTATACTCTTACTGCTGATACATATCGATATATTCGTAAAGATAATGGACTTTCTGTTAGTGAAGTACCAACTGTTGCTTATACGGATGTTGGAGTTGCTAATTTCCCAATATCATTTGATAATGTAAAAAGTGATGATGAGGCCGCGACTGTTTCCTTTAAATATACAATTCCTAAAGATTCACAATTAGCTGATTCTATAGGTAATCCTGATTATTTTGATGGTGATAATTCACAAACTACTGAAGAAGACATTTATAAAGTGGCAAATCAAAAAGGTGCGATTGGCCATAATTATGTTACGCAAGGGGGACTAGATGCTAATCAATTTAATGATTTAAAACACACTTCTTGCGTGCTAGAATATTGTGATGCTAATGGGCAAAACTGTAAATCAGGCTTTACTTCTTGCATGAATTCTAAAATTAAAAGTGGAAAAACACAAAAAAATTGTGCTGATGATAATTATATGTGTGGCATAGATTTTGGAAAAGATGACGATAATATTTGCCGCTGGGATCGGGAAGAAGATAAATATTATCTTAACGGTGAAGAAATAAGTGAAGACGAGTATTTAAAGGAATGTCCTTGTAGTACATCTAATGGAAAATATTATATTAATATGGAAGAGGTATCTAAATCTGAATACGAAAAAGTTTGTCCACCAGAAGAAAAAGAATGTCCGGATGATGATCCTTGTTGTTATGGATATTGCGGTCCTAAAAAGTGCCCACCTACAGAAGACTGTGACGGTGACCCTGGCGATTTTCCAGGCGGAATTAATGTTATTTATCGGACCATTGATTTAAATAATCCTTTCCCTGGCTATAGTGATGAAAAAAGAGAAACTGGGGCTAATTGGTGTAGTTATGATGTTAGTGAAAAGAAATTAAAATGTGATGGATATAAAGGTGGCGACAATGATGTGGTGGAGGAAGCGATTTTCAACAATCGTGATGTTAAAACTAATCCAGAATACGCTTATAATGAAGAACCAATTTATGAATTTGAACTTGACAGCACTAAAATTCAAGAAATTCGGGACTATAATAAAAAACAAGAATATTCAGACTTTACATTAACTTGTGAAGAGAATGGGACGGCATGTAAATTAAGCAGTAAAGTTAAAAATTTATTGGAATTAAAAGGAGTTTGTGTGAATGCTAAAGGTAATAGCTTTTACACTTGTGATGAATAGAGGTGGTAATGAATGAATCAATCATTTTGGGGCGTGTTAGTAGTAATGCTTGGCGTAGCCGCTTTATTATTAATTGTCTTTTTCCAAACGATAACGAATACTGATGAACATAATTCACAGTTATTAAAAGAAGTTACGGAAGCGGCGATGTGGGATGCCTTTGATTATTCTACTTATCGTAAATCAGGAGAAATAAGAATTGATAGAGAGAAGTTCGTGGAAAATTTTGCTCGTAGATTTGCGGAAAGTGCTAGTAAATCTTATAAATATGACATTCAATTTTATGATATTAATGAGAAACCACCTAAAGTAAGTGTTAAAGTTACTAGCAAACAAACAGGAAATCCTGCTGGTGTCCTTGGTGGTAGTAATGAACCGACAACCGTAGTTTTAAATAACCGTATCGATGCGATATTAGAAGTTCCATATTAAAAGAAGAAAAAGGAGATGATATTATGAATAGTTTTTTAAATTCGGCTAAACGATTTTTAATGAATAAAAATACTATTACAATTCTGGGCGTAATTGTAATATTAATACTTTTATATTTTGGTTATAGTACTCAAATAAATAATGCGGTAGAACCAGTTACTGTTCCAGTTGCTACTGAAACAATCCAACCAAGAACGGAAATTACAGATGATATGGTAACAGAAATCGAAGTTCCAAATATTTCTCTTAGCGAAAATGTTATTACTTCGAGAAATTCTGTTGTCGGAATGTATTCTAATGTTAATTCGGTAATCCCTGAAGGCAGTATGTTTTATACTGATACAATAATTGCCGAAGAAGAGCTTCCGGATTCAGCTTTTGTTAAAGTTAAAAAAGGTGAAATAGCTTATAACTTTCCAGTTGATATGGATAGTACTTATGGAAATGCTATATTCCCTGGTAACAAAATAGATATTTATATGAAAGCTGGAGATGGTAATGACGAAAAAGTTATGGTTGGTAAACTTATTCAAGATGTTGAAGTTTTAGCGGTTAAAGATTCTTCAGGAAATAATGTTTTTGAAAATACTAGCGAAAGCAGAACACCGGCATTCTTAATCTTTGGTGTTCCAGAAGATATTCATTTATTACTTAGAAAAGCTTATTATTTAGAAGGCCTTGGCGTAGAATTATTCCCAGTACCACATGGCGGCAATATTAGTACTGAAGGCAATACTGAAGTTTCGACACAGCAACTTGTTGATTATATTGAAGCTCATGCCGTAAATATTCCAATAGTAGAGCCAACTGTAGATGAAGATGAATTACTTCCAACAATTACTGCCGCTGGTGGCACACCAAACGAAGTAACTATTAAATTCCCAAAAGGATGTGGCACTGATTATACTTGTACTTATGTCAAAGATGCTGAACCAGCTGTTGAAGTTACCAAAAGAAACAATAAAATTAACTTTACGGTAGCTGGCACGATTACTGCTACTTTAACTGAAGAAGATGGAACCGCCCATACTGCTACTTTAGATATAACAGATCAACCTGCTAGTACTGAAACGGAGTAGTCTTTATGCCAGGAAATATGTTTGATCAAATTGATTTTGGCCCTTTAAAAGAATACTTAACGAATGATGACATTACCGATATTTCTTACAGTAATAATGGTCAAATTCATTTAAAAACATTATCTAGAGGTATTTTTAGAGTTGAAAATCCAGCTATAAATAATGCCTTTATGGAAAAACTAGCGTTTCAATGTTCTAATGTTATGGGTAAATCATTTAATATGGCACATCCTTTTCTTGATGCTGAAAGTGCGGAACTTCGTCTTAATTTTGTTCATGATTCAATTGCCCAAAATGGTATAGCATGTGTTGTTCGTAAAACACCGGCTAAAATCAGGTTAGAAAAAGATAAATTGATTCAAGATAAATATATTGAGCTCGATATTCATGAATTTTTAATAGAATGTGTAAAAGGTCACTGTAACACTATTGTTTGTGGGGAAACTGGTAGCGGTAAAACTGAGCTTGTTAAATATTTGGCATCAAAAATTAACGAAGAAGAAAAAATTATTACGATTGAAGATACTTTAGAACTGCATTTAGACCGTATTTTCCCACATCGTGATATTGTTGCTATGAAAACTAATAATATTGCTTCATATACTGATGTATTAGTTACTTGTATGCGGCAAAACCCTAAATGGATTTTACTTTCTGAAGTTCGTAGTGCCGAAGCAGTTATGGCAGTTCGTAACTCTATTTCTTCAGGACACTATATTTTATCGACAATTCATGCTGATAAAGCATCTAGTATTCCAAACCGTATGTATAGTTTATTAGAAACAAGTCAAGATATTGATCAATTTTTAAAATCAATTTATCGTTATATTCAACTAGGCGTTTATATTAGAGGCTATACTGATAAAACAACGCATAAATTTGTTAGAGAAATTGGTGAAGTCACTGAATTTTATGTTACAGAAAATAATGAAGCTAAATATAATATTATTTACCGTAAAGCTCCTGATGGCGCTGTAATTAGAAATAACCCTAGTAAATATTTAGTTGATTATTTAGAAGTTCAAGGTGTCTTTTTACCAGAACAAATGCGTAATTTAGCTGGGGAACAGGGCCAAGCAGCCGAGGTTGAAAGAACGAAAGAAAATGAACCAACTAATAATTTGAGGCCGTTAAATAATATATCTGCTAGCCCAGAAAATTTATTTGAATAAAGGAGGGGACTATGACTTTTATAATTTTTGCTATTGTTTTAGCAATTGCGATATTTATTATTTTATATCGTAGTAATAAAAAAACAAATGTTTATAAATTTTTAAATAAACAAGCGCAAGTTCTTTATGATAAGTATGCCCCTTATTCATTCAAAGTAACAAGGGAAAAAGTTAAAGAATTAGGTCAGGAATATACTACTAAACAGTACTTAATTCAAATAGCGGTTTTCTCTATTGGGGCAGCAGTAATTACTTATTTATATTTTTATAATATTGTTGTTTCTATAATTTATGCTTTTTTAGCGGTTTTAGTAATTCCATATTTAACTTATTTAAGATGTAAAAGACTTTACAGTGAATTTATTTTTGAACAAATTCAAACTTATACAACTAATACTATTATGGAATTTGGAACAACGCAAGCTTTTGTTAAAGCTTTAGAAGGTGTTTATGAGTCTAATGTTTTGGAAGACCCTGTAAAAAGTGATGTTAAATTAATGATTGATATGGCTTATGAAAATGGTACTATCGATCAATCAATTGCTTATATGAACTCAAAATATGATTATTATATTGTCAGAAATATGCATCAACTATTTTATCAAATAACTAATGAAGGTGCGCGTGATGCTGGTGAATCGCTTGAAAACATGAGTCAAGATATTGATATGTTAGTTGAAGCTGTATACCGTGATAGAATTGATAGAGCAACATTCCATAGAAAGTTTTTACAATTTGGTATTATCCTTTATCTTATGGTAATGCTTGTTCAAATATTGTTAGGAGTTGAAACATATAACCAAATGCTGGAAAACTGGTGGGTTGTTTTATTACTTCACGGCCTTATTTGGCTGAATACATATTTTATTTTATCAGGTGAAAAATATTATAATGAAGATGTGGGGGCTGAATAATGGGAATTGGTGTAACATTTATAATTATTGGTATTATTGTAGTTGTTATATTACAATATAATAATCATTTTAGTTCAAGAAAATTTATTAAAGATACAGAACCATATTTTAGGTTTTTAATGGAAGATGATTATGAATTTGTTTTAACTTTGCGTTATGGCGATGTTGATGTTAATAAATTATTTGGCATTCGTGTTAGAAATGGTTTAATAACAATTGTTGCTATGTTATTCATTTTTATGACTAATTTAACATTTGTCAACATTTTAATTTCTGTTTTAATTGGTTTTCTAGTTTTCAAATGGCCTTATATAAAATTAAAAAATTATTATAAAGCTAATTTGCATCGTATTAATTTAATGCTACCATATTATTTAAAAAGTTTGGAAATTTTAGTTCAACATTATACGGTGCCAGTAGCTATTTCACGATCAATTGAATCAGCGCCAGAAATATTTAAACCAGGTTTAAGAGAGTTAATTCAAAAAATCGAAAATGGTGATTCTTCAGTGCAACCATATATGGATTTTGCTCATAAATACCCAGTGCGTGATTCTATGCGCATGATGAGACTTCTTTATAGACTTGGTCTTGGAAGTCAAGAAAATAAACAAGAACAACTTTTAATGTTCTCAAGAACAATATCAACTTTACAAAACAAAGCTCGTGAGCAAAAATATAAAGAAAGATTAGAAAAAATGGAAAATAGAACCATGATTATGTTGGCTGGAACTGGTGGCGGAATCTTAGCTTTTATGCTTATGAGTATGATGATGATGATGAATTATTAAAAAAATATGTTAAAATGATTAAAAATGTGTTATAATATTAAAGAATAGAAAGGATATGGTGATAAGATGAAAGAAGCAGCAGGAGAAGCGAACTTAACGGTTGTAGCAATTATACTTATAGGAGTTATTGTAGCCGTAGCTACGCCAATTATTAACAATTTAATGACTAGTAGTGCGTGTAGAGCATGTTGTACTGACGCTGGTGGCGTTTGGGACGGTGGTTCTTGTAAAGCAGCTAGCGGTAATGGAGCTGCTGGTTATAATGCCTCAGCATATCAAAAATGCGCTCAAAATGCTGATGCTAATTGTAATTAAGAGAATAAAAAAGGAGTGGTAAAATGCGAGAGGGCATAGGAAGTGTAGTTCTATATAATATAATTATAATTTTTATTTTAATAGTTTTTGCCTTACTTGCAGCTACTCTTAGTTATTATAAAGCTTTTAAAGTTAATAACAGAATTTTAGCTTCAATTGACAAATATGAAGGATATAATCAGTCAGCGATTGAAGATATTAATAATACTTTAGCTGGCTTAGGGTATACTACTAATGTCGATAATGACAGATGTAAATCTGAAAGAAGTGACGCAACATTAGTAAGCAATCAAGATACTTCTTATTATTACTGTGTATATTTTTACCGCGATGATCGTGGTGAAGCTGATAAAAAGAAAGTTAACGGTGATAATGAGCCTATTTATTATAATTATAGTGTAGTAAGTTATATATATGCTGATCTTCCAATAGTTGGAGCATTTAAAATTCCTGTACATACTAAAGGAGAACGCATTTATAACTTTAGTGATGGACAAACTTATAATGAGTAGGGGTGATAATGGATGAAAGAAGCAATATCAAATGCCTTTGTATTTAATTTAGTTATAGTTTTTGTTATTATTTTATTAGCTTTTTTTATTGGTTCAATAGGTTATTCAAAAGCGTCTAAAGTTAAAAATAGGATAGTTGAAGAAATTGAAAAACAAGCTGAACATTCTAGTGATCCAGAAAATGCTTATACTAAAGCTAAAGCCGAAATCGAAAATTGGCTTGCTTTTGGTAGTGAAGATGGTAGTGGGATTGGGTATCGAATGAATACTAAAGGTGGCAATAGAACTAATTGTCCTAGTGCAAGTGAAGTACAAAGTGGTTTACCATCAGGAACAACAGTCACTAATGTTACAGAAACCAACGATTATGAATATTGTGTTTATCGAATAGAGAAGTGCGACCGCGATAATGCACGTTGTGATCTTTACTATAGGGTTATTGCTTATATGTATTTTGATGTTCCAGTGATTGGTCAGTTTATTCAAATTCCTATTGTAGGTGAAACAATGTCTTTTACGACTTTAAAATCTTAAAGGAGGGGTAATTGATGAATGTTATAGTAGCTAACAAATATAGAGAGGCTTTAACTAGTTTAGATATTGAAGTTATTAAAAGTTTAGAAGGTGAGTTTTCGGTAGATGAAATTATCGAAACTTTTAAAAATTTCTTTTTTCAAAGAATGATTTTAGACATTACTGCTATTAAAAATTATAAAGATATTAAAACATTACAAAAACTTTCTTTATCGTTAGATATGGATAGGGTTATTCTTTTACTAGATGGCTCACCAGAAGTTACTAGCCCAGAATATTTATCTGATTTAATATCAATGCGTATTTATAATTTTACGATGAATGTTGAAGGTGTAAAATATTTATACGATAATCCAAATAGTTATCGTGATGTCGCGCAATATCATCAATTAGATACAACGCATGATTATGGCTCTGCTCCAGTTCAGCAAGTATATACAGAATCATCATCAGCTATAATTATTGGCGTCAAAAACATTACTGAAGAATCGGGTGCTACTAGTTTAGTATATCTAATGAAAAAACAATTAGAAAGAAATTATGATGTTACGGCTATTGAACTTGATAAGCATGATTTTATGTATCTTGATGATCCTTCTTTAGTTAGTGTTAGCAGTATGGAACTTGGAAACACTTTATCAAAATATAGTAAAAGTAATGTTATTTTAGTTGATGTAAATAATAGTCCCTCTGCTGAATCTTTAATGAACGAAGTACTTTATTTAGTTGAACCATCTAAAATAAAATTAAATAAATTACTAGCTAAAGAACCAAGGGCTTTTGAAAAATATAAAAACAAAAAAATAATTTTAAATCAAAGCTTACTAAGTAATCATGATGTTTTAGACTTTGAATATGAAACAAACACTAAAACATTTTATAATTTACCACCACTTAATGATCAAGAAAATGACAATCCTGCTTTAGATAATTTATTAGTTAAATTAGGCTTTTTAAAGCAAGAAACTAAAGAACAAGATAAGAAAAAAGGGCTATTTAGTATGTTTAAATAGTTTTTTCTTTACAAACAATTATTTTTTATTGATAAAAGTAAGTAATTTTATTGACATTTTTCGTAAAATTAGGTATATTTGTATTATGGAAAGAGGAGGTATATAATGGAAATTTTTAATTTAGATTTAATTAATGTTTTAGCAAGTGCTGATAGTGCTTGTGGACAAATCCCAGATGGTATATTTAATTTAACTAGTTTAGTTATTATGGCTATTCAAGTAATTGTTCCAATTTTACTAATTATCTGGGGAATGATTGACTTTGTTAAAGCGGTAATCGGTGGCGATGAAAACAAAATCAAAGATGCGCAAAAAGTATTTATTAGAAGACTTATTGCTGCAGTTATTGTCTTCTTAATGGTAACTATTGTTAAATTACTTGTTAATTTAGTTGGACAAATAGGCGGCGAAGATGTTGAAAATACTGATTCAATTTGGAACTGCGTTGATCAATTCATTAATGGTGTAGGTTAGAGGTAATTTATGTTAGAACTAATTAATGTTTTAGATACTGCAGTGGAAAACACCACTTTGTGTGGTGGAATAGCTGTACCTAATGAAATATTTAATTTAACAGCTTTAATTATTAAAATTATTAAAATAGTTGTTCCGATTTTACTAATTATTTGGGGAATGTTAGATTTTGCGAAATCAATAATTGCTAAAAAAGAAGAAGATATTAAAAAATATCGTAGTGCTTTTATAGGACGATTAATTTCCGCAGCTTTAGTATTTGTAGTAATTGTTATTGTTCAATTAGCTGTTAATTTAGTTGATGGAGTTGAGAAACAATCAGGCAATGGTGAAACTATTGGAGATGTTTGGACTTGTTCTAAAAAATTTATCAATGGTGTTGATGTTGCTGAAGAAGAAACAACTGAAACAAATAGTGAAGAAAACTAAAAAAAGAGTAACAAAAGGTTTATTGTTGCTTTTTTTTATGTTATAATGATATATGTATAAAACTAAAATAACGGGGTGAATAAAATGGGTTATATAACAAGAATTTTAGGCGTTTTAATTGTATTTTTTAGTACATTTATGTTTGTTAATATAGATAATGTTAAGGCAGATACTAGTTATAGCACCTCAGATGGTCATGCGGTTTGCTATTATTATGGCTTTTATGACTATAATAGTGGTGATGATGCTGTTGATGCATATGGTAGACATCCGGGAGACCCAGGATATGATCCAAGCACTATTGAAGGTTATTCTTCTGGGGATTATTATTCTGTATATATATATGCTTATAAAGATCCTAATAGTAACGATGCTAAAAGAGTATGGGCAGAATTATATATGCAGGAAAATGTGCAAGAACAAAATCTAAAGCCTGGAGCTTTAATTTCACAATATAAAACTAATATAGATAATCATAATGAAGTTTTTGTAGCTGAAAAAATTTGGGATAAATTTAATTATAGAGGAACTTATAGATGCCCGAGACAAATTTATGCTTATAAAACTATGGTGAGTTTAGATGGGTGCCCCAGAAATGTCGCGGAAGGCGATTCTTGTGCAACTTTAGTTAATGCAACCGACCATTCTAGCATTAGTCAAGAGGGAGGAAACTTTACTGTTACAGACCCTCAAGTGGGAGGGTGGAGAAATTTTTTTATTGATACACACGATAGAGTCGTAGAAGACAATAATCCTCATGCTAGTGTTGATAGTTATAAAGACAAAATTAAAATTTGGGGAGATAATGCATCATATGATAGTCAATATGATGATGTAGGGGACCCTTGTAAAACAATTAGTTCTAATAAATGGCTTGTGAAGTTATTAAATTCATTATTATGGTTTATAGCTATAGCTGCTTTAGCAATATTCTTAATTATGAGTATTATGGACTTTATAAAAGCTATAACTGGAAGCGATGATGCAAATTTGAAGAAAGCATTTAAAAATTTAGCTATTAGAGCTATTGTAGTTGTAATATTATTCTTATTACCGGCTTTATTAAGTGCTATAATTAATTTCTTAAATGAAAGTTTAGGCCAAGAAGGCACATATAAAATAGGATCAGATGGAAATTTATATTGTGATATTACATCTTCCGAATAATGAAATTTTACCTTAACGAGAGGAGTGCAGTGTTAATATGTCATTGATACAGGATTTATTTAGGTCATTTATGTTCTTTTTTGACCAAATTATCTATGGTTTTATTCCAACGGTTTATCAATTGTTAGTATATTTATCGCAAATTGATATTTTTTCTAGTGAACCAAGCATTGGAGAATTAATGAGTCAAATATATGCATTATTAGGAATTTTTATGCTATTTAAAATTAGTTTTTCTATTTTGCAATATCTTATTGATCCGAATGCTTTTAGTGATAGTTCTAAAGGGTTTGGAAAAATATTAAAGAATACGCTGGTTGCTCTTATATTATTAGTAATGGTACCATTTATTTTCAGTTTTGCTGCTAAAATACAATATGTAGTTGTAAATAGTAATATTTTAGGTAATTTAATTTTAGGAAGTTCAAGTGGTGTTCCACAAGTTGAAGGAATAGATGATGAAGTAGATATAACCGATTTACAAAATCTCAATGTAACGGATTTTTCAGAGATGAGAAATTCTATAGAAGAAAGTGCTAAAGATTTGCAATTTCTAATGTATGGCGCATTTTTTAGTTTGAATACTGATATAATAACAGAATGTAATGGAACACCAATATTTGGAAGTATAGAAATGGCTAAGAATGAACAATGTTTAACAAAAGTAGAGGAAGAAGCAAGCAAAGTTCATGAAATAACAGGTAATAATGTAAATTTGTCTAATTTTTTTAAATACGATGGGACTACAAATTCTAAGGGAGAAACTTGTCCAAATAATGTTTGTGATGAAAGAGATTTTGGTGCTTTTGGCCATTTGTTGTCTTGGAGAATTGATAATGAATATGTTATTAATTATATACCAATTATTTCAGCTGCAGCTGGAATATATATCATATTTCTACTAATTACATTTTGTATTGATATTGCAGTAAGGGCAATTAAACTTTGCTTTTTACAAATGGTGGCGCCTATTTCTATTGTTTCTTATATCGATCCAAAAGAAGATATGGGGAATAGTAAGCTTAGAAACTGGATAAATGAATGTGTAAAAACTTATATATCGTTATTTATAAGATTATTAGTAATATTCTTTATTATACGATTAGTTTCTATACTTGCATCTACTGTATTTTCTGATGACGGCTTTGTCAGAAAATTAAATGCTAATGAATATACAATTTGGATTTATGTATTCTTAGTATTAGGTGCCTTTATGTTTGCTAAGCAAGTGCCTAAAATGATTGAAGCATTATTTGGTTGGAAAGGTTCTGGAGAGTTGAATTTAAATCCATTGAAATCAATAAAAGAAACTAGAGAAGCTATAAAACCATTAACGAGTGCTGTTAGTAGAACTGGTAAAGTTGGGGCCGGATTAGGCGTTGGTATTGCAGGTCTTGCTACTGGAGCTGGGGCTGGAAGAGTACTTGCTGGTGCTTGGAATGGTATGAGAGGAAAAACATTAAAAGATGTAATGAGTAAAACAGCTGATGGAAATAGAAGTTATAGAGTTGCGAGAGCAGAAGGTTCTACTTTTTTAGGAAGAGGCTCAGCACGATTGTCATCATTGTTCGGGACTCAGGGACGAGCAGGTCGTATGGCACAAGAAAAGTTTGAGTTAGATAGGGAAATTGAAAATCGTAATGATGTTATAAAACAAAATAATGATCAAATTCGTGACTATCAAAGGATAACTGGTTCAGTAAAAGCCATGGAGGATAGAGCAAAAGACCAAATTGTAAACGGAAAATCATCTAGATTTTCTGGAGCATATAAAAATTATCAAGAAAAAATTTCAGCCATGAGAGAATCTAGGCAAGCAATGATAAATAGAGGTGTTGATGTTAACAGTGATGAAATTAAAAAACTAAATAAATCTATAATTGCTGAAGAACAAAAAATGAATAAGTTCTTAGATGCAGCTAAATTACAATATATTGATGATGTGTTAGATCCAAATAATAGTACTACTGATGGTATAATTAGCACCAAATTTGATGATTATAGTAGGGGAGTTACAAGTATTGGTGGAACAATTGAATCATCTTCTAGAGATAGGAAAAGGCAATCTAATAATTATAATGATTCTATTAATGATTTACAACGTACAGTATCTGATTTACAAACTCAAGTGTCTGATTTCGAACAACAAAAACGTGAGCTTAGAGAACAAGAACAAAGAATTAATGCTGATTTAAATGCTGTTCATGGTCAAGCCGGGGGAAGAAGAAGACCACCAGGAGCTAATCCTCCACGAGGTGGACATGGACGTCCTTAAAAATCATCAATATACAGAACTAAAAAGGAGGCGATAGGTAATGAATACGAATTATTTAATACCAGCAAACTCAAAGAAATCTTTACTGATTTTCAGTATGTTTACATGGTTTGATTTAATATTATTTGGAAGTGGACTTGCGATAACTATATTGTTGCTTATGATTTTAAATCCAACATCAATATGGCTTGCTATTATAGATTTACTTCCAGCAGTTATAACGGGCTTCTTAGTAATGCCGATACCTAATTATCATAATACTTTAACATTAATAAAAGATTTGTATACATTTTTTACCACAAGGCAAAAATTCATTTGGAAAGGTTGGTGTGTAAGCGATGAGTTCAAAGAACAGAAGTAAATATACAAATGATTTTGTTCCAGTTCAGTCAATAACTAATGGTGTTATAGTTCTTGATAATAA
>CALVIK010000060.1 GCA_944329545.1 uncultured Bacilli bacterium
AGTATTAGTATTAATGGGAGTGGGTTATGCGGTATTTAATGCGCAGCTAAAAATAAATGGAACAAGTAGTATAAGTAGTGAATGGAATATTAGAATAACAAATATTGAAACTGTATTACCATCAGAAACGGGAGCACCAATACCAGATGGATATAATATAAGTGAGCCTACTTATACGGCGGAAAGTGCCACATTTAATGCTGGTTTTGAAACTCCAGGAAGTATGATTGCTTATGTTGTTGAAATATCTAACTTAGGAAGTATTGATGGACAGGTTACAATAGGGAATTTAAGTTGTGGAGATAATGAGGCTATATGGTGTAGGGCACTAGCAATGGATGCTAATCCATATAATGGGGGGCAACCAACTAATGAATTTGAATTTGATTATGGTAATCAAGATTATAGTGATATAGAAATTACATTAAAATCAAATGAAAAACATTATATAACAGTTATGGTAGCTTATGCAGATGTCGAAGAACAACCAACAGATTTAGACGCAGAAATAAAACTAGATTTAACATATGAACAATATGTTAATCCAAATATTACTGGAGAAACTGTTTTAGTAGGTAATCAGCAAGTGGATGTTATGAAAAATGGTGATGGTTTATATGCTGATGAATATGAGACTGGCAGATATATTTATAAAGGGACAAATCCAGCTAATTATATTGAATTTAATGGAGAAATGTGGAGAATAATATCTGTTGAAAGTGATGGAACTATTAAGATTATACGAAATGAAATGATTGGAAATAGAGTATGGGAAAGTTTAGATTCTAATTATTGGGGGAAACCAGTAGAATTAAACACATATTTAAATGAAGAATATTTGCCAACTTTATCCGATTCTGATAAAGTAGTATCACATATATGGAATGTAGGTGGTGTAACTTATGGTAATAATGATTTAGCTGTTCAAATAAGCGATGAAAAAGCAGAAACTTGGAATGGTAAAGTTGCATTACTTACTGTTAGTGAATATTTAAGAGCAAATAGTAATATGACAGAATGTGGTTCTTTTCAATTAAATAATGCTAATTTTGAAATTTGTACTCTTACAAATTGGATGTTTACAAATTCAAGTTATTGGACAATTTCACCATATGTTGGTACCTCACGCAGTGTTTTATATGTGAAATCAAATGGTAGTATAAGCACTAGCTATAACACATATGTTTACGATGGTGTCATTCCAGTTTTATATTTATCATCTAATATTACTTTATCTGGGCAGGGAACTTTGGAGGAACCATATGTTATAGTAAATTAAATTTAGCCTTTATGGCTTTTTTTCTTTTTAAAAATATCATTATTTAAAAAATATGTTATAATTTTTACAGAAGGTGATATAATGTATGCAGATGTTTTAGTAGAAATAGTAAGCAAAAATATTGATAAAACTTTTACTTATAAAGTTCCTGAAAATACTAAAGTAGGTATGCGAGTTTTAGTCCCTTTTGGAAAGCGAAAAATTGAAGGTTTTGTTCTAAAAATATATCAAAAACAAAATTTTGATTATGAAGTGAAAGAAATCATTAAAGTAATAGATGAATATCCTGTTATTAATAAAGAAATGCTAGAACTTGGAAAATACATTAGTCAAAAAACATTATCATCATTGATTACTTGTTATCAAGTGATGCTCCCTAAAGCGTTAAAAGCTGGTCATAAAAATAATATTAATAAAAAATATATTACTATTTTAGAAATAATTCATGAAGTAGAATTAAATGGTAAGCAGTTAGAAATATATAATTTAATAAAACAAGGGCATAATATAAAAAGTGAACTTAATAAAATATCTAGTTATGCGGTAAAAAGATTAATAGAAAATAATGTTGTTCGAGAAATAAAAAAAGAAGTTTATCGGATAGAAGAAAGCGCAGAAAGCATAGAAAACAATCAGTTATTAACTAACGAACAAAAAAATGTTCTAAGTAAAGTTGTTTTAAATAAATTTAAGCCATATTTGCTTTATGGGGTTACTGGTAGTGGAAAAACTTTAGTTTATATTAAATTAATTGAAAAAGTTTTAAAAATAAACAAAGAAGCTATTTTATTAGTTCCAGAAATAAGTTTAACTCCACAAGTTGTTAATATTTTTAAAAGTCATTTTGGAAAAGTTGTTGCCATTTTACATAGTGCCCTTAATGATGGCGAAAAATATGATGAATGGCGCAAAATTGAAAAAGGCGAAGCCAAGGTCGTTATTGGCGCTAGAAGTGCTATTTTCGCACCTTTTAATAATTTAGGTATTATTATTATTGACGAAGAACATTCAAGTACTTATAAACAAGAAAACACACCAAGATATCATGCAATTGATGTTGCTATCAAAAGAGCGCAAACGCATAACTGTCCAGTTATGATGGCTAGTGCTACCCCTAGTGTAGAAAGTTATACAAGAGCTAAAGCGGGTATTTATACTTTGTTAGAAATGAAAAAGCGTGTTAACAATAATTTACCGGCAGTTACATTAGTTGATATGCAAAAAGAAATAAAAAAGGGACATCGTATTTTTTCGGAAATTTTAACAACTAAAATAAATGAAAGATTAAAAAAACATGAGCAGATAATTGTTTTATTAAATAGACGCGGATTTTCTACAGTAGTTACTTGTAAAGAATGCGGTTTTACGCACAAATGTCCTAATTGTGATATTCCTCTTACTTATCATAAAAAAAATAACTACATGAAATGTCATTATTGTAATTATACCGTACCTAAATTAGTTGTTTGTCCAAATTGTAAAAGTAAAAACATTAATTCTTTTGGAATGGGAACAGAAAAGTTAGAAGAACTGTTAAAAGAAAAATTTTCGGCTAAAGTTATTCGGATGGATATTGATACCACTAGTAAAAAAGGTGCCCATGAAAAAATAATTAAAGCTTTTGAAAATAAAGAATATGATATTTTATTAGGTACGCAAATGATTGCTAAAGGTTTAGATTTTCCTAATGTTACTTTAGTTTGCGTTATAAATGGTGATAGTTCTTTGAATATTCCAGATTTTCGTAGTAGTGAAAGAACATTCGAACTGTTAAATCAAGTAGCTGGCCGAGCTGGTCGAGGCAATAAAAAAGGCGAAGTCATTATCGAAGGATTTAATATAAATCATTATAGTATGATTTGTGCAAGTAAACATGATTATTTGACTTTTTATAAGGAAGAGATGAAAATTAGAAAAGCTTTAAAATATCCTCCATATTATAATTTGACGAAAATTACTATTAGCGGCAAAAATGAAACAGAAGTAAATAAAGAAGCTGATAAAATTGCTAACTATTTAAGAAAAAAATTAATAAACAATATTATTTTAGGCCCTAGTTATGCTCTAAGACCAAAATTAAACAATATTTATTATATGCAAATAATTGTTAAATATAAAAATACGAAAGAAGTATATAGTGATTTTGTTTTTATTAAAAATAAGTATAGTAAAAGTAAAATAAATGTGACGATTGATTTAAATCCTTTGAAAATGTAAAAAAATATGCTAAAATTAATAATAGGGTGTGATGCTATGGATTTAGAAAAAATAAATATAAATAAAGATCCAGTAATTATTTTTATGGGGACACCAGAATTTAGTGTTCCTGTATTAGAAGGGCTTATCAAAAATTATCAAGTTCGGGCAATTATTACGCAACCTGATAAAAAAGTAGGAAGAAAAGGGGAAATAAAACCAACGCCAGTAAAGGAAGTGGCTTTAAAACATAATATTTTGTGTTTGCAACCAAATAAAATTAGAGAGGCCCTGCAAGAAATTAACCAATTAGAGCCTGATTTAATTATTACTTGTGCTTATGGGCAAATTTTACCATTAGATTTACTTGTTATTCCTCGCCTTGGCTGTATTAATGTTCACGCTTCGCTGCTTCCTAAATTAAGGGGTGGGGCGCCTATTCACCATGCTATTATGGATGGCGAGGTGGAAACTGGTATTACAATAATGTATATGGCTGAAGGTATGGATAGTGGTGATATTATAAGTCAAAAAGCTATTCCTATTACAAGTGATGAAACCGCTTCGTCTTTGCACGATAAACTAAAAATATTAGGGCGTGATTTACTTTTAGAAACTTTACCTAGTATTTTAAATGGCACTAATAAAAGAATAAAACAAGATGAAGCAAAAGTTACTTATGGTTTTAACATTACTAGAGAAGATGAAAAAATAAACTTTAATGACACAAAAAGAAACATCGTTAATAAAGTAAGAGGTCTTAATTCTTGGCCAGGAGCTTATTGTTTATTTGAAGATAAGGTGTTAAAGGTTTGGGCTTGCCGGCGAACCAATAATGTTTTTGATAATTTAAGAGATGGCACCATTACTAATATATATCAAGATGGCTTTGGTGTTAAAGTTAGTAATGGAGAAGTTGTTTTTACCGAAGTACAGCTTGCTGGTAAAAGTAAAATTAAAGCTGTGGATTTTGCTAATGGTCACAATTTAATTGGTAAGGTGCTTAAATAATGGAAAATGAAGTAAAAGAAAAAACAAAATTAGAAATTATTAAAGAGCTGTGGAAAAACCCCAAAACCCACGCTATTATTGTTTTAGGATTTTGGCTTATTTTTATTGGCATTTTAATTCTTTTTTTAAAAATATCATCAATAACTAAAGAAACAGCTGTAAATCCAGAATCAGTTTCCCCGTTAGATAAGTTTAACAAAATGACTTCTTATGAATTTAATTATACTGCCAATGATTTATCTTTAAATGGCCTATATTATCAAGACAAATATTTACTATATTTAGATAATCAAAAATATTATAAAAGTAATGCTTTATATAAAATTAGTGATAATATTGAACTTAGTGAAGAAATTGAAATATTAAAATTAAACAATAAAATGCTTTATAATTTAATTAAAGATATAACCCCAGTGCAAAATAATGAATATAACAGTTATTTAGTACCTTTGATGAATTTTATTAAAGAATATGAAAACATTAATGTTACTGATTATAATTTAGCAACTTATAATATTGTCGTAAATGTTTATCAAAAAAATGATACTATTAATAAAGTTATTATCGATTTAACTAATTATTATAAATATAAACAGCTAAATATAGATTCATATATACTAAATATTAGTTATTATAATATTAATAATCTTAGTGACTTTACTAAAGAATACGAAGAAATGATAGGAGAGAAATAATGACTGTACAATTAATGATTTTAATATTGGCCTTAGTTGCCGTGATAATTTTATTTAAAAATTTTAATGCTTGCATTTACTTTATAGTTATCGTAGATATTTTACTTAGAATATTTACTTATTTAAAAACTTATATTTTAAAAGATGATGCTTTTGACTTTTTAAGTTTAATACCAACAAATGTACCAGCAATTTTACAAAGTTTTGATTTAGGTATGTTTAATGACATTGTTATGTTCTTATATGTTGTAATTTATATCATCTTTGAAGTATTAATTATTAAAACTTTTATTAATAAAAAATTTTAATCCAGTAATGACTGGTTTTTTTCATAAATGTTTGACTTTAACTAATAAATAATTTATAATTTATTTAGAATAGGAATGTGAACATATGAAAAAGGGATTTACTTTAATTGAACTGCTAGCAGTTATTGCTATTTTAGCGCTTATCGCCATGATTGTTTTTCCAGCTATTAATTCAGCCATTAAAACGGCGGGAGAAGATGCTTATAATAATCAAGTAAAAATAATTGAAAATGCCGCTAAAGAATGGGGACTTGCTAATGTGGAAAAGCTTCCAGATGTGGTAGGTGACACTTATAATGTAACCGTAACAACTTTAATAGATGAAGGATATATTTCTGATGAGGATGTTAAAGATCCTAGAGATACTACTAAAGAATTAACCGGTAAAGTTATAATCACTTATGAATCGAATCAATATACTTATCGATATAGCGAATAGTTTGTTGTAAATTAAAAAGAAATATAGTATAATTAAAAAGAGGTGGAAGTATGAAAAACTTTATAAAAAAACATAAAAAATCATGTATAATTGGGGGAATTTTAATTTTACTCTTTCTTGTGTTTTTTGTTATCGTCTTTATTATGCCTTTATTTAGCAATAATAAATACGGAGATCGTTTAGAAGATATTGAAACACATGAAGTATCCAAAAATACCTTAAACGAAATTACCGACAAATTAAAAGAAAATGAAGGAGTCGAAAAAGCTAGTTACCATAAAGAAGGACGGATTTTAAACTTTATTGTAACAGTTAAAAATGATACAGCTTTAGATAAAGCTAAAGCGTATACAAATGTAGTAACAGATACTTTAAATAAAAAGACAAAAAATTATTACGATATTGAATTTTTCTTAACCACCAAAGAAGATAGTGATGTTTATCCTGTTATCGGTTATCATCATAAAGGCGCTAAAGAATTTTCATGGTCGAATGTAGGTGAGCAAAGTGAATAAAAAAAGGTTTATCATAATCGCCTTAGTAATTTTACTATTAGGCGGTTTTGGCGTTTTTTACTACTTTTCAATTGAAAATAGTAAAAATGAATTAACTACAAATGAACGAAAATGGATTGAAAACAATAAAAACAATTTAATTGATTTATCAGTTCCCGCTAATATTCCAGTTTTAAGTAATGCTGGAATGGGTGTTGTTTTTGATTTTTTAGATGATTTAGAAAAAGATACTAATTTAGAATTTAATAAATTATCTTATACTGACGAATTTGATAGTGCTTATGCAATTAATTTAAAAGACAAAGTTGGTAGTAAAGATATTTTATTATACCGTGATAATTATGTTTTGGTGACAAAAAATAAAGTTAATTATGCTAGTAGTTTAGATATTAAAAATATAACTGTTGGCGTTTTAAAAGACGAACATGAAAATGTTGATAGTTATTTAAGTGATGCTAGTAATATAACTTATCGCAATTACGATAGTAAAGAAAATTTAATTAATGCGATGTCAACAAATGATGTTGAAGCTATCGTTGTTCCTAAATTAGAAAATTTAGCGACTATTATTAGTAGTGATAATATGCATATTGCTTATAATATCACTGAATATAATAAAGATTATGTTTTAACTTTAGGGGATAATAAAACTTTAAATAATATTTTAACGAAATATTTAAAAAATTGGAATCAAGAAAAATTTAATAGTTCTTTTAATACACATTTAGTTGAAACATATTTTGAAGATAAAAAAGTTGACGAAAAAAAACAAGTTGAATTTAGAAGTAAAAGATATACTTATGGTTTTGTTTTAAATAGCCCATTTGATGTTACAACCAAAGATGGCCTTCAAGGCTTTAACTATAATTTTACTAATGATTTTGCTAAAAGTGCGGATATTGAAATTAATTATAAAAAATATTCTTCAACCGAAAATTTAATTAATGATTTTAATAATGGTAAATTAGATTTTATCTTTAATAGTAATAGTCAAAGTAATTATAAAGTTGATGTTTACAATACTGTTTCTGTTTATGATGAACTTGTTAGTATTATTAGCGATGAAAAAAATAACTTAGTTGTTAACTCTTTAAAATCTTTAGAGGGGAAAACTGTTTTAACTATTGAAAATACTAAGATTGCTGATTATTTAAAGAAACACGGTATTAAAACAGAAACTTATAAAAATATTGATGACTTAATCAACCATTTAAAAGCTAATAAATTGGCGGCTATTGATTATTATAGTTATGATTATTTTATTAGAAGTGATTTAAAAACTTTTAAAAGTATTTATACTTTTTCTTTAGATGATGATTATAACTATTTAATTAGAGATGTTTCTACTAATGAAGTTTTTGCTGAGTATTTTGATTTTTATTTATCATTTATCGATAATAAAACAGTTATTAATAATAGTTATGCGAAACTTTTAAACTATAATGACAGCAATCGTTTAGTAGGAATATTATTAAGTATTTTCGTTTTACTAGTTTTAGTTTTAATCGGGTTAATAGTTTCAAAAATCATGAAAAGATATAAAGATCATAATGCGAAACTTTCAAAAGTAGAAAAATTAAGATATGTTGATAGTTTAACATCACTTAAGAATAGAAATTATTTAAATGACAATATTAAAAAATGGGATGACAGTGAGATTTATCCCCAAAGTGTTATTATTGTTGATTTAAACAATGTAGCTTATATCAACGATAATTTTGGCCATGCTGAAGGCGATAAAGTTATAATTCAAGCAGCTAGTATTTTAATAAATAATCAATTAGCTAATAGTGAGCTTGTGCGAACAAGTGGTAATGAATTTTTAATATTCATCATTGGTGTTGAAGAAAAAGATATTATTACTTATATTAGAAAACTTAATAAAGAAATGAAAAAATTATCCCATGGTTTCGGCGCAGCTATTGGTTATAGTATGATAGTTGATGAAATCAAAACAGTTGATGATGCTGTTAATGAAGCTACTATTGCCATGCGTCATAATAAAGAAGAGCGTAGGTAGGTGAACCTATATGAAAAACTTTTTTAAAAAAATTATTGAGCTAATTATGCGACCGGAAATGAAAGTTTTGCCGGGTCAATTAGCCTTTTTTATTATTCTAGCGCTTTTTCCGCTTTTAACTTTAGTTGGTTATATTGGCTCAAACATTTCTCTTTTTTCTACAGCTTTTGTTTCCGCACTTACTGATATTTTACCTTCTGATGTGGCGGATATCATTTTACCTTTTGTTACCGAAAGTAAAATAACGGGTAATATAGCTTTTTTTATGATTATTGGCTTTGTTTTGGTTTCTAACGGAACAAATTCTTTAATCGTTGCTTCTAACGAACTTTTTGGAATTAAAGATGATGATGCCTTAAAAAGGCGCATAAAAGCCTTTTTAATGATTATACTATTAATGATTTTATTTATTTTTATTATTTTAGTCTTAGCTTATGGCAATGTTTTAGCAAAAATGATTATAAGTCAAAGCATTTTTAGTGATGTCAGTGATCAGCTTTATTTAATATTTATTTTATTAAAATGGCCAATCGCGATAGCTTTAATCTTTTTTGTAATAAAGCTTTTATACGCCATTGCTCCTGATGACAAAATTCCTAGCAAATTCATGAATTATGGTGCTTTATTTACGACAATTGGTTGGGTGATTATAACAGCTTTATATTCATATTATAATTCGCATTTTGCTAATTATACGATGTTTTATGGAAGCGTTTCTGGAGTTATTGTTATGATGATTTGGATTTATTTGCTTTCTTTTGTATTAATAATGGGAATTGCTATTAATTCTAATGTTTATAATGATAGTAAAAAGTATAATTTAATCAAAGAAGTGCAAAATAAATAAGGGTATATATTTACCGGTATATACTCATCTTTAGGCTACTAGTACTAAGGAAAATTTAAGATAATTTTCTAAGTATTAAGGTAATAATCTCCTTATATTGACTATTTTCATAGTAAAGTGGTGCAAAACCACTTTTTTTTAATGACAAAAAGTGCTATAATTATGTAGTATGGCGAGGTGAAGTATGAAAGATAAATTAAAAAGTAAAAAAGTAATGCCTTTTTTCAAAAATTTACCAAATAAAACTAAAAAATTTATAAAACATTTGCCCCAAAATGCAAAAAAATTTGTTATAAATTTACCAAAAAACAGCAAAAGATTTGTCCAAAATAATGTTTTATTTAGCTTTTTTGTGTTTTCAATGGTGCTTAATGATATTTTGCTACGAACATTTACTGTTAAAAACTTTACAGCTATCAGCCCTGTTTTAGCTGATTTAGCTTTTGTGTTAATTATTGCATCTTTTGCATATTTATTTAAACCTAAAAATAGATTTAAATATTTAATGACTTGGATGGTTATTTTAACAGCCGTTTGTTTAATTAATTCGATGTATTATGCTAATTATGTCTCTTTTACTTCGTTTTCGTTACTCGCAACTTCTCTGCAAATATTTGGTGTTGGTGACGCCTTAGAAAATGTCGTCGAAATAAAAGATTTTTGTTATATATGGGCCCCAATAGTCTTTATGTATATTAATCGTCGGTTAAAAAAATCTACATACTTTACTACTTATTTTACTAAAGAAAAACGAAAAATTAAATTTTTAAAAATTTTAAGTGTGGGAGCTGTTGTTTTAATAATTTTTTTAACAACAGTTACGGGAACTGATATAAGTAGGCTTTATAAACAGTGGAACAGAGAATATGTTGTTATGAAGTTTGGCGCTTATATTTATCAGGCAAATGATTTAGTAGCTAGTTTAAAACCACAAATCAGTCCTTTATTTGGTTATGATGCTGCGGCTAAAGAATTTAGAGATTATTATAAAGAATATCCTTCAGAAGATGATACTAATAAATATACGGATGTTTTTAAAGGTAAAAATGTTATTGTTATTCATGCCGAAAGTATTCAAAACTTTTTATTGGATACGAAAATAAATGGTGTTGATATAACCCCTAATTTAAAGCGGTTAGCTAATGAAGGTTTATATTTTTCTAATTTCTATGCTCAAGAAAGTGTTGGAACTAGTAGTGATAGTGAGTTTACTTTTAATACATCACTGCTTCCAGCAAGTAGTGGAACGGTATTTGTTAGTTATTGGGATCGCGAATTTGTTACAACGCCAAAACTTTTGAAAGAACAAAATTATTATACCTTTAGTATGCACGCGAATAAACCAAATTTCTGGAATCGCGAAGTTATGCACGAAAAACTTGGCTATGATAAATTTTATAGTTATACGAATGACTATGACATAAAAGATGAAGATGTTTTGGGTCTTGGGTTAAATGATAAGTCATTCTTTAGTCAATCAGCCGATAAAATCAAAAAAATAGATGAGAAATATGATAATTGGTATGGCGTATTGATTATGCTGACAAATCATACACCATTTACAGCTTTAGAAGGTCAGGAAACTTTAGATTTAACTTATAAATATACAAAAACAAATGAACAAGGACAAAAAGAAGAAGTTGTTAATGATTATTTAAAAGACACAATTTTAGGTCGTTATTTTGAAACCGCGCATTATGCTGATGCGGCTATCGGGGAATTTGTAAACAAACTTGACAGCGAAGGTTTACTTGACGATACGGTTTTGGTTATTTATGGTGATCATGATGCGAAAATTAAGCGTTCTGAGTATGATTATTACTATAACTATGATCCAGAAACAGACGATATTTTAGATGAAGATGATCCAGAGTATGAGGAATTTACGAAGTACGATTATGAACTTAATCGCAAAGTACCATTTATTATTTGGACTAAAGATAAAGAAATAAATAAAGAAATAACTGATGTTATGGGAATGTATGATGTGTTGCCGACTTTGGGTACTATGCTTGGTATTCACAGTGAATATGCGCTTGGCCATGATATGATGAGTGCGGATGAAGATGACCATTTTGTGGTTTTTCCAAATGGGAACTGGCTTACAAATAAAATGTATTATGATAATCAAAATGGTGAAGGCGTACTTTTAAATGAAAATGAAGTTATTAGTGCAGATTATATTGAAAAATATACTTTAAGAGCCGAAGCTGAAGTATCGGTATCTAATAATATTATTGTACATGATTTAATTAAGAAAACTAGGGAATCAAAAGAAATAAAAGGAGAAGACAAATGAAAAAAAGAAGAATGAAAAAAAAGCCTATTATTATTGTTATATTACTACTATTAGTTGTTGCTGCTATTGCTGTTTATTTTGTATTTTTTAATAAAGAAGAAAAAACAGTAACGGAAATTAAAAATGTTGATACTATTGAGGGATATGATTATGCGATAAGAGAAAATGCTACAAAGTATTATAAAGATCTTTTTAAAGAATTAAAAGATGTTTTATCGGAAGATAATGTTGATGAGGAGGCTTATGCTGAGCTAGTTACTAAATTATTTGTAGCTGACTTCTTTAACTTAGATAATAAACTTTCTAGTACAGATGTTGGTGGATTACAATTTGTTTACAAAGACTTTCGCGATGATTTTATAAAACTTGCTGCAAATTCAATGTATAAACATGTTCAAAGCAATATCTACGGTGATAGAGAGCAAGATTTACCTATTGTCAGTAGTGTTTTAGCCGAAAAGCAAGATAACACTAATTTTACATACGGTGATAATAGTGATGAAAATGCTTATGTTTATGACTTTACTATTACTTATGAAGATGATATGGGATATCAAGAAGAAGGAACTATTACTTTAATTCACAGTAATGATAAATTAGAAGTTGCTGCTATGGAATAAAATGTGACAAAAATTTTTCCTC
>CALVIK010000061.1 GCA_944329545.1 uncultured Bacilli bacterium
TACCAGAGATACCTTGTAAAATAATTAATTTACCACAAGCAAGTCCACCAAAGAATGGTCTTAAAATGGAAAAATCATAATATAAATGTAATTGACTTGCTGAATAACATCTAAATGCTTCAATTAACTCTGCTAAAGTAAAATTGTTTTCATATTTTCTAATTTTAGTGTTACCTAATTCTTCATCAATTGCCACCAACTTCGGAAATCTAATTCCTTGAATACCCAAATCTTCTTCAGGTTCTTCGCTAGCTGTTTCTTCTTCTTTTGTTTCATCTTCCGGATTAACGCCTAATTGTGAAACTTTCATTGCCATCAATTCATCTTTTTCCTTCATTAACTTTCTTACTTGTTCATTTAAATTGCCAATTTCATTTAATAATTCATCTTTAGTAAAATGATTAGTTGCTTTTCTTAATATTTTTCTAATTAGTAAGAAAATTAATAATAGAACTAATATAATTATAATAGCTAGAAAAATAACTGACATTATAACAAAAACTTTTTCATTACCATTAAAATTATTTTTGTAACTGCTAATTATTTTTCCATATTCACTAAAATTAAACATTTGCTTAATTCCATTAATAATTCCTTTGAAAACATCAAATAGGCCATCAAAGAATATTGATATAAATTCGTAAAAAAATCTTAAAAATGTATTCATAAATTACTCTCCCCAATAACTTCCTACTTTTGAAGCAATATCATCATAAATTATATTATTTTCGTTTGGCATGGCTGCTAAAACATCAATTGATGATAAAACTCCTTTTCTTTTTTTAGGTACAAATATATAAGTCATTAATTGAATCATTGAAATATCTTTATTTTTTATTTCATTATTTTCAATATCAACAGCAAATTTATACCCTAATTTTATCAAATCTTTTATAACCTTTTTATTCTTTACTAATTTATCATATTGCGTTAAAACGATAACATTGTTTTTCGCATATTCATCTTCTAACAATTTAAATACTTTATCTAGTTTATTGTCTTTTTCATACAAACTTTCAGGAACATATAAAATATATTTTTTATTAAATTCAGCTTCAAACATATCTTTAATTAATTGAATAGATAACAAATTAATTAAAACAATCATTTTATCTTCGGCAATTATTCCATCATTATATGTCTTATCTACTATGTAATCACTATAAACTTTACTAAAATTAACATTGTGTTCTAATTCTAAAGCATAAATATTTTTATTTACTTGATTATATTTTAAATTAAATAATTCAGTTTCTAATTTTTCTAAAATATATTTAATCATTGCTTTATATTTCTTTTGAGTTTTAATTATTGTATTTACTATTTTATCTAATTCTTTTTGACTAAAAGGAATAGATAAAATTTTTAATATTTTATTTTTATAAGTTTGTTTTTTTACTTGTAAATCATCTAAAACTAAATTAGCTTGTTCAATATAAGTAATCAAAGTAAATAAATCAACATATTTTTTTACTTTTTCATTAAATTGTTTATCGCTACCTTTATATTGTTTATTTAATTTTTCGCCTGCTTTTTTTATTGCTTCGATTACTCTTGAAGCCATATTTCGTCCGTTATATTCAACATTAACATCACCACAATAATTATAATATTTACCATCGATATAAACTTTTAATAAATTTTCTTTTATTGTAGCTTCATTCGTTTTTAATTTTTCTCCATCATTTAGTAAATCGATTATTTCTTTAATTTCTTCTTCTTTGATAAAAATTGCTTTTTCAATAACATTTTTAAATTTTTTCTTCTTTTTATTTATCATTTCAAGTTCCGTTTCAACAACAGAAAGAGTTGGTTCTTTTTCTTCTTTTACTATTTCTTCTACTTCTTCTTCAGGTATTTCAATTTTATTTTCGACTAATTCATCTTTGTCGACTTGAACCATTCTAAAGTACATTGTTTTATCAAAATCTTCTTCTTTTATTTGATTTAAATGAACGACTGGTTCTTCAACTTCTTCATTTACCTTTGTAACAACAACTTCATCTTTTGGTTCTTCTTTAATTTCTTTTATTACTTCTTGAGGAACTTCTTTTGTTATTTCTTTAGGTTTATTTAATTTCTTTTTAATTAATTTAATTATGTTTTTGATAAATATTTTTAATTTCTTTAATATATTTGCCATAATCACATCAACCTTCTTTGTATTATCTACTTTTTTAAATGTTAATCCTATTAAATATAAAGTAATTATCAAAGTTATTAATACTGCTGGATTAAAAATTGTTTTTTTAAATATTCCAAATGCTGGTAAGATTTTAACAACCTTTCCAACAATTTGTTCTTGACTAATCGGATCATCTTTAGAATTATTAGCATCTCCTTGTGTTACAAAAGTTCCATTATATGCTTCAATAACACGATGCGTTATAAATTCACCATCTTGCTCAAATGTTACCACATCATCTAATTCAATGTTTTTTGAATATTTAACGACAATCCAATCTCCTGCTTCAATATAATCAGCCATACTACCGGTTTGAACTTCAAATATTGAATAGCCAAAAAAACTAGAATAATCGTTACCTAAAACTTTTACTTGAATTGCATTATATATTGAAATTAAAAGGATAATTCCAAATATAAATATCATGATATCCATAACAATATTGATAAGTTTACCAAATATATTTTTACTCATAATATCATCACTTCCGTACCCTTAATCTACTATATATAATTTTACCATATTCGACATTTTTTTACAATACAAAAATTTCTTTTTTATAAAAAAGAAAACTACCTAAGCGGTAGCCTCCTTTTCTTTGTTTATCATTTTTTCAACTTGAACTAAAAACCAAATTTTATCTAAAGATATATTACTTTTTTCTATTTT
>CALVIK010000062.1 GCA_944329545.1 uncultured Bacilli bacterium
AATTTAATTTTGAATAATCAACATTGCCTTCACCATCTTTGCCATATACAAAAGCATCTTCACCCTCCATTAAATTGGCGGTTGCAATTGCCGATGGCATACTTTTAACACTATCCGGTATTTTTATACTAGTTAAATTATTTTCAGTAAATGCCTCATTAAAAATATTTTCTAATCCTTCATGTAAAATTACACTTTTAAGTTCTGAGAATGTAAATGCTTGATTTGCAATAGTTTTTACACTTCCAGGTATCTCGATACTTTCTAAAGATGTATGAAAAAAAGAGATTTTTCCAATATACACAAGAGTATCTGGTAAAAATACTTTTGTAACGGCTTTATTAGTAAATGGACCAATTGCTTCATTTCCCAGCCCAGTTCCATCACCAATCCTAGTAATAATTAAATTATCAATAGTCTCAGGAATTTTCACCTTATCACCGCACCCAATATCATAATCAATAATCGTACCTGTTCCATCTCCATTATCAGTTATGGTAAAACATTCTTCTGGTGTTTTAACAATATTCCCTTTAGCTGTTATATTTAAATTTGTTTGAAAGGCTGCATAACCTCCCACCATAACAAAAAGAAAACCAAGTAATGAAATTACAATTATTTTTCTTTGCTTTTTTTGCCTTCTTGTTCTTCTATGTCTTCTTATTCTCATTTTTACCACTCGCTTTCATTAACATAAATTAGGATAATTTATGTTAACAAAAATAATCAAAAAAAGCCTTTTTTGCCTTGAATTACAATGATATTTGTTAGTTATTATTATTTTCTAAAAAATATTTAGTGATTGCTTTTTTATCCTTAAATTGATATAATTGTTATGAAATATTTATAGCATAAAATATCCTATTTTGTGCTATTTTTTTATACATAAACGGTCTTTTTTACAAATTTAGTTGCTTTTTCTATTGATTTTTTCTTCATATCATAAGATGGATGTACATACAATTTTAAAGTTATTTCTACTGATGAATGTCCTAATATTTCACTTAAGGTTTTAGGGTCCATACCTGATTCAATACTTCTAGTTGCAAAAGTATGTCTTAATGTATGAAATTTTAAATGCTCAATTTCACATTTTTTTAATGTTCTTTCGTAAAAAGATTCAAACAAACGTGGATCGTATAGTTTTTCACTTTCTGATAATATATAATAATTATCGTTACTTTTTAATTTTTTTAATAATGGTATTAAAAAGTCTGGCAAAGGTATTACTCTCGATGAACTCTCACTTTTAGGTGTACTTGATATTAAAGTTGTCTTTTTATCACTATTTTGGTCGGGATTTTTTATTCTTTGAATTGTTTTATTTATATTTACTGACTTTTTACTAAAATCAATATCTTTCCACTTTAAGCCACTAGCTTCACCAACTCTAATTCCTGTATACATACACATTAAAAGTACTAATTTTCTAACATTTATTTCTTCCATAAGATAACTATCTATTTTTCTTTGTTCCCTTTTGGTAAAAACAATTATATTATTTTTACCGCCTTTAAATTTAATTTTTCTTAAATCAATATATGAACAATAATTTAAGCTATAAGCTATTTCCAAAGTACTTTTAATAATCCCAAAAACTGATTTTCTAACTGAAATACTCATTTTACTAATTTTTCCTCTTTTAAAAAATTCAATTATTTCATCTTTTTTTATTTCACTACATTTAATAGTTCCAAGTGTATCTTTTATAAATGAATCTATCAAGCTTTCATAGCGCTGGCTAGATTGAATTTTAACATCATCTCTTTTTTCCTCTAGCCACATTTCTAATATTTGATTAAATGTACAATTTTTATTTTGAAGATTTTCCATCTTCACCACCTCCTATAAAATTTTATATCAAAAAAAATGTTATCGCTAACAGTACTTGCTAATAACATTTTTATTTATTAAAAGCTAAAATTCAATAATACTTAATTGCATTTCAGACTAAATATAAAATTTATTAAAATAAATCATAGAACATATAATTACTTTATATTAATTAATTATAGACAATATTACCTTAAATTTTTCATTATTTTTGAAATTTTTGTTATTCTCAACGAGATGAACATTACCTCTATATCCCGTCGTTATCCCAATAAAACAAAACAAATCAACAATATTTTCGTTGTGTGTCAAACTATATCGGCGAGTGAGCTAGCTGCAGCTTGGCAATATTTAGATCAAAGATACAATATGCCAGATGAAAGAGGTAAAGCTCTTTTGACTGATATTGGAACGGAAGAACTTGCTCATGTAGAAATAATTTCCGCTATGTTATATCAACTCATGAAAGGGGCTACCGTAGAAGAATTAAAAGCCGCCGGTCTTGGTGAGCATTATGCTACTTATGGTATGGATTTATTCCCATCAGATTCTTTCGGTAATCCATTTAATATGACATACATTAAAGTATCTGGTGATTATATTGCTGATATAGAAAGTAATATGGGAGCTGAACAACGGGCTAGAGCAACTTATGAACACTTAATGGATTTAACTAATGATCCTGATGTATTAGGACCACTAGCATTTTTAAGAGAAAGAGAAATTGTTCATTATCAAAGATTTAAGGAACTACGCGATCATTATTTAAAAATGAAAGAAAAAAACAATGCTTGATTTTTCAAGCGCTGTTTTTTTTAATTTCAATTTAATTTGTGTAAATATAATTTTATTATTGTATAATTTTTTTCAATTCGCCAAATGTTTTTTAGCAATTATAATATTATTTGGTTAAATTTATTATATGCTTATTTTATAAATTTAATGCAAAGGTTTTTATGATAAAATTTTTTAACATTATTAGACATTTTATGTCATCTTATAAATATAAGTATCTTAAATTTTAAATAAACTTACAAATAATCTATAACAAGAAAATTATAAAAATATAATTTTACTTATATACAAAGTAACATTTATAAAAATTAATTCTTTTTCTTGTTGTCATATTTTTTACGATCATTAGTATTTAGAATTTTCTTTCTTAACCGAAAACTAATTGGTGTTACTTCAACAAGTTCATCTTCATTAATATAATCAAGACAAACTTCAAGACTCATTTCCCGCGGCCTTTTTAAAACAACAGTATGATCTTTAGTAGCGCTTCTCGTATTTGTTAAATTTTTACTCTTAACTACATTAACTGCTAAATCATTATCGTGATTATTTTCACCAACAATCATTCCCTCATACACTTCAGTACCCGGTTCAATAAACATAATACCTCTATCTTCTAAAGCCCCCAAAGCATAAGCTGTTGCTTTACCATTTTCCATTGAAACTAAAACACCGTTTTTGCGTTTACCAACTTCACTAGGCATCATTGGCGCATACTCTTTAAATGTGTGGCTTAAAATACCATAGCCTTTAGTTAAAGTCATAAATTCTGTCATAAAACCAATTAATCCTCTGGAAGGAATAGTATAAATAAGCTTTGTATGGCCAGATTTACTAAGCATATTTTCCATATTACCACCACGATGACCTAAAAGTTCAATAACCGGACCAACATATTCTTCTGGCACTTCAATATCGACATCTTCATACGGTTCACATTTAGTACCATTTATTTCTTTAACAATAATTTCAGGTTTAGATACTTGAAGTTCATACCCCTCTCTTCGCATATTTTCAATTAAAATAGACAAATGAAGTTCTCCACGCCCTGAAACCATCCATGATTCTGAATCAAGTTGTCTTACTTTTAAAGACACATCTTTTTCCGTTTCTTTTAATAAACGTTCTTCGATTTTTCTGGCTGTTAACAATTTACCTTCTTTTCCACAAAACGGACTAGTATTAACGCCAAAAGCCATTTGTAATGTTGGCTCATCAATTCTAAGAAGTGATAAAGGGTCTTCTTTACCGATTTCACAAACCGTTTCACCAACTGAAATATCTGGAAGACCAGCTATTGCCACAATATCACCGGCTACAGCTTCCTTCACTTCAATTTTATTTAAACCATAATAACCAAAAATTTTTTGAATTCTAAACTGTTTAAATGAGCCATCTAAACGGACACAAGAAACAAGTTCGCCCACTTTAAGTTTTCCTCTTTTGACAAGTCCTATACCCATTCTCCCCACAAAATCATTATAATCAAGTAAGGCTGGTTGAAATTGCAAAGTTCCATTGATATCCACTTTTGGAGCTGGAATATAATTAATAACCGCATCTAAAATCGGATCCATGGTTTCTTTTTGGGTACTTATATCAGGATCTAAACTAGATGTTCCATTTATTGCTGAAGCATAAATGACTGGAAAATCTAATTGTTCGATACTAGCATCAAGTTCGATAAACAAATCAAGAACTTCATCAACCACTTCTTTAGGTCTTGCTGAATCTTTATCTATTTTATTAACGACAACTATTGGTGTTACTCCAGCAGCTAAAGCCTTTTTTAAAACAAATCTAGTCTGAGGCATTGTTCCTTCATAAGCGTCAACAACAAGCAATACCCCATCAACCATATTCATAATTCTTTCAACTTCCCCACCAAAATCGGCGTGACCTGGAGTATCTAAAATATTAATACGAACACCTTTATAATCAATAGCCGTTGTTTTAGCTAAAATAGTGATGCCGCGCTCTCTTTCTATATCATTAGAATCCATAGCTCTTGTTTGCACTTCTTCATTTTCTCTAAAAGTGCCAGACATTTGTAATAATTTATCAACAAGTGTCGTTTTTCCGTGGTCAACATGAGCAATTATCGCAATATTTCTTTTTTCCATATATAAAACCTCTCTTTTTACACCTGTCAATTATAACACTTATATATGTTAAAAGTCAAAAAGTTTTTACAAAAAAACTACTAAAAACATGATATGAATCCCGTTCCTTGAACTTAGAAATGAGGTTCATATCAAAAGAATAGTTTTTTTATTTGACTTAAAAATAGAAAAATAGTATATTTATTACGGTGATTATATGGAAATAATTTTACTGTTTATTAGCTTAATACTAATATTGTTAGCTGCCGAATTATTTGTAAAC
>CALVIK010000063.1 GCA_944329545.1 uncultured Bacilli bacterium
CATATACACTTTCTTCCCACTCGCTCCAGTCTGGACCGTAGCTCCATTGGTTTCGTTTTCTCCCGTAGTGTCTGTATTTCCTGTAGGCCCTGTAGCTCCAGTAGGTCCAGTAGCTCCAGTAGGTCCGGTAGCTCCGGTAGGTCCAGTAACACCTGTAGCTCCGGTAGGCCCAGTAACACCAGTGGCTCCGGTAGCACCAGTGGCTCCAATAGCCCCTGTAGCTCCAGTTAATCCAGTAGGTCCAGTAGCTCCAGTCGGCCCTGTAGGCCCTTGCGGAATTGTTAAATTAAGCACTAAATTTGGTGTAGTACCAGTAATTGAAGCTGCTGCAAAACTTCCAGGATTTCCAGTTGTTACAGTTCCAATAGTAATATTAGGTGTAGCCCCAGTTGGTCCCGTAGGTCCAGTTGTTCCTGTTGGTCCTCCAGCTGGCCCAGTAGGTCCTGTTGGACCGGTAGCTCCTACTATATAACAGCACGCTGGCTTACATTTAGAATCTCTTCTTATTTTTTGCATAGCTTTTTCGTATAAGTTCATAAATACCTCCTTCCTTAATATTTTATGTATTTTGTCAAAGACAGTAAGCATTTATGCACATATAATTGTAATTTTTTATTCTTTTATTTATTATTACACAAAAATTTCACATATATATGAAATAATGCTAGTGGGTGAGATAATGAAAAAAGAAAAAAATGTGAAAAAAATTATTAAAATAATTGTTTTAATTATTTTGGGGCTTTTTATTATAACTGGTATTAGTTTTGGTGTATATAAGTTATATCAAAGTTACATCACGGAAAAAGCAACTGACCGTGATTGGATAGCTTCTCATGTATCACTTAAAAATAGTAATGATATAGGCGAAAATGTTTTGACTGTTAGCAAAAACAAACATATAAGTATTTTTAATATGGATTATCAAGATGTTATTGATGATATGGTAAATAATAAATTGCAAAGTGCATTTTATGAATTTACGAATCCATTACTCATTTTAAATCCATATGGGACTAATACAACTGGTTTAAATATTTATTTTACAGGTACTGATGATTATGAATTAAAATATACAATTAGTGTTGATGATAAAAAAATAAAAGATTTTACGAAAACCGCTGTTAATCAAGGTGATAATGGTAATTATGCTTATCAAATAATTGGTTTAATTCCTGGTTATACTAATACTTTAAAGCTTGAACTTATAGATGATGATAAAGTTGTAGAAAGTCAAAAAATAAAATTAAATATTCCAAAACTTGAATCGAATAAAGATATTTCTATTACTATTGATACAGAAGACGGTACAAGTAAAGAAAAATTGGCTGATGGCCTTTATACTTTCCTCGGTTGGGATAAAAATTATACTGCTAATACTTATTTGTATGATAACAACGGGACTTTTAGAGCTGAACTTGTTTTAGATGGTTATCGTAGTGATAGAATTATTAATATTGATGATAATATTTTATATAGTAATTCTAAAAACAGTTTAATTTTAGTAAACCCTTTAGGTAAAATTGAAAAAACATATAAAATAGATGGTTATGAAATGCATCATGATTATATTTATGATGAAGATAATAATCGTTTGCTAATACTAGCTAATAAACTTGGAACTGATACTATTGAAGATCATGTTATTGCTTTAAATTTGGAAAATGAAAAAATAACTGATTTAATTGATATGATGGATCTTTTACCAGAAATGTATGAAACGGCTGAAAGCCCTGAAGGTGGTAATACTTATGGTGGGGATGAATTAGATTGGGTTCATTTGAATAGCTTAAGTTTAGTTGATAAAGATAATTTAGTTCTTTCATCACGCGAACTTAGTACAATTATCTATGTAGAAAATATTAATAAAAATCCCCAAATTAAATATTTGATAGCAGACGAATCAATGTACGAAGATACTAGTTATCAAGATTTACTTTTAGAAAAAATTGGTGATTTTACTTCAAATGCCGGCCAGCACACTATTACTTATGAAAAAGGCAATAATTTAAAAGATGGTCAGTATTATTTAGTAATGTTTGACAATAATTATTCGGCAAGCCGGACAAGACCATTTTTTGACTGGTCAAATTATGAAGGCACTGGTGATTATAAAAATGGTGAAAAATCAATGTATTATAAATATTTAATTGATGAAAATGAAGGTACTTATGAGCTTGTAAAAACTATTGATTTAGATTATTCGAGTATCGTTAGTAGTGTTCAAGACTTAGAAGAAGGTAACACTGTTGTTAGTAGCGGAATGTCTCATAGTTTTGCTGAATACGATAATAATGGTAAATTAATTAGACATTTTGCTTATCCTGCCAAAAAATATTCATATCGTGTATTTAAATATGAATATGAAAATTGGTTTGAATAATTCCTTAGTTTTTTAAGGATTTTTTTATTGGAAATTTGTTAAAAAATTTTGGCATAAACATTTGAATTATGAATGATATTGTTGTATAATATTATTATGGTAAGGAAGAATGGTGAAAGTTGTGAAAAAAGGATTTACACTTGTTGAATTATTGGCTGTTATTATTATACTGGCGGCGATAATGTTAATAATAATACCACTTATAACAAATAATGTTCAAAAGGGCACTGATGTAACAAATGCGCAAACTAAAGAAAATATAATATTGTCTTCAAGAAATTGGGGGGCAGATAATAAAAATTTGCTTCCAGAAGTTGACAAAAAAATATGTGTCAGTGTTAAAGCTTTAATGGACGGAGGCTATTTAAATTATTCTGAAGGCAAATATTTAGATGGCAGTGTAATTATTACCAATGAACATGGTAATTATTATTATAGTTTAAAAGAAGGTGCTTGTGGTGAGGATGGTGTTGATGGCGAAGAAATATATAAAACCGTAACATTTGATTATAAAACTAATGGTGGAACAACCGCTAATGTTACGCTAGAAGCTATTCCCGGAAGTAAAATAAATTTAAACAAAACTGGAAATAAAACTGGCTATCAATTTGTTGGCTGGAATACCAATAAAAACGCTCATAATGGTTTTGAATCATATACAATGCCATCAGAAGATGTCACATTATATGCAATATATAAAAAGGAAGTAACTGCAACATTTGTATTACAAAAGCTAAAAGGTGCGGAAAATCTTGAAACAAGTAAAGCAACGAGCACCAAAGAAACATGCAAGCTATATAATAAAGATGCAAATTGTCAGGTAACGGCGCCTATTTTAACTAGTGTACCAGGAAGCAAAGTAATTGGTTGGAATAGTAAGAAAGATGCTACTACAGCTGAAATAGCAAGTGGAGCTTCATTTAACCTAAGTAGTAATAAAACATATTATTCAATAATAGAAAAAACAGATACCTTGGCCCCTGAATGTACATTAAGTATAAATGGAAAACTTGGAAATAATAATTGGTATATAGGTGATGTTAGTATCCATATGGAAACTAAGGACAATGGTGAAGCTGGAGTAAAACAATATGGACTTGTAAATTCGGCTAATGCGACTTATAACAATAGTACTGATAGAACTCATAAAACTGATGGAAAAAATATAACATATTATGGATATGTTCGCGATGGAGTTGGTAATACTAATAAATGTTCAATATCATTTAAAAGAGATACAGTTAAGCCAGTAATTACAAGTGTAACAAATAGTAGTAATTCAAAGTGGACTAATAAAGATATTACAATAAATGCTAAAGCCAGTGATGCCACATCAGAAGTGAAACAAATTTACTATTATTATGGTAATGATGCAACGAGGCGTTCTAATTGGAAAACAGATACAAAGACAGCTGTAAGTGGAATTTTTTCTGCTGAGCAAAATAAAACAATATATGTAGTAGCTGAAGATAATGCTGGCCATGTATCGGAAGTAAAAAGCGCTGGCACTCTTATGATTGATAAAACAGTACCAACATGTAAAATAACAGTAACTTCAGGAACTATAGGAGATAATAGTTGGTATACAAGTAATGTGGTTATGGGAATGACTACAAATGATACCGGGGGAAGTGGTTTAACAGGATATGGTTTAGATGCTTTAGCACAAGCCACTTATAATTCTAAAACAACTTTAACGCATGCTGCGGATACAACCGGAAAGACATACTATGGTTATGTTAAAGATGCGGCTGGCAATACCAACAAGTGTTCAATTAAGGTAAAAAAAGATGCGACCGCGCCAACTTGCTCAATCAGTTTGTCTGGAGAAAAGGGAGAAAATGACTGGTATACAAGTGATGTTGGAGTTACATTATCTCGGAGTGATGCAACAAGTAAAGTAGCTAAATATGGTTTGAGAACAAGTTCTTCTACTACGGATTCTGGTAAATATAATTCAACCGCATCAGGGACGCGGAAAACAGATACTAGTGGGGTTACATATTATGGTTATGTTAAAGATAATGCGGGAAATACTAATAATTGTACTAAATGGTTTAAAAGAGATGCCACACCGCCATCTATAAGTTATACCTTAACAAAAGTTAGTGGTAATAATAATGAAATTGAAAACGGTCCAGCTTATTCAGGTGGTGATGAATGGATAACTTCTAGAGTAAAAAGAAAAATAAATGTTTCTGATAATACTAGTAATATAAGTAAAGTGGAATATAGTTATGATAAACAGTCTTGGAATTTAGAAACTTATTATAACAATAATACTTATATTTATGATAATGTTAATGAAAATGCTTATTTTAGGGCTATTGATAAAGCCGGAAATATAAGTAAAGTAATTAATATTGCTATTAAAATAGATACAAGTTCGCCAACTACTTGGTGTGGCTTTAATAATAAAGTTGGCTCTTGTAATGCTTCCGATTCGCTTTCTGGAATAGAAAACTATTCTACGGCTGGAACAACTTATTACTATGCGGGCATAGGTGCTGGTTGTAGTTATCCAGGACCACATCAAACGCAAATTAATTCTGAATGGAATGATGGTTATAATGCCGGCTTTGATTTTGTTTTCCATTGCGGTAGAGGATCAATAGTTAATTTTGAATGTTCTGATGTTTGTGATAAAGCCGGTAATTGTAGTGGATGGTATCATTGCGGAAATTACTCATGGTAAAGAAAGGGGAAAATATGCAAAAGAAACGATTTGTTGGAGGTGTTTTTGTTGTTTTAGCGATTTTAATTCTTATAATTTTATTTGTTATTTGTTTAATTAATGTAAAAAATACTAACTTAAAAGAACAGGCTACTGATAAAGTTAAGGAAATTGCTAATTTAGTTAAAAGTGGTGCTACTCAAAAAAAATTAGAAAAAGCGCTTGAAATAGATGAAATGGTGAAAAATAATATAATGATTGGTCCTGATTCTTATGTCCGTGATAAATTAAACGAACAACTTATTTCGGCCAATAATTTATCTTCATATGTTTTAATTCAAGAACAATGTAGTCATAATTTAGAAAAGATGATTAAAAATAATTTTGTTTATGACATTAAGGAAATTAATGTAAAAAATGAACAAGTATCTTTGATGATAGAATTTAAAACATATTATTATGGAACATATTTAATGGATTTATATGAATTACAAAAACAACTTTTACAAAAAGCTAATCTTGAAGAAAATGCAATAAATAATTATAAAGCAAAAATAAGAGGTATGCAAATACTTGATTCAAAATTAAAACAATATAAAAATGAAGAATCTATGACAAAAATTATTACTTATAGTTTTAAAAATGATAGTGATAGAAAAAATGCTTTATCATCATTTGTCCTTGCTTTAGATGGTTTTCTTTATCAAAATGATACAGTTTCTGAATTTGATGAAAATCGAACTGCCCGAATTTCAACATATATAACAGAAGCTATTAATGATGGTATAATTAAATTCGATAGTTATTTATAATTAATTACTGTGTAAGACCCATTTTTATATTAATGGGTTTTTATATTTAATAAATATAAAAAATAATAAATAGTTTTAACAAAAATAGTTACTTTTTGTATTATATATAGCCATATTTTTTTATTTTAATTATAATATGAGTAGAAATAGTTTAAAAAATACGCTATAATTAAAGAGGGTGAATATTTATGGAAAACAAAATACTTTTTATACTCAAACAAATCCCATCATTTATTTTAATTACTTTAGGGGCGGTTATGGCGGCTGCCGCTTTAGAAATATTTTTAATTCCTAATTCCATTATTGATGGGGGACTTAATGGCGTTTCCATTATTTTAAATAAAGTTTTTGGCGGCTCTTTAAGTTTATTTATCATTGTTTTAAATATTCCTTTTTTACTCATTGGTTGGAAACAACTAGGGAAAAAGTTTTTAATTAAAGCAATATATGCTATGTTGACATTTTCTGTTTTGTTAGAAGTTTTTAGTACAACGCCAGAAGTTACTGACGATATTTTACTAGCGCTTGTTTATGGTGGCCTTCTTTTAGGTGTTGGTGTCGGTCTTGTTATTAAAGAGGGTGGCTGTTTAGATGGAACCGAAGCTGTTGCTATTACCATAAGTAAAAAAACAAACTTGTCAGTGGGACAAATAGTTTTTATCTTTAATATTTTTATTTATGGTTCAGCTATTTTCGTTTTTGGAATTGACCGGGCGCTTTATTCTTTACTAATGTACTTTATTACTTTTAAAATTATCGATATTGTCTCTGAAGGTTTAGACCAAGCCAAAGCCGCAATTATTATTACAGATAAAGAAGAAACGATATCTAACGAAATTTTTAAAAGATTAGGGAGAACTGTTACAATAATCGAAGGGACGGGAAAAGTTTCTAACGCTAAAAAAGCTGTATTATATACTGTAATTACGAGACTAGAAATTCAGGAACTTCGGGATATTGTTCAAAATGCCGATACTTCTTCATTTGTAACAATATCTGATGTATCCGATATTATCGGTAATCATATAAAAAAAGTTCCGCTAAAACAAGAGGTTAAGGAAAGATAATATGCAATTTATAAAAAAGAATATAATGTGGGTTTTATTTAGCCTAAGCATTTTAATTTTTGTATTACTAGCTTTAGGTGTTTATTTTGATAAATTTCAAATTTTCGACATGACTATTTACAATTTGATTAGTAATTTGTCATTTCCGTTAGTAGATGGTTTTTGGCTTGTTACGACGACATTTGCAAGTCCCATATTTTTACTTTCTGTTTTAGCTGTTTTTTTAGTAGTTGTTCGTGATAAAAAATATGGCATTTTACTTTTTTTCAACACGATAAATATCTTTTTATTAAATCAAATATTAAAATTAATTTTTTCCAGGCCAAGACCGTTTGATTTAATGTTAATTGATGAAAGTGGTTATAGTTTTCCTAGTGGACATACAATGATTGCGTTAGCATTTTATGGTTTTTTAATTTATATAATTTGGCAGTTGAATTTAAATAAAAAAATAAAAAAAATTATAACTACTGTTTTAATTATATTAATACCGTTAATAGGCCTTAGCCGAATATATTTAGGGGTTCATTATCCTAGTGATGTTTTAGGCGGTTTTATATTAGCATTAGCTTATTTAATAGTCTTTATTAAACTAGTTAAAAAATATGATGAAAGGAGAGATATAGATGAAAAAAGCTTATGATAAATTAACAAGTGGAATGTATTTAGTTAGTGCGAAAGCCGATAAAGAAGCCGGCTGCATTATTAATACTTTTGAGCAAGTTGCTAGCACGCCTGAACTTGTTTTAATCGCTTTAAATAAAGATAATTATACGACTAAACAAATAAAGAAAAGTCAAAAGTTTAATGTGACTGTTTTAAAAGAAGCCGCTAGAGCTGAAATAATTCAAACTTTTGGATTTTCTAGCAGTGAATTTACCGATAAATTTCAAAGCTTTAATAAAAAATACGATTTACTGAATTTACCTTATATTACCGATGATATGGTAGCTTTGTTTTCCGTACGCGTTAAAGAAGAAATTGACGCTATAACCCATACTATTTTCTTAGGAGAAGTTAGTGAAAGTGTTTTGCTTAGCGATGAAAGGCCAATGAGTTATGCTTATTATAAAGAAGAAAAAAAGGGGATAACGCCACCAAAAGCGCCTTCTTATCAAAAACCAAAACAAATAAGTGGGTATAAATGTGATGTGTGCGGATATATTTACCGTGGCGAAACTTTACCGATTGATTATATATGTCCAATATGCGGGGAGGCTAAGTTTACAAAAATAACTGAATAGGAGTACATATGACCGAAAAACAAATAATTGAACTTATAAGATTTAACGATTTTAAAGAAATTAAAAATCAAGAGGCAGAATTAAAAAAATATTGCGCAAAAATTTTTTCTTATGGAATTACTGATAATAATTTAGTAAATCCAGTATTAATAAAATTAAGTGTTTATCCAAGTTTATTTAATGATATTGCCGCGCCTTATATTGGGCTTGATTTAAATACTTACCGAGCTTATTTAGAAATGAAAAAACCTTATGCTAGTTACTTTAGTAAATATGCTGCTTTAATTGACCATAATAATTTATTAGAAAGCTTACTAGCAGATAGATGGGGGATGGCGCAAGGTCGAAACAATAATTATATTAAATATATTTTAATTAAAACAGCTTTTAAATTTGGGATAACTAAACCAGATAACATGTATTTTGCTTGGGATGGTAAAATCATTAGAAATCGGGACTTGCGCATTTTAAGAAGCTATAATAAAATATTTAAAGATCTTTTTGCCGATGATACTTATCAATTTCCATATTCTTTTTTGGATAATCTTACTTTGGCTTTTAAAGAACTTTATCATGAAGTACAAAATAAAGAATTTAAAGAAAATTTAAAACAAAATAACTTAAATGAAGAAGAAATTAATTGGTTAAAAGAAATTCAAATAATTAACTTTGATCCATATTTCTATTATGCTAATCAAGATGATTTTATGGTAAATATTACGGCTTTAAGCGAAGCTATTAATTTCCTTTTTGCGCATTATGCGGATAAACTAACAAAAGATGAGTTATTAGCGTTAAGAAAGCAATTAACTATTTTAAATGAAAAAAAAGCTCAAGGTTTTAATCAAACTATGACTCAGGCCTTTGAAACTTTACCAAATATTCAAGAAATTAAAAATAATTTTCCAGTTTTAAGAAAATAATGCATAATAAATCTCTTTTCCGTTCATTATGAAGGTGAAAGGAGATTTTTTTTAATGGCACGCCACAAAGTAGAAATTGTAAGCGTGAATACTGCGAATATTAAAGTTTTAACAAGTACCGAACAAATAGAACTTTTTCAAAAAATGCAAAATGGTGATGAACAAGCTAAAGAACAATTAATTAATGGTAATTTAAAGCTCGTTTTATCCATTTTGAAACAATTTAAAGGTCGTAGTGATAATATGGATGACTTGTTTCAAGTTGGCTGTATAGGTTTAATAAAAGCTATAGATAATTTTGATTTAAAGCATAATGTTAAATTTAGTACATATGCGGTCCCGATGATTGTCGGAGAAATCAAAAGATTTTTAAGAGATAGTAGTAGTTTAAGAATCGCGCGAAGTATTAAAGATATGGCTTATAAAGTTGTTAAAGCTAGAGAAGAGTTAACTAATAAAAATGGGAAGGAACCAACGATAAGTGAAATAGCTAAAAAAATAGGAACTAGCGATTTTGAAGTTGCTAATGCCTTAAATTCGATGAAAGAAGTTATTAGTATGTATGAACCAATTTACAACGATGGGGGTGATGTGATTTACTTAGAAGATCAATTAAACACAGATATGGGTATGTATGATTTAGAAACAAAAATATCTTTAAAAAATGCGTTAAATAAATTAAAAAACAAAGAAAAATATATAATTGTTGAACGCTATTTAGTAGGTAAAACGCAAATGGAATTAGCTGAAGAAATCGGTATTAGTCAAGCCCAAATTTCCCGGCTTGAAAAAAGTGGCTTAGAAAACATCAAAAAAATGATTAGCTAAGCATTTTTTTTGTTTAAAAAAATAAAATTAAAAGAAGGTGGTATAATGTTACTTTCAGATTTACAAAATAAAGATATTGTTAATTTAGCTGATGGTAAAAGAATGGGGACAATTATCGATGTTGATATTGATAATACCGGTAAAATAAATGAACTGCGAATTCAAAAACGAAAATTTATTTTTTTTGCTGGTGGTGTTACTAGTATTAAATGGTCAGAGATTGACAAAATTGGGAAAGATGTTATACTAGTTAATGTAAGAAGTTAGGAGGCTTTTATGAAAGTATTACTGTATAAAGGAAAAGTTGATGTTGATAAAAGTGGTATTGGAAAAGCCGTTAAACACCAAATGCAAGCGCTTGATTTAATGCATGTTCCTTATACTTTAAACGAAAAAGATGATTGGGATATTATCCATATAAATACCATTTTTCCGACATCTTTAGTTATGGCTAGTATGGCCAAAGCTAAAGGGAAAAAAGTTATTATTCATGCTCATTCAACTGAAGAAGATATTAAAAATTCTTTTCTCTTTTCAAATATGGCCGCACCAGCTTTAAAACAGTGGCTCAAGATTTTATATAATAAAGCGGATATTTTATTGACACCCACTTTATATTCTAAAAAAATACTAGAATCTTACGGTATTGAAAAAGAGATTGTGCCTATTTCTAATGGCATTGATTTAAAATTTTGGTGTCAAGATAAAAAAGCCGGTGAAAGATTTCGCCAAAAATATCATTTTAAAGATACAGATAAAGTAATTATTTCTGTTGGTTTACAAATAGAAAGAAAAGGTATTTTAGAATTTTTAGAACTAGCTAAAAGACTACCTGAATATAAATTTGTTTGGTTTGGTGATATGCCATCAGCTTTAAAAACGCCTAAAGTAAGTGATGCAATTAAGAAAAAAACAAGTAATGTATATATGCCGGGTTATGTGGATAGTGCAGAATTAAAAGAAGCTTATAATGGCTGTGATGTTTATATTTTTCCAACAAAAGAAGAAACGGAAGGTATTGTTTTATTAGAGGCTTTAGCGACTAAAACCAAAACAATTATTAGTGATATCCCTATTTATGATCGGATATTTTTAGATGGCATTAATATTTATAAAGCGAAAAACATCGATGAATTTGCCAGCAAAATACAAAAAATAATCAATAAAGAGCTTCCTGATTTAACTGAAGAAGGTTATAAAATTGCGCAGGAGAGAAGTATTGAAAGTACGGGGCAAAAACTTAAAAAAATATATGAAAAAGTTATGGAAAAAGATTTAGTCTAGTAAGGGCTAAATTTTTTTGATATAATTAAGTGGGTGAAAATATGACAAAAATCATCGATAAACGAAATTATATAATATTAGGTATAATAATTATTTTACTTGTTTTTATAATTATGCAAATGATTTTAAAAAAAGAAGAATATAGTCATAGCTATAATTATTTTGATCATTATATTGTGCTTAAAATATATGAAAATAAAGATATTTTTGACAATGTTGATAAAATATATCAAAAATATGATAAAATTATGGAAAATGATAAATTGTTAGAAAAAATCATTGCTTATGGGAAAAAAGTTTATAAACAAACAAATGGCTATGTCGATATAAGTAAAAAAAGTCTTGTCGAAGGTAATAAAAATTTTAAAACAAAAATAAAAAAATTATCGATTAAAGATAAAGATGACATTATTTTAGATAGTATTATTAGTAGTTATGCGACAGCTGAAGTTATTAAATATTTAAAAAAAGAAGGCATTACCAAATATTTAATTAGTGATGACGGCGATATAAGTGCTGGTGATTATTATCAAAAAGGAAAGTACCGAGTTAGTATTTCTTATAATAATAAACTTTTAAATATTGTAAGTCTTGAAAATGAAAGTATGGTAACGCGTAGTACCGTAGATGAAAACAAAAGTTATATGTATAATCCTATCGAAAAAGAAATAACAAAAAAATACGATAGTGTTGTAGTGATTGCGAAAGATGTTAAAGATGCTAGTTTTTTAGCCGAAGCTTTATATTTAATGGATAGAAAAGAGGCAATTAAATTAATAAAAAAATATAAGGCTAGTGCTTTATGGTACCAAAATGGAAAAATATACATGGAAAATTTTGATAAATATATAGGTGATTAGTTATGCAAAGATATTTTAGTACGCAAAAAATAGAAAATAAATTTATTTTAGACAATAATGCTTGGCATCATATTAAAAATGTGATGCGAATGCGTGATGGTGATAAAATAGAAGTTGTTTATCAGAAAGAATTATATATGTGTGAAATAAAGAATCAGGAAATATATATTTTAGATTTAATAATTGCTAAAGAAGAAAAGCGTCCTTATACCATTTTACTAATGCCCGTTTTAAAGGAACAAAAAGTCGATTATATTTTACAAAAAAGTACGGAGCTTGGAGTAGCTGAAATTATTCCTATTCAAATGAATAGATGTAATATTAATTATAATAGTAAGAAAGAAGCTAAAAGGCAAAGGTGGCAAAAAATATGTCAAGAAGCAAGCGAGCAGGCGAAAAGAGTTACCGTTCCTATTGTTCACGATATAACAACTTTTAAAAATTTGTCATTGACAAATGGTGTCAAGATATTATGTTCTACTGATGAAAAACAAAAAAGTATTAAAAATGTTTTGAAAAGTAATTATAAATGTGATAAACTATATATAGGCTTTGGTCCTGAAGGGGGATTTTCAAAAGAAGAAGAAGATTATTTAAAGCAAGAAGGATTTGTTTCAGTAACACTTGGGGAGCGAATTTTGCGAAGTGAAACAGTTCCTTTATTTGTTTTAAGTGTTATTAATTATGAATATTTGGAGTGATTGTTATGAATTTATTATTTGAAATGGCTAGTACTGATTTACTTTTTATTTTTTTAGCAGTAGTTGGACTTATTATTTTAGGTATTGTAATTTTTTATATTGTGACAAAAGATAAAAAAGTAAAACCAATTAGTGAAGACGAACGGTTTGATAAAGAAGAAATAAAAGAACTTACGGAAGAACAAAAACAAGCTAAAGCGGAGCTGGAAAGAGATTTTAATATGATGAGTGTAGACTTGGAAAATAGTGAACCAGCACCTTCTGTAATTGACGAATTTGAAAGAGAACAAGAAGAAAATGCTATTATAAGTTATCAAGAATTAATCAAACAAGCTAAAGCTAAAGGGCAAATTCAAAACGAAGATTTTTTGAAGGAAGAACCAAATTATCAACGGTATGAAGAAGTAGATAAAAAAGTTAATCAATACGAAGAAATTTTAGAAGAACCAGTTATTAAACATGAAGAAAAACATTATAAAGTACCAGTAGTAGAAGAAAATTCAGAAAGAAAATTTAAAAACTCTGAATTTATCTCACCAATATTTGGTATTCAAGGTAATCGTAGTTCTTATCCAACTGTTAAAAAAATGGAAAAAGAGCAAAAAGAAGAAGTTGATGAAAATACCCAATTTTTAAATTCTTTAAAAGAATTTCGGGAAAATTTATAAGCCTTTATAGGGCTTTTTTTATAAAAGGAGGACAGTATGACTTATAAAATATATACTCTTGGCTGTAAAGTTAATGAATATGAAAGTGAAATTATTAGTGAATTACTTGAAAATCATGGTTATATTAAGAGTGAAAAACCAGATGTTTGTATTGTTAATACTTGTACAGTAACTAATAAGGCTGATAGTAAATCAAAAAAACTTCTGCGCAGTCTTCGCAGAAATAACCCTAATAGTTTAATAATTGCAATGGGTTGTAAAGTACAAAATGATACTACTGATTTAGAATACGATATTGCAATTGGTAATCAAGATAAAACAAAAATTTTAGATTATATTAAAGAATATCAAGGAAAAAAATCTTATGTTAAAAACATAAAAAATGCCGATTTTGAAAATATGAATTTAGATAATTTTCAAAGAACAAGAGCTTATATAAAAATAGAAGATGGTTGTGATAATTACTGTAGTTATTGTATTATTCCTTTTGTTAGGGGCCATGTTCGATGCAAAAAACATGAAGAAGTTATCAAAGAAGCTGAAAGGTTAATTCGGCATGGACATAAGGAAATTGTTTTAACAGGTATTCATACAGGACATTATTTTGACAATGATTATAGTTTTGCTGATTTGCTTGAAGATTTAGTAGGTTTAAATGGTTTAAAACGGCTTAGAATTTCTTCAATAGAAATTACAGAATTAGACGATAAATTTTTAAAAGTTTTAAAAAATAGTAAAATTTTAGTTAATCATATGCATATTCCATTGCAAGCTGGTAGCGATGAAATATTAAAACAAATGAATCGGAAATACGATACCAAATATTTTATCGATAAAATAAAGAAAATAAGAGCTATTAGGCCAGATATTTCTATTACTACTGATGTTATTGTAGGTTTTCCTGGTGAGACGGAAGAATTTTTTCAGGAAACTGTTCAAACAATTAAAAAAATTAATTTTACAAAAATTCATGTATTTCCATATTCTGATAGAAAAGGAACAAAAGCAAGTAAAATGAAAAACCATGTTCCTGAGAATATTAAAAAACAAAGAGTAAAAAAATTACTAGAATTATCGAAAGAACTAGAATTAAATTATATGAATAAATTTTTGAATGAATCTTTAACTTTTATTCCGGAAGTTTATAAAGATGGTTATTTAATTGGTCATACTGAAAATTATTTGCTAGTTAAAGCAGTAGGTACTGAAGACTTAAAAGGAAAATTAGTAGAAGTTACTTTAGAAAAAATAAATTATCCGTATATTGAAAGTAAAGTTTTGACAAGTGCTTGTAGATAAAATTGACAGTTTTTTTTATTATAGTATAATGTTATTAAGGAGGGATATTTATGTATGATCCTAAAGAAACAAGAGATGATTTGAATAAAACAAAACAAAATATGCCAACATTTGATGGTGATAAAGCTTTTAAAGGGGTAAGTGATTTTATTCAAAAAAATCATGGTGAAAGTGATGAAGTTCGAAGGGATAGAGATAGAAAAGCCTATGCTAATAATCCCGCTAAATCTACTTATGGCGCTACAAACGCACCTTTAGCTGGAAATGGTGTAAGAAGTACTTTTGATCCTAATAATTATGGTTCTAGATTAATTCATCCACAAGGGGAAGAAAGACATATAGATTTAGTTACTCAGCCAATGCCTAAAGGAAACATTAAGTTTTTTGCTAAAGCTAAGGAATTTTTAGGAACGACAAAAGGTAAATTGGTAGCTTGTGGAATGACGGTGGCTATACTAGCCGGTAGTGCTTATGTAACTTTTGTAAATGTTACTCAGCATGCTAATTTTGAAAATGCAACAGCGATTGCGCAAACAATTGATTTACCAAACGAAGTATATGGTAATGTCGATATGGAAGTTCAAACTAATGGAGAAGCTTATTTTACTGATTCTGATGGTAATAAGTTTAAAGCTTATAATAATGCGGAAGCTGAAACAGTCGCACAAAGATATGGTTCTCTTGATGTTAATGAAAAAATTATTCCTACAGAAGCAGAATATGAAGCTGGTTTAACGCAAGAACAATTAGCAGAAAAAAGGGCTATAGATATGCAAATGTCAGAACAAGGACGCAGCCGATAACTTTTTATTGAAAGTCTAGAAAATAGGCTTTTTTTGTGATACAATTTAAAAGGTGGTAAGTTATGTATATTAAAGGAAATTATCGGAAAAGTATTTTTTCTTCGAATGGTTTTATTGTTGGCCTTTTTAAGGTTAAAGAAACTGATATCGAGCAAATGCAAGAATATCTTAATAAAGTTATTACTTTTACGGGATATTTTGTCGATTTAAATCTAGATGATACTTATATTTTTTACGGTAAACCAACAACACACCCTAGATATGGTTTTCAATTTTCAGCCGAAAGCTATGAAACAGTTAAACCAACAGATAAAGAAGGAATTATTGTTTTTTTATCAAGTAGTTTATTTCCAGGAATAGGGGAAAAACTAGCTAAAAGTATTGTCGATACTTTAGGGGAAAATACGCTTGATGAAATATTAAAAGACAAATCTTGTTTAAATTTAGTGCCAAAACTTACTGAAAAAAAAGCGAGTACTATTTATAATACTTTACTTAAATATAATGGCAGTCATGAAGTTATGGTTAAACTTACGGATGTTGGTTTTAGCATGAAAGATGCTATTAAGATATATAATGAATATAAAGGGAATACTTTAAACATATTAGAAAATAATATATATAGCTTTACTAGTATTAATGAAATTTCTTTTCCCAAGGTTGATTTAATCGCACAAAATTTAAATTATGATACTTTTGATATTAGAAGATTAAAACCAGCTGTTTTATATGTTATGAATGAACTTACTTATAAAAATGGTGATGTTTATTTATTTCGCGAAAACATTGTTAAATTTACTAATCGTTTTTTATCTTTAGATCTTAATGAAGAATATGAAAATGTTTTTTACGAACTTGAAAATGATAAAGAAATTGTTATTGAACAAGACAAATATTATTTAAAAAAATTATATGAGGCGGAAGAGAATATTGTAAAGACGCTTTATAATTTAGCAAGTAAAAATATTAAGTATGACAATAAAGTTGATGAACTTATTGATTATTTAGAAAAAGAAAACAATATTATTTATAATGATAATCAAAAAGAAGCGATTAGAAAAGCCATCAACAGCAATGTTTTAATTATTACTGGTGGCCCAGGAACGGGTAAAACAACAATTATTAAAGCTATTTGCCGAATATATCAAATTATGGGTGACTATAAGCATAGTGAATTTATTGAAAGACTAGCTTTACTCGCACCTACAGGAAGAGCTAGTAAACGCATGAGCGATAGTACTTCACTACCAGCGTCTACTATTCATCGTTTTTTAAAATGGAATAAAGATGCTGATGAGTTTTTAATTAATGAATATAATAAAGATCACAGTAAATTAATTATTGTCGATGAAGCTAGTATGATTGATATTAGTTTATTTGACAGTTTACTTAAAGGTCTTACCGAAAATATTAAATTAATTTTAGTTGGTGATTATAATCAACTTCCTAGTGTTGGTCCGGGTCAACTTTTAAAAGATTTGATTCAAAGTGAAATGATTGATACTGTTTATTTAAATGAACTATATCGACAAGATGAAAATTCTTATATTAATGCTTTAGCTATTGAAATAAAAGATGGGGAAGTTAGTGAAAATTTTCGTGAGACAAGAAGTGATTATACTTTTTTAGAATGTTCTCCTACTAGTTTAAAACAAAATTTAAAAGTTCTTTGTCAGCAAATAATAAAAAAAGGTTATGATTATAAAAGAATGCAATTGCTGGCGCCAATTTATAAAGGTGAAAACGGGATTGATGCTTTAAATGAAGTTTTACAAGATATTTTTAATCCAAAAGATGAAAATAAAAGAGAAATTAAAAGTGGGGAAGTAATTTACCGGGAAGGCGATAAAGTATTAGAACTTGTAAATATGCCGGAAGAAAATATTTATAATGGTGATATTGGAGTTATTAAATATATAAAATATGCAAGTACTAGTAAAAGTGGCAAAAACGAAGTTTATATTGATTTTGATGGCAATGTTGTTAAATTTACGCCTAAAGATTTAGTTAAAATTAAACATGGTTTTATTATTAGTATTCACAAAAGTCAAGGTAGTGAATTTGAACTTGTTATTATTCCTATTGTTAATGCCTATAGACGAATGCTTTATCGTAAACTTATTTATACAGCGGTTACTAGAGCTAAGAAAAAACTTATTTTAATTGGCGAAGCTGAAGCTTTTGCGGCGGCTGTTTACAATAATAATGAGTATCAAAGAAATTCTAGTTTACTGGAAAAAATTAAGTATAAAATGTTTAATAATGGTTAATATATGAATGTATGCGGGAAGCATACCATCAATTTTCTAGCAAGAGGTGATATAATGAAAATGAGAGATGTGGCCATGATATTGGTTGGTAGTATGGCTACAATTGCTTACCAAAAGTATAATAAACCAGTAATGAAGGCCATGAAAAAAACTTTTGATGAGAATGTAAAAAATGCAAAAGAAAAGTTAGAAGATATGATGTAAAAAAGCTCTCCTTTGGGAGAGTTTTATGATATAATAACCCGTAGGTGATGAAAATGCTTTTGGTCTGTGATTATGAAATAATTTTTAAAGATGATATTGAAGTAATTAATGAATTTGTTAAAAAAGGTAATATTTTTATTATTACGACGCATTTAAGTGTTTTTAAAGTGCAAAAAAAATTAAAAGATTTAAATTTTTCTTATATTATTTGTAATAATGGATCAATGGTTTTTGATAAGGATTTTAATTTAATATATCGGCAAGATCTAAAAAAAGAAGTTCTTAAGCCTATTTTTGCTTTTTTAAAAAAATCTATATATATGGGCAATCCTGTAATAGATGTTGGTTATGGATATTGTCGTAAAGAAGAATATGGTAATGTGATAAAGGCGCGCATAGTTAATTTGGAAAAAGCTCAAATAATGAAAGATGAACTTTTACAAAAATATCCTTTAATAAATATATATATTGATAATACTATTTTTAGTGTTACAAATAATAAGATTAGTAAAATTAATGCTTTAAAATGGCTTAGTAAAAAAATAAAAGTAAAACTAAGACATATGTATTTTATAAGTAATAATGTTAATGATTTTAAATTAGGTAAAAAAGGCAAAAGTTTTACTTTAAATAATCCTTCAACTATATTACAAAAAAAGTTTAAAGTTATAAATAATGTAGCAGAATTAATAAAAAAACTTTAAATGTCTTTTCTTTTTAAGTCATTTAAAGTAAAAATATCGTTATTTTTATTATTAACAAAGTAAATAGCATAACCACATTTACGCGCAATTTTTTCGATAACGGCAAAAGTAGGTTCTCTAGAACCGGTTTCATACTGTGAAACAGTATTATTTTTAACATTTAATGTTTTAGCAATTTCTTTTGTCTGTTTAAAATTCGTTATTTTTTCATATTCTTCAACAGAATAATGTTGTCTATTAGTTTCTTCTTTTGGGACCCCTCTTTGTAAGTCAAATCCATTTTTCACCATATATTTATAAAAAGTATCTTGTAATTGTCTATAACTATCTTTTGCT
>CALVIK010000064.1 GCA_944329545.1 uncultured Bacilli bacterium
AAAGGGCAAAAGGCTGTGAATAGTAACAAAGAAATAGAAAACAAATAAATTATACATTTTATATTTTATTAAAATTTGGTATAATTATATTAGTGAACGGATGTGGACAATGTCCTCAATTTGTCCACAGTAGAGAAATATTTATAATAAAAATGATACGAATAATACAGATAATATAGGAATTACCTAGTCCCTAAAAGCTTATAAATATCAATAATATTATAAATATTGATAGTATTGATAATATAAGGAAATTAACTTCATGTGGAAGTGGAAAGAAATATAAAAATTGTTGTGGTAAAAACGTATAAATAACAGGAAAAAACAATATTAATGGAATAAAAAAAGGTTCGGATTTTTATAAAATGTCCACCAAATATTAAAAATATGTAGTAAAATAAGGAGTAAACAAAGGTTTAATTTGTTTGCGCCTTTTTAATTTAACAGCAGAACAGTAATAATTATTAAAAAAGTTTTTGCAAGATATCATGATTATAGAGGTTCATTTTTTATAGTAAAAAAGATAATAAAAAAAGCATAAACTGTGATAGGCATTGCAATATCAATTTATTTGTGATAAATTAAATATATAAATACTTATGTTTTATAGAAAGAGGAATTGATATGAACCGAAAAAATGAAGTATATAAAAGTGTATTAGATTTTAAAAAAAGGCATTTAGGAACAATTGCATGGCGTTTAAAAGCGCATTCTCGAATTGTGGAAGAACATTTAAACAATGATGAAAATGTTTTGTATGCGTTTGCGGGACAAAAAGGCCTTAGTTCTTTTGATATAGCTTCTACTTATGTTATTGTAGTTACTGAAAAAAGAATTTTATTAGGGCAAAAAAGACTTTTCTTTGGTTATTTTTACTACAGTATAACTCCTGATTTATTTAATGATTTAACTATTAAGATGGGACTTATTTGGGGAAAAGTAATTATTGATACTGTTAAAGAAACAGTTACATTATCTTATATATCGAAAGATGCCTTGCAAGAAATAGAAACTGTTATTTCTAAATATATGATTCAGAAAAAAAGAATGTTTGAAACAGAAGTCACTGACGAAGAAAATGAACAATTGGAAGAAGAAATTTACGATATTTCAAAACATGGCGAAAAATAATAATCGCTTTTTTTCTTGTAAAATTAAAAATAATTATATATAATCGTTATAGGAGGATGCTATATGAAGTATTTGTTAAAAGTTTTTCTTTGTTTATTAATTGTATTTTTATTGTTAAAATTAATTATTCATCTATTAGATGATGGACATAAAGTGACATATACTACAGGTAATTTTAAAATAAGTGAAAATTATGATGCTAAAGATAATACTTATGTTTTTGAAATCAAGCATAATAAATTTCATTTAACATTTGATATAATTGCTGATTATAATAAAGCAAGCAATATTATAACTAAAATAAATTATAAAAAAGTAAATAATTATGAATGTGTTTTACCAATTTTTAAAGATAATAAAATTTTAACTGATATGATGTGCAAAAAGGATGATGTGGTTTATTTTGCGCATGATTTAAACGATAGTCAGATAAATGAATATGCTAAAAGTATGCAAAAATATGGCTATGATAAAAATAATTATTTAGATAAAACTAAAAAAACCAGTTTATCTAGTACAATAGCTGTGTATCAAGATAATATTTTAGAAAATCATTATTTAGCTTTAGAAAGTTATAAAGGTCTTAACCTTTATAATAGTGGTAATATGGCAGTAAATTTATTTGATAATGATGTTTATAAAAAACCGCTTAGTTTGTTTACTGACAAATACTATGTAGTAGCTGATTATAATAATGAATATAATTTTAAAATTTTTAAAGTTGTTAATATTATTAATGGTACAGAGAAAGAAATAAGAAGTTATGATGAAATTTCTTTTGACTCTATTATTCAAGGAACAGTTGATGGGGAAATATATTTATTTGATAAAGAAGCTAAAGCGCAATATAAAATAAATATTGAAAATGAAACTGTGGAAAAAGTTAGTACGGGAAATACTTTTAAATATTATGATGGTAAATGGCAAGAAATGAGCCTTAGTGATGCTTTAAATGAAAAAAAATTTGCAAATTACAAAGCTAATATAAAAGGTTATGCTAAAGCCGATAAAATAGGTAAATATTATTATGTTTATCAAAAAGAAAACGATCAATATTTAGTTTATAAAACATATAATAAAAAATCTTCTCAAAAAATATATTTATTTACTACCACAGATTTTAACAGCGTGATTTATATAGATAAGTACATTTATTTTCGAAATGGTAATTTCTTTTATTACTGGTCAAATTTAGGCAAGAAAAAAGTTTTAGAAAATAAAGAACTTGAATTTAATGATGATATTTCTTTAGGCGTTTATATAAGGTAGGTGATAAAGTGACTAAATTAGGATTGGTTTTATCTGGTGGCGGAGCTAAAGGTGCTTATGAAGTTGGTGTTTGTAAGGCTTTAAAGAAATTAGGTAAAAAACCAGATATTGTTACTGGCACTTCTATTGGCGCGATTAATGGGATGTTTGTTGTTCAAAAAGAAATTAATTTATTAGCGCATATTTGGAAAAACATTGATTTTTCGGTTGTTTATGAAGAAAGTTCTTTTGCTAAATGCCCAGATGATAATTTGATAGAAATTTATAAAGAATATGCTAAAGCATTTATTACAGAAGGTGGAATAAATGTTACTAAATTAGAAAAATTACTTGCTAAATATTTTAATCCTAGAAAGTTTTATAATTCAAAAATTGATTATGGTTTAGTTACTTATAATTTAAGTAAACATAAACCAGAAATTTTCATTAAAAAAGATATGTCTCAAGATAGGGTTAAAGATTATATTATGGCTTCAGCTTCTTGTTTTCCAGCTTTTAAACCAAAGAAAATTGATAATAACTTATATATTGATGGTGGTTATTACGATAATTTTCCTATTAATTTAGCTATTGAACTTGGCGCTGATGAAATAATTGCCGTTGATTTAAGAGCGGTGGGGTTTAAACGAAAAACGGAAAATAAAGGTATTCCAATAACTGTCATTGCTCCTAAAAATAAAATCGTATCATTTCTTGTTTTTGATAAAAAACAAAGTAGAAAAGCTATTAAATTCGGGTACAATGATACTTTGAAAAAATTTGGCAAATTAGATGGTAATTATTTTTCTTTTAAAAAGGGCCAACTATCTAAAAATTATCAAAAATATCGCGAAAAAATGTTAGTTAATATGAAATTTTTTTTGAAAGGCAATGACAATTTAATTATTGATAAAATTTTAAAAACGCCATTTATTAAAAATTTAATGCATAATAAATTAACTTATAAAAATTTTAATGGTATTGTTGAAAATGCGGGTAAAATATTTCAGTTAGAAGAAAGTAAAGTATATTTTATTAATTACTATAATTATTTGCTTTTAAAACATATAAAAAATGTTTCACCTTTTACAATTAATGATATCGATATTAAAAACATTGATAAATTTTTACCAAAAGAAAAAATTGTTAAAATGTTTTTAAATTATATAATGGCTGATGATGTCAATAGCGTTTTAAAATATGTTCCATTATTTTTGTCGGAGTTTTTAATTGCCATTTACATTTATACTATAAAAAAATAAATAAAAGTAACATTATTGAAAAATAGTTGCTTTTTTAATAAAGTTAGTAAAATTTTCAAACAAATGTCAATATATTTTAATATGTTAAAGACTTTTATTCAAGGATTTTTAATTGGTATGGCTAAAATGATTCCAGGTTTTAGTGGGTCACTTTTAGCAATAATTTTTGGAGTATATGGAAAAACCCTTGATATTATTGCGCATTTAAAAAATATAGATAAAAGCAAATTATGCTATTTACTTTTACTTGGCAGTGGTATTGTTTTGGGTATTATTATTTTTAGTTATTTGGTCAATTTTTTATTAAAAACACTATATTTTCCGATTATGTTACTATTTATAGGCTTAATTTTTGGTAGTGTTTCAAAATTAGTGTCAAGTGTTAAAGGATATAAACATTATTTAAAAGCCGCAATTATTTTTATACTTTCTTTTTTAACAGTTATTTTACTAACTACTAATAAAATAACTGTTAGTTTTCAAGAACATATTTTTTTATATTTTCCTTTAGGATTAATAGAAGCTTTGACAACTTTAGTTCCAGGAATTAGTGGGACTGCTATATATATGATATTTGGGGTTTACGACGAAATTTTAAATTTATATATTAATGTTTTTAATTTCAATAATTTTTTAAATTTGACTATTTATTTTAGTGGATTTGTTCTTGGGGTTATTACTTTAGCTAAAATTTTAACTTTTATTTTAAAAAAATATCAAACAATTTTATATATTTGTATTTTGGGATTTATGTTTGGGGCAATTTTCCTACTAATAAAAAATGTTTTATTAACACCTTTTAATATTTTTGATTTGCTTTTAGGTTTGTTTTTTTTAATAATTGGTTATTTTATATCCATGGAATTAAATCAATTATTTTAGATTAGTGCATATTATGAATTAGGGGTGAAAAAATGAAAAAAAAATTACCAGGAGTTTTTCCCGGCAATGTTAGTAGTGAGGCAGGAAATAATATAAAAATGACTTACATAAGTGCAGAACCAACTTTAGAAAGCGTTAGTACAGAAAATGTAAGTCAAAAAATAAATAAAATATTCAATGCTAGTAATTATATATATAAAGCCGATGTGAAAATTAAATTAAAAGATGGGAGTACTTTAAATAAAAGAGTAATTGGAAAGAATAAATTATATTTAATTACTATGGAGAATGAATTGATTCCAATTACAGATATTATTGATATTGAAAGAAATTAACCGTCAAGGTTATTTTTTAATATAAAAAAACACTTTTTTAAGTGTTTATTATTATTACACTGGTGGCTTCGGACAGAATCGAACTGCCGACACGAGGATTTTCAGTCCTCTGCTCTACCGACTGAGCTACGAAG
>CALVIK010000065.1 GCA_944329545.1 uncultured Bacilli bacterium
GGTTATCAAAACAAACAAATTCTTTTCCTTTATTCTTATCAAAAAAATCATGAACTGTTTTTTGATTAGTTAGTGGCATATCAGTACCAGAAAGCAAATGATAATAAGCATATTTTTTTTGACTTGCCGTCCTAAAAAGTAAATATTCACACGCAATTTGCTTATAACTTCCCCATCTTACATCAAGTCTTTTTGTAAAAATTAAATTACTTTTTTTTATTAATTTTTTAAAGTAATTAAAATCAAAATTTTTAACTTTTTTATCAATATGTAAATAAATATCATTATTTTCATTATCTAATAATTTTAATAATTTTTCTAAAATAGTAAATTCATTATGAGCCATAATAAGATAAGCATGTTTAGCCATTTCTCTCAGCCTTTCTATTTTTTAATTTGTTTGTCATAAACAAAATACGGTTTTTTAAATCTTTAAATTCTTCAGTCTGTTTATAGCCTAAATACATAATTGGTAAGGTTATTATTAAACTAATAATTAACCCTATTATAAAATCTAAGATATAACCATAAGAACCAATTAAAACTAATAAAGCATGACTTACTCCAATAGCTATTAATAGTAGCAGCAATTGTTTAGATAAATTTTTAAAATAAAGACTGACTTTTTCTTTAAAAACATGACGATACGCAATAACCGGTTTTACAATAACTGGTATAAATTGACTAATTAATGTTCCTAATAATACCCCAGCAATTCCTAACGGAAAAACCAGTATAACACTAATTATAATATTAACTACCGACTGAATTATCGGAACATACCGATCATTATTATAAAGACCAGCTGCTGATTGAATTGTTATTGGAACTAAATTAAGACCAACTAAAAAATTATTTATAGAAATTAATAAAACAACAATAATTGGTAAAACAAATTTTTCGCCAAAGCATAATTCAATAAATGGGGTAAATAAATTAACAAAACAAACAGATGCTACTCCATATAAAATAAAGCATATTAAATTCATTTCATTAAATACTTTTAAAGACTTTTTACCGTCTTCTTTAGCAATTAAATTACCAAATGAAGCTGTAACATTGTTAATTAAAACTGTAATAAAAGAATTAATCATATTGACAATTAATACATAGTTAGAATAAACTCCAACTGTTACTATACCAATAAATTTAGAAATAATTATATTATCAGATGCCGATAATACATAAGAACCCGCTTTATGATACATAAGTGCTTTAACATTAATTGCAATTGTTCTAAACTCTTCTTTCGGTAATTTTTCTCTAACTTTTTCTTTTAAATAAGGATATTCTTTATTTATAACATGATTAACAAGTAAATTTTCAATTACAACAAATACTGATTGAACTAATAAATAAATAATATAATCTTTAAATATTAATAAAACGGTTATTTGAAAAATAGTAAGTAAAAAATTAGATAACATAATCATTGGCATTATTTTGTAATTATGCTGATCCGCCGTAATTAATGTTCTTTTATAAGAAAATAAATATGTAATAACCATATTACCAAGGAAAATTAAATATATAAAAGTTAAATTATCAATGCCAGAAGTATCTTTAATAAACCAAGGTAAAAAAGGTATCAAAATAAGTCCTAACACTAAAATAATTAAAGCAATAATTCTATAAGCTTTTTGATAAAAACGCATTAATACTTTTATTTTACTTGTTTCTTTATCAGCAAGTGGCTTATATAAACTATAACTGATTGCCGTTGATATTCCAAGTTCACTTAAAGCAAGTAAACCAAGAACATTAGATAAAAGACCGTTTACACCAAGGTAAACATCACTTAATACTTTTACAAAAATAATGCGGGAAATAAAGCGAAGTAAATTTAAAAGTAAATTGTTAGCAAAATTTCCTAAGACATTTTTTAATGAATTTATTGTTCGCATTTTAACCACCAACTTATTATTAATTATACCATAGAGGACGGTTTATCTCAACATACTAAAGAAAAAAAGCAAACAAATTAAAGGAAACTTGTTTACTTTTAGCAACAATTAATCAAAAATATCATTATGCAATCTATATTATCATAATGCATTTTTTAGCTTGTAAATGTTTTATAAAAATTTATTTATCAATTTTACTTTTTTCAATATATATGTCAATATACCCGAAATAATAAAAGTTAAGATTTCTAAAACTATAACTCCAACAAAAACATTTAAACCAAAAATGTTTTGGATGATATCTAAGCCATATAAACGATAATTAATAAAAGTATGGAATAAAAAGATTCCGAAAGTTACAGAACCAACAATCATAATGACTTTGTTAGTTTTTTCTTTAAATTTTCTATTTTCAAAATAATATCTAAAGAGGTAAAAAAGGGATAATGATGGAATTGCGACATTTATATAAGACCAATTATCAAGAGTGTAACTAATTTCTCCATTCATCATATAAGGAATTAGCATTGAACATAAAAAACCAATCCAAGAGATAATAGCCAAAATAATAGCAATATTACGATATTTTTTATTAAGGGGTAATTTGGACAAATAAAGTCCAGCGACATAATAACCTACACAAATTGGAAAGAAAGCTATTGTAAAATAAAATGAAA
>CALVIK010000066.1 GCA_944329545.1 uncultured Bacilli bacterium
ATGTTACTTTTACATATAGTTCATCTGTTGTTTCTTTTAATAAAATATCTCCTTCTTCGATTCCACTTGTTTCAAATTTTATGGCTTCATTACTTCCTGTATTAACATTAATACTTCTTAGTACAGCATCAATACTTCCTTGATTAGCTACTGTTATGGTATATGTTATTGAATCTCCTGGACTTATTAAATTAGTATTAAATGTTGCCGTTGTTTCAGTATGAGTTGGCTCTGATGCATTACTTGCTCCTCCTACGATACTTCCGCTTGTTATATCAGTTATTAGTACTTTCCATTCACTACTTATACTACTTGTTCCATTTATTTTTAGTTGCGTACTAAAAGCCGCATATCCGATACCCATAAGTAGTAATATACAGCATAAGCCCCCTATTATTAGATTGTTTTTTTGTCTTTTACTTAACTGTTTCATAATTTCCTCCTATCTTGTAACCATTATATCACAAAAAAAAAAACAAGTAATTTTTTTGATAAATCACTTTTTTTAACATTTTTTGACAAATATCATGTTTAAATATTAATCCCTTGGTTTAAAAATTAATGAAAAGTAAAAGGCAAATATAATGGCCGCACATATCCCAGCACTAGTTAAATCAAAAGTCCCAATTAAAAGCCCCATAAAGCCTTCTTCTTCATAACCAGCAATGGCTCCATGAGTAAGCATATGTCCAAAACTAGTAATGGGTACTAATGCTCCGCCACCAGCCCATAAGACAAATTTATCATAGACATTAAAAACATCTAAAAAAGCGCCAATAATAACAAATAGTACAGTAATATGTCCCGGTGTTAATTTAAATTTATCTAATATTATTTGCGCTAGAGCACAAACAATACCAGCAAATATAAAAGCATTTAAATAAATCATTTTACCGCCTCCAAACTTATAGCATGACTAATAGCAGGAATAGTTTCTTTTTCATTTACTCTAGTTGGACTCATTAAAGCACCTGTTGCGACTAATAAAACTCTTTTTAATTTTCCTTTTTTCATTTCTTCTAAAATATAACTATAAGTAACTAAAGGCGCGCAAGCTGGACCACTTGCTCCCGCATAAACTGGTTGTTTTTTAACATCAAAAATCATTACTCCGGTATCATCATAATTTTTTAATTTAATACCATATTCACTGTTCATATATTCTTTTAATATTTCTTTACCATATATACCTAAATCCCCAGTTAAAATTAAATCATAATAATCAACACTTCTACCGGTATCTAATAAATGTTTATAAATAGTATCCGCCGCGGCTGGAGCCATTACCGCTCCCATGTGATATACATCATTTAATCCAGAATCAATAACGCGCCCTAAGGTCGCACTTTCAATTTTTATATTCGATTTTTTGCTATTTAATAACGCACTTGCCCCACCAGTTACAGTAAATGTAGCTGTTTTAGGTTTTGGTCCGCCATATTCAACTGGATATCTAAATTGTTTTTCGGCCGCATTATTATGAGAAGATGTAGCACATATGATATTTTCAGCTAGTCCTTTTTCTATCATATTAGCACCAATAGTAAGTCCTAAAGTACTTGTCGCACAAGCAGCATAAATACCGACAAAAGCCGGATTTAAACCAACAAAAGCATAATTAGAAGCTGCTGTTTGATTTTGTAAATCACCCGCAATAAACAAATCTATATCAAATAAAGTTAAACCACTCTTTTCAAGTGTTATATTTATCGCTTCATTAATTAACTTACTCTCAGCTTCTTCCCAAGTTTTAGTCCCTAAATAAAAATCATCATAACTTTTATCAAAATATTTACTAAGTGGACCATTACTTTCATATGACCCTGTTACAGTAGCCACTTCACTAATATAAACATTTTTATATTTAAAAGTCATTTATTCCACCCCCAAAAGCATTCTTAAAAAACTAAAAGTCCAAGCACTTACAACGCCAAAAATAATAACAGCTCCAGATAGTTTTAACATACTAGCACCAAGACCGGTAACAAAACCTTCCTTTCGATATTCTAAAGCTGCACTCATAGTTGCATGCGCAAATCCAGTTATAGGAATAATAAGACCGCATTTACAAAAATTAACAAATTTATCAAAAAAACCTAAACTAGTAAGTAAACAACTTAAAAAAATTAAAGTAACAATCATACAAACTGTAGCCTCTTTATTAGGTATTGTTAAATAATAACTATAAAAATCTATTAAAGCTTGTCCTAAAACGCCCATAATCCCACCAATTAAAAAAGCTATTACCGCATTTAAAAATAAATTTTCTTTAGGTGTGTGTTGATTAACTATTTCTTTATATCTTTTCTTTTCCATTTTTTAGCCTCCTAAATTTATTATGGAAATAAAAAGAACTTCTATACAAAAAAACATTTGATTTTAATCAAATGTCTGATTATATTTATAACTAGCATAATCAAAATTAGCTTTGTTCCAAAAATTTTCAATATATTCTTTACGATTATTTTTATATTGTAAATAATAGGCGTGTTCCCAAAGATCAAGCGTAAAAAGCGGTATTAAATTATAAGTATAAGGTGTTTCTTGATTAGGCATATTAATTATTTGTAAATTTCCAGTTGCATTACTAACTAAAGATGTATAACCAGAACCTACTAAATATCT
>CALVIK010000067.1 GCA_944329545.1 uncultured Bacilli bacterium
AATTAATCAATTTTTAGATGATTATTATTCAAGATATACTGGTTTATATTTAAAAAGCAAAAAGTTTATTAAAAATTTACAAAAATTGAATGTATAACCAAAATAATTATTCAAAGCTGAAAAAAAATAATTGACAAATAAAAAAATATATAATAAAATGAATACATATTGAAAGGCAATGATGGGTTTGGAACCCCGGAGTCATATAGTTAAAGCTGATTCTTTCTAGAATAAGTAAGGTGGAACCGCGGGTTATCTCGTCCTTACAACTTTAGAGAGAATCTTTTTGTTTAGAAAGGAAAATAAAGATGGAAAAAATAACAATGGAAAAATTAGTAAATGTATGTAAACAATATGGTTTTATATTTCAAGGTAGTGAAATATATGGTGGTCTTGCCAATACTTGGGATTATGGACCACTTGGTGTTGAACTTAAAAACAATATTAAAAAAGCTTGGTGGAAAAAATTTGTTGAAGAACAAATTAACAATTATGGTTTGGATAGTGCTATTTTAATGAATCCAAATGTTTGGGTAGCATCAGGTCATGTTGCTAGTTTCTCTGATCCATTAATTGATTGTAAAGACTGTAAAACAAGACATCGTGCGGATAAGCTTATCGAAGAATTTACTGAAGGAAAAGAAACTGGCGATGGTTGGAGTAATGAAAAATTAGAAAAATTTATCGAAGAAAATAATATAGTTTGTCCAAAATGTGGTAAACATAATTTTACGAAAATTAGACAATTTAACTTACTTTTTGAAACTAGTATGGGTGTTACGGAAGATGCTAAAAATAAAATATACTTAAGAGGGGAAACTGCTCAAGGTATTTTTGTTAATTTTTTAAATGTTCAAAGAAGTATGCGTGCTAAAATTCCTTTTGGTATTGGTCAAATTGGTAAAGCTTTCAGAAATGAAATTACACCTGGTAATTTTATATTTAGACAAAGAGAATTTGAACAAATGGAATTAGAATTTTTCTGCGCGCCAAGTACTGATAGTAAATGGTTTGCTTATTGGCGTCATTACTGCATGGATTTTTTACTTACTTTAGGACTTAATAAAGATAATTTAAGATTTCGTGACCATAAAAAAGAAGAACTTTCTTTTTATAGTAAAGCAACAACTGATATCGAATATAATTATCCTCAAGGTTGGGGTGAACTTTGGGGAATTGCTAACCGTACAGATTATGATTTAAGTACGCATATTAAACATTCTAAAACAGAACTTACTTATTTAGACCCTGAAACTAATGAAAAATATGTTCCTTATGTCATTGAGCCATCAGTAGGCGTAGATCGCCTTTTATTAGCTATTTTGGCAGATAGTTATGAAGAAGAAACATTAGAAGATGGCAGCGTTAGAGAAGTTATGCACTTCCATCCAGCTATTGCCCCTTATAAAGTAGCGGTTTTACCACTTATTAAAAAAAGACATAAAGAAAAATCCTTAGAGATTTATCAAATGCTAGCTCAAGAATTTATGATAACATATGATGAAACCGGAAATATTGGTAAAAGATATAGAAGAGAGGATGTGGCTGGAACACCTTACTGCATTACTATTGATGATGATACATTAAATAATAATACTGTAACAGTAAGAAATCGTGACACAATGGCACAAGAAATAGTAAAAATTGAAGATTTAATTAGTTATTTACATGATAAAATAAAATTATAATCTTATTGAGGTGAAATTTATGGACATTCAAAGTCGTAGTGATTTTTTAGAAAATAAAATTTTTAATAAAGAAAGACAAATTATTAGTGCTGAAAAACAATATGATAAATTAAAAGAAGAAAATCGTCATATACCAGAAATATATGGAGCTTTTATTTTTATTCCGTCTATGTTTTTGGCTTTTGGTTTACATTATTATTTGTTTTTTCAAGCAGGAATGTCATCTTTATTTATTACTCCTGCTACTGTTTTAGCGCTATTTTGTTTAACAGAAGTGGGAATTAAAATAGGAAAAAAAAGTTATCAGAAAAAGCTGGATGCTTGTAGTGAAAAAATTCAAAAATTAAAAGATGAATATGCTAGATTTCAAAAACAATTACAAAAATTACATGAAACGAAAAATGTAAAAAGCAAAACAATAGAAACATCAAATGATACTTTTATCACTGGTGAGGCTCTCCAACCTTTGGAAAACTCTAGTGAAATTGAACCTGTTAAAGAGCCGGCAAAAGTTTTAGTTAAAACAAAACACTAGTATGGTGTTTTTTTTTGAACTATGCTATAATTAAAATAACGGAGGATGATAATATGCGCAAAAAAATAGTTGTCATAATTTTGATTTTATTACTAATATTGGCGGGGGTTTTAATTTTCAAACATATCAAGGCTACTGATGCTCAAGAGATTAGCGTAGAAAAAAGTTTAATTACTAAACAATCTAATAAAGAAAAAAATTTTAAAATAAAAGGTTTTACGGCCCTAGAACCTAATGTTATTGTTGACCCTTATGATATTTCCCCTTTAACTGCTTTAATTATTTTTGAAACAAAAAACGAAGTTGCTCCTACGGTAACTATTCAAGGAAAAGACGAACTCACAACTTATACGCATAAGTTTGAAAAAAGTAAAGAACATTATTTGCCTATTTATGGACTTTATCCTGATAAAGAAAATACCGTAATTATTAGTTACGAAAATGTGGAAAAAGAAATTACGATAGAAACAGAAGCCTTACCAGATAACTTTATTTTACCAACCGATGTTAAAAAAGATGAAAGCAAACTTACAGATGATTTATATTTTTTCACGCCATCAAGTACTGGTTATACCTGTGCTTATGATATCAATGGTGATGTTAGATGGTATTTAAAAACTAATGCTTTATGGAAAATAGATCGTCTTAATAATGGTCATTTGATGGTTAGTACTGAAAGACTTGTTAATAGCCCTTATTATATGAGTGGTTTATATGAAATGGATTTGCTTGGAAAAATATATAATGAATATAGTATTGAAGGTGGTTATCATCACGATTACTATGAAATGGAAAATGGTAATTTATTAGTGGCTTCTGATGATTTTAATAACGCTAAAGGTACGGTGGAAGATTATATTGTTGAAATTGATAGGCAAACTGGTGATATTATCAAACATTGGGATTTAAAAGATATTTTAAACATGAAAGATGGACAAAGTGAAAACTGGGTTGCTTATGATTGGTTCCATAATAATTCAGTTTGGTACGATAAAAAAACTAATTCAATTACTTTGTCAGGTCGTCATCAAGATGCAGTTATCAACATTGATTATAAAACTGGCAAACTTAATTGGATTTTAGGTGATAGTACAAATTGGAGTAAAGAATATCAAAAATATTTCTTTAAACCAGTAGGTGATACTGAATGGCAGTGGTCGCAGCACGCAGCTATGATTACGCCAGAAGGTTATGTTTTCTTGTTTGACAATGGTAACAATAAATCAAAAATAGAAGATGAATATGTAAAAGCTAAAGATAGTTATTCCAGAGGAGTAATGTATAAAATTGATACTGATAAAATGACTGCTGAGCAAATTTGGGAGTATGGTAAAAAAAGAGGTAGTGATTATTATTCACCTTATATTTCTGATGTTGATTACTTAGATAAAAATCATTATATTGTTCATTCCGGTGGTATTTCTTATACTGATGGTAAAATAAATAATCAACCAGCGGGTATTGCTAAAGCTGATGAGCTTAAAAGTATTACAACGGAAATATTGGATGATAAAGTAATATTTGAAATTGAACTTCCAACAAATAATTACCGCGTAGAAAAAATGAGTTTATATAGCGATGATGAATATGAAATGGGTAAAGCTAAATACTTAGGTTCACTCGGACAAACTAAAGTTAACAAAAAAATTGCGATACCGCTTAGTTACCAAAAAATAGATAAAGAATATAAAGCACATGATATTTCTTTAACTAAAGAAGAAGATCGTTTAAATGTACAAGGTAGATTTAAAAAAGGTACTAATGTTGATATCTTGTTATATCAAAATATGCAGATTTTGGAGTATGACTTGCCAGTTAGTAAAAAACCTTATACAGCTTTATGTGTTGATGTCTTTACTGAAGATGAAAATAAAAATGGTATTGTCGTAAATAAATATATTAATGCTGAAGGCTTAAATGGTACATATGCTATTTTCATTAAAATAGATGGAACTTTATACCAAACAGGAACTTCAGTAACCTTTTAAACAAAAGTATATCTTTTGTTTTTTCTGGATAAGAGGGTGATTGTGTGACTAAGAAAGCCAAAATAGTGGCTATTATAACAGGAATTATAGCTTTATTTATTCTTTTAACAATTTATTTTGTGAGCCGTGATTTAGGCTCTGAAAGCAAGCTAAAAGAAGAAATTAAAAATTATCATAATGATTTAGTACAAAATAAAAAGGTCGATGCTAGTATCATTGTGACAACTGGCGATTATGGTAAAATTGAAAAAGCTTTAAAAAATTATTTGAAAGATTGTAATAAACATTATAATGATTTAAACAATATTTTAAAAGAAGAACAAATTAAAAATAATTTAAGTATTGAAAATATAAAGACTGATGGGCCTAATTTTATTAAAACTAAAGAATATTTAAGTGATATAAAAAACCGTTTGAATGAATCATCTAAAATTTATTTAAATGATTTCAAAAAACAAAATATTATGAATTATTTATCTCAAGTAAGCAATTATTATAAAGAGTTTTATTATAATCTAGCGACTAACGAAGATATTATGATTAGTGAAAAACATGATTTTGATAGTAAAATAGAAAATTTCCATAAAATTTTAGATAAACAAGAAGAAATGCTTAATTTTTTAGCAGCTAATGGTGATAGTTGGCGTGTAATCAATGACTCTTTAGTTTTTTATAATAATGAACTAGCGACTAGTTATAATAATTATTTAGAAGAATTAAAAGCGCTTAATGTTTAAAAAATCTAAGTTTTAGGAAAAAATGGAATAATCCTTTACATGAGAATTTAATTTTTAAATTCTTTTTTAATATATTAAGATAATATAGTGTTATAATAGAAGTAATAAAGGGGCGATTTCATGAATTATTATAATAAAACATTAGAAGAAATATATGAAGAATTAAAAACAAATGAAAAAGGACTTAGTCCTAATGAAGCTACTAAAAGATTTCATAAATATGGTGCTAATAAAATAGAAGAAGCTAAAAAGAAATCAAAAATCAGAAGATTTTTAGAGCAATTTAACGATATGATGATTATTGTCCTAATAGTTGTGGCTATTTTTATGGCTCTATATGGCTTTTTATATTCTCATGATTATACTGATACCATTGTTATTGTTGTAATTGTTTTATTAAACGCAATTATGGGTTATGTTCAAGAAGAAAAAGCTGAAGTTACTTTAGAAAGTTTAAAAAAATATTCTCATACTAAAACTAAAGTAAAAAGAAATGGCCAAATGTTGGTTATTGATTCAGAAAAAGTTGTGCCCGGTGATGTCGTTTTATTGGAAACAGGAGATAAAGTACCAGCAGATGCTAGATTAATTACTGTAAATAACTTACAAGTAGATGAATCACCATTAACAGGAGAAAGTATTCCTGTAAAAAAAACAAATCGCCTTTTAAAAGGAAAAAAAGAATTGCAAGCGTGTTTTAATATGGTTTTTTCGGGTTCTAATGTTACCGGTGGGTCAGCAGAAGTAGTTGTTGTAAAAACTGGTATGAAAACAGAACTTGGTTCGATTGCAGAAAGTTTAAATACACCTTATGAAGTAGAAACACCTTTAGAACTTAAAATGAAAGAAATAAGTAAAAAATTAACTTTTTTAGTCTTTATTATTATTGTTTTTATGTTTTTCTATGGCGTTTTAAATGATTATGAAACGATGGAAATAATTATGCTTTGTGTTTCTTTAGCCGTGGCAGTTATTCCAGAAGGCCTTCCCGCAGTTATTACGGTAGCCTTATCAATTGGAACTTCTTCTTTAGCAAAGAAAAAAACAGTTGTTAGACAAATGAGCGCCGTAGAGACTTTAGGTGCGACTGATATTATTTGTTCTGATAAAACGGGAACGATTACCCAAAATAAAATGCAAGTTAAAATGGTTGATATTAACGATGTTAAAATGTTTAATTATATCAGTGCCTTAGCTAATGAAACAATCATTAGTGATAAAAAATATATTGGCGATCCAACGGAAACTTGTCTATTTACTTATTTAAAAGATAATAAAATTGACCCTGTAAAAATAAGAGAAAAATATTCAAGAATAATATCCGCCCCATTTGATAGCGAAAGAAAAATGATGTCATCAGTTAACAAAATAGATGGTAAACCATATTTGTTAGTAAAAGGAAGTTTAGAAAATTTACTTGAACATACTTCTTATATAATGAAAAATGGCCAAAAAGAAAAATTAACGAAAGTGCTTAAAGATAACATTAAAAATAATGAATATATGATGGCTAGTAAGGCTCTGCGGGTTATTGCTTTTGCTTATAAACCATTAAAAGAAATTCCAAAGACAACTAACCAAGTTATAGAAGAAGAGGATTCTCTCATTTATGTTGGAATGGCGGGGATGATAGATCCTCCTCGCCGAAGTGTTAAAGCATCGGTTAAAAAATGTAAAAAAGCGGGAATTACGCCGATTATGATTACAGGGGACTCTTTAGTAACCGGCACGGCTATTGCTAAAATGGTGGGAATTATTAAAGATGATAGTGAAGGGATTTTAGGTAGTGAACTTGATAAATATAGTGATAAAGAACTTAAAAATATCGTTAAAAACTATAAATTATATGCCCGTGTTAGTCCTAAACACAAATCTCGAATAGTTGCCGCTTTACAAGCTAATGGCAAAGTTGTCGCGATGACAGGTGATGGCGTTAATGATGCTCCGGCTATTAAAGATGCTCATGTTGGCATTGGCATGGGGATAACTGGAACGGAAGTTACTAAATCAGTTGCTGATGTTATTTTACTTGATGATTCTTTTTCCACGATTGTAGTTGCGGTGGAAGAAGGAAGAAGAATATTTACTAATATTAGAAATAATGTAGTTTATTCTTTATCTAGTAATTTTGCCGAGTTATTTACCGTTTTAATTGGTATGTTTACCGGTCATACTATTTTAACACCCATTCAAATTTTATTTATTGATTTAGTTACTGATACTATTCCTAGTGTTTGTTTATCATTTGAAAAAGCTGAGAAAAAAGTTATGGAAAAACCACCAAGAGGTCTTGATAAACCAATATTTACGCCTTTTATAAATTCTTGTATTATTTATTCGGCTATTGTTGAAACTATTTTAGCTTTAGTTACATATTTTATGGCGTTAAAATTATATGGCGCCGAAGTGGCTGCAACTTTAGCTCTATTTACGATTGTTGTTCAAGAAATTCTTTATGCCTTGTCATGTCGTAATTTAAAAGAATTTACTTATAAACAAGGTTTATTTTCTAACAAGTATATGAATATTGGACTTATTATTGTTTTACTTATTGAGTTTTTAGTGTTCTTAACACCAGTAGGCTCTGTTATCGGCATTACGCCTTTAAGTATTACTAGTATGATTTTCTTATTCTTATTTAATTTTATTGGTTTGTTCTTATATGAAATGGGAAAACCGATTCTTAAAAGGTTATTTAAAGATTAACTTAGTACTATATTTAATGATAAAAAAATATCTAAAGAGTAGATATTTTTTATTTATAAGGTAAAGGCGATTTAAATAAAAATACGCGATAAATACTATTTAATAATATAAAAGCCCTTGATTTCCAAGGGTTAATTTCATAATGGAGCAAGTGTCGTAGATATTTACAACTTTTTTTCCAATAATGAAAGAGTACATATAATCTTCCGTTGCTATTAGTAATATACCGTAATTTTTATAGTTATGATATGTATAATTTGAATTTTTATAATATGTTGTTATTAATACAGATAATTACATAAATAATAGAATAATAAGCAATTATTTAAGTTATATTTTGTTTAACATGTATTAGAAGAATATTCTATCTATTTTATGTGTGTTTGTGAAAAAAAGTGACAGCATCACAACAAACCCACTTTGTGTAGTTATGTAAAAATAATTTGTAACTTTTATGCTGACTTTTTACTAATTATTAGTT
>CALVIK010000068.1 GCA_944329545.1 uncultured Bacilli bacterium
CTTTGAATATAATTAAATACATAGTTTAAAGCGCTTAAATCATTAGGCTTATCTTTAACTTCCCCTATTTTTCTAAAATCTTCTAAAGACAAATTAGCATTTTGCTTTAATAAAATATAACCAGTCAACATTTTTAAAATATCCACATTTATATATACTTGAATATTTAAAGTTTCTGGATTAAAATCAACTATTAATTTTCTCCTCAGTATATAAAGCTAAAACCGTTTTGAAAGCTGTATTATAAATATCATTCATAGTACCTTTCCTTTCATAAGTATTTATCTTAACACGGTAAAAAATAAAAGTCAATATTTACAAATGCCAAAATATTTGTTAAAATAGCACCGTAATAAAGGAGCAAAATATGACAGAAACAGACAAACAAATTGTAGACTTATTAGAAAAAGAATACACGACTATTGAAGTAGCTAATAAACTAAATATTTCTTTAAAACAACTTCATCAAAGATTGAATTTACTAAAAGCTCATGGTTTAGTATTAATACCAGAAATTAATACTAATGGAAAAATAAGATATCTTAAAAATTTTGTTTTAATTAGGCCTAAAACTAATACTCAAAATTTAAAATTAATTGATAATAGTTTTAAAGCATTATTAATATCTGATTTACATATTGGTAATGAAAAACAAAATTTAAATTACTTAAAACAAATATATCAATTATGTTTAGATAAAAACATTCACCTTATTATCAATGCTGGAGATTTTATCGATGGTCCTTCTAGTAAAGGTAAAAAAATAATTGCAGATACTGACAAACAAATTCAATATGCTTTAAAAAATCATCCCTTTAATGAACAAATTTTGAATTTAATTTGCTTTGGTAATCACGATTATGATACTTTGCAAAAAACAGGGCAAGATATTGCTAAAACACTAGAGTATTACCGGCCTGATTTCATTAGTCTTGGCTATGGAATTGGTATTATTAATGTTGGTAATGATCAAATTATTGTTAAACATCCAACAGCCGGATTACCAACAAATAAATTATCTAACAAACTTATCTTATGTGGTCACAAACATAAAATGGCTTTTAATAATAAAGAAAACAACTTTCTTATTAATATTCCCCCTTTAAGTGATTTATGCTTCCATGAAAATCAAAAACTACCAGGAGCTATTATAATGGAATTATTTTTTAATCGTGACGGCATTATTAAAGAAGGTAATTTTGAATGCTTAACTCTTAATAAAAAAATAATAACTGTCAGTGAAAACAGTTTTGAATTTAATTTTCCTAAAGAAAAAATCACTGAAGAAGAAATTTTATTACCACCTAAAAGAAAAGTCTTAACTCCTAGCGATATGAGTCAAATAGAAAAATTTAACAATCGCTATCGGCAGTAGACTTTTTTAATATTTTCCGCATTTACTTCCCCAAGAATCAACAACTTTGTGATCTTTATATATTTTTAATAACTCGCAATTATTAGCACATTGGTGACATTCAAAGCCTTTTGTATGAAATTCGATGTTTTCAAGTTCTAAAGAATAAGTTTTTCCAGTTTTGTTTTTACGCGCTAATACGGCAATTCCAATAGCGCCCATTAAGTGACTGTTTTCTGGTACAATAACCTTACTCCCTAAAATTTCTTCAAAATATTTAACAACCCCTTTATTTTTACTAACACCACCTTGAAAAATAATTGGTGAAACTATTTTTTTACCTTTACCGACATTATTTAAATAATTCATAACAACACTTTTACAAAGACCCGCAATAATGTCTTTTTTTTCATATCCAGCTTGAGCCTTATGCACTAAATCAGATTCAGCGAAAACTGTACAACGAGCCGCTATTTTAACTGGATTATTACTTTTTAAAGCATATTCGCCAAAATCTTTAACATCTAAACCTAATCTTTTAGCTTGACTAGATAAAAAAGCTCCCGTACCAGCAGCACATAAAGTATTCATCGCATAATTAGTTATAATCCCATTTTTTATTAAAATTATTTTGGAATCTTGACCCCCTATTTCTAAAATAGTTCGAACATCTGGATAAAAAGTAACGGTTCCAACAGCATGAGCGGTTATTTCATTTTTAACAACATTAGCATTAAGTAGTAAACCAATTAATTTTCTAGCGCTACCAGTAGTTCCAATTCCTTTTAAAACATAATTTTTAGGTAATTTTTCTTTTAAATTCTTAATTAATTTTCTTACTGCTTCCACAGGACTTGCTTCTGTCCAAATATATTTTTCAGCAATTATATTATTATCATTATCAATAATAACTCCTTTGGTTGATATTGAACCAATGTCAACTCCTAAGTAACATTCTTTCATTCATTTTTTCCTCATTTCTAACATATCATAAAAAGCTTCTAACCTTGTTTTAACGCCAATTTCCGAAGTATTAGCATCAAAAGTTAAAAATAATACCGGCACATCTTCTTTTTCAGCTATTTTACTAATTATTGGCATTACGCCTATTTCTGGTGTACAAAAAGCTGATTTTAAATGAATAATTCCATCAAAATTGTGCTGGCAAAGCCATTTTGTATTCATAACATTATCTGCCGCATCAGCGCCTAATTGATATTTAATTTCTTTATTTTGTTTAAAAGCTTTTTTCATTATTTTATTTTTTTTCATCAACAAATAAGTCGCGGTTGTAAATCTTTTAATTTCTATTTTATTAGCAATTAAATCTTTTTCTAAATAGTTATTAGCAAAAGGTTCCATTAAAGTATATAATTCCCCAATAATTCCTATTTTTATAACTTTATCTGGTTTATTTATTCTAACTTTTTTTATTTTGTTAAAATAATATTTATAAGTTTTATATAAATGAATTAACCCTTTAGTTGTTTTAAATTTTAAAAGCATTTCCGCACGCCAACTATCTAAATTACCTTTTTCAACTTCAAATGCTTTATTACATCTTAAATAATCGTCAACTTTATCCATATATTTAAGCATTTTCATAGTAATAAAACCATAATAAAATAGTTTTCTAATTTTAAATTTAGGATCTATTTCTTTAAACAAGTTAATTATTCGTTTTATTTCTGGTTTTCCTTTAGTAATTAAATTAATTACTTTAACTTTATAACCTAAATCTTTTAAAATTTTTTCTTGTAATTCAGCATAATAACCATATCGGCAGCCACCTCCTAGTTGAATTAATGTATCAGCGCCTTTAGAAATGGCTTCGAGCATTGTCCCTAAAGTATATTTAAATGGTGTGCAGACAAAATCAGGACTATTTTGAACACCAAGTTCAATAGTTTTATTAGTAATTGGTGGTGGGATAATTACTTGATTTTTAAAAAGATGTTTAAGTAAATATTCCGCCGGAATATTATAATCCCCAATTATTGGATAAGATATTTTACTCATGTTTATCACCTAACATATCGATAAAACTTTCTAGCCTCGTCTCTAGTCCATTAAATCCCGAAGTATCATCAATTATTAAATTAAGATACGGAATATTTATTTGCCGCATAACAAGTTCATTTGTAATACTATCAGGTCCACAAGGAAATGATGATAAAAATATTACGCCATCTATTTTGTCTTCCACATATTTTAAAGCGCCAATGTTATCTTTATTATATTTGAAATAAAGATCTTTTGAATATTTATAACTGAGTTTACTAACGATTTTACTATTAAATTTATCACTATAAATAATAGTAACATCGTTATCTTCTAAATATTTAATAATATCAGCGCCAATCATTTCATCATATGTATTATAAGGATGAGAAACAATCAATATTTTTAATTTATTAGTACTAAGTTTTTTTAAATTGTTTTCTATTTCCTCTTTTTTAATGGCCGAGTATTCTTTTAAAGCATATTTATAAGCTTTTTTGATTTCTTTTTTACTTTTATTAAATTTAATACCAATATTAAATAAACCTTCTTTTAAACTTTTATGTTTTTCTAAATCGATATTATAATTTAAAATTGGCATAGCTAATTCATTGTTGACGATATCGTAAAGCGCTAAAAAATTAGTACACATTTGATTATGACACTTAAAATTAGCAATTCTTGGCACTAATAAACAGTCACATTTATCTTTTAAATATAAAGCATGTCCTAAATACACTTTCATCGATAAACACATCTCGTCATTAGCGCCTTTTAAACCTAATTTCATAATTTTTTTATTAGTTTTAGGGCTAATGATATATGGAATATCTAAAGCATCAAAAAAATTAGTCCAAATATCTTTATAATAGTAATAAAAAATACCGCGCGGAATACCTACTTTATTCATTTATATCACCCATCTAAATATATTAAAAAAGCCTTTACTTTATGATTTTTTTTATTTATTTTTTATGAAGAATATGCTATAATAAGGTCATGTTAGGAGGCTTTAAATGACTATTAAACAATTAAATAATGAAGAATTTAAAACTTTTTGCGAAAATTTCGAGCCCTCTTCTATTTTTCAAACAACTTATTATGCTTTTACAATGAATGAACAAGATGGTGATGCTTTATTTGTTGGCTTAATGGACGGCAATGTTTTAAAAGCAGCTAGTATGCTTATAGTTAAAAAAGCTAATGGTTTTCGTTATGCTTTTGCGCCTCGTGGTTTTTTAATTGATTATAACGATTTTAATCTTCTGGAAACTTTTACTAAACTAATTAAAAAATTTTTAGGAAAAAAAGATATTGTTGCGGTAAAAATAAATCCTTTAATTATTAAAAGTATATACAATAACAAAGGTGAAATTGTTAAACAAAATAATAATTACAACGAAGTATTTGCTAATTTACAAAAACTTGGATATTATCATTTAGGCTATAACAATTATTTTGAAGCTTTAAAACCAAGATTTGAAGCAATTGTCAACATTGATTTACCTTATACCCAAATATTTGCTAATATCGATAAGTCTTTTAGAACCAAAATTAGAAAAGCTGAAAAAGATGGTATTAAAATATTTCACGGTCATAAAAAAAATCTTGAATATTTATATTTACAAACCAAAAATAAATATCCAAGAGATTTAAAATACTTTGAAGATTTATTTGATTTTTTTGGTAAAGATAAGTTAATTGATTTTTATTACAGTAAATTAGATACAGTTCAGTATTTAAAAGTAACGCAAAATTTATATAACAAATATGAAAAACTTAGTAAAGAAATAAATGTTAAAATTATCCAAAATAAAACAAGAAACGAAAGATTATTAAATCAAAAAATTCATATTGACAATTTATTTGAGCAATACAAAAGACAACTTGTCTTAGCTACTGAATATTTAAAAGCTAATCCTAATGGCATTATTTTATCTTCGGCTTTAATTATTAAATGGAAAGATGAAATATATTTAATTATGGATGGAATGGACAACCAATATAAACATTTTAGTAGCAAGCATTTACTTTTATGGAAACTAATGATTAGATATTCTAAGCTTGGGTATAAAAAATTTAATTTAGGTGGTATTAGCAATATTACTAAAGAAGGTAAATACAATAATTTAAATGAGTTTAAGTTAAACTTTAATCCTAAAGTCATTGAATATGCTGGTGATTTTGAACTTATAACTAATAAACCATTATACTTTATGTATCGCAATTCTAAAGATTTTAGTAATATGTTTAAAAAATAGAGTTTTGGCTCTATTTTTTTATTAGATAAATTTTAAAGTGTATCTATTATTGAATAAAAAAAGAAGCTTTTAAACTTCTTCAATAACAATTAAAACCATCGGTTTACATTCGGTTTCTTTGTAAAAATATTTTCCTACCTTATCACGAACATCATTTTTTATTTTAGCAAAGTCAATATGACTTTCTTTTATATGTTCTTTTATAAGTTCTAAAGATATTTTTGTTGCTTCTTGAATTAATTCGGTGTTTTCTTTAACAAAAATAAAACCTCTAGTTAAAACTTCTGGCCCCGCTAACAATTTTTTTGTCTGTCTATCAATTGTCGCTGTAATAATAACAATACCATTATCACTTAAAAGTTCACGGTCTTTTAATACAAGTTCGCCAACATCACCGGCTGAAAGCCCATCGATTAAAATATCATCTACTGGTATTTTTAAATTTTTATCAATTAATTTTCCATTTTCAAAATAAGCCACTTCACCATTTAATTTAAGTAAAATATTATCATCTTTCATACCAATTTGTTTGGCAACTTTAGCGTTTTCTACTTGATGACGATATTCCCCAATTACTGGAAAATAATATTTTGGTTGCATTAAATCTAACATTAACATTAAATCTTCACTAGATGCATGATGAGATAAATATTTTTTAGTTGACAAAGTTATAACATTGGCACCTATTTTAGCAAGTCTATCCATCAATTTAGTTGCCGTACTTTCCATACCATCTAATATTGGCGAAGCAAAAACAATAGTATCCTCTTCAGTAATTTTAACGAATTTATCATAGCCTTTAGCAATACGCTGTAAATTAGAAAATGGTCTTTCCATTTCATCAGAAATAATTATCACAATTTTGTCATCATTAACATGGTGAATGTTTTTTATTTTTCTAGGATTAAAATCCAAATACTTTAATTCAATAGCTTTAAGGATAGCACTTTCTAACCTTTTTCCCATAATAACAACATTGCGGTCTGTCGCTTTTATCTCGCCTAAAAGTTCTTGAATACGATAAAGTTGCGCTTGATGAATATTATATAAGATTCTGCCTTGATTTTTATTTAATATTTCACTTAACACTCCACTTGTTCGGTGATTTGGCGAAGTGAAACCTTTTTTATCAGCATATAGCGATTCACTCATTAAGCATAAAACGCCTTGTTTACCAACATAAGCAAGTTTACCAATATCAGTTTTATAAGGTCCCACCATTGTTGGATCAAAAACAAAATTACCCGTATAAAATATAACACCATCTTTAGTATATAAAGCATAACCAACAGTATCAGGGACCGTATGGGTTAAGGAAATTGGGAAAATAGAATTTTCACCAAAGTCTAATTTACGATGTGGTTTAATTAAATTAAGATTATTTAAAGATATCCCTTCCGCTTTTAAATCTTCTTTGATGATTTCTAAAGTGAAGGCTGTAGCATACACTTTTAAAGTTGGTATGTCTTTTAGAATATTAGCTAAAGCCCCCATATGTTCATCATGACCGTGAGTTATAAAAAGGCCTTTAATATTACTAGCATTTTTCTTTAAGTAATCATAAGATGGAATAATATAATCAACACCTAACATCTTATCGTCGGCATACTTTAAGCCGGCATCAAAGACAAATATATCTTTATTAACTTCGACAACATACATATTTTTTCCGTTTTCATTTTGCCCACCTAAAGCAAATATTTTAATTTTACTCATATTTTTCTCCTTTCTTTCGTTTAAAACCTTAATAATTATAACATAATTCAAACTAAAAAAGCAAACTAATAGCTTGCCTTATTCATCTAAGAATATTTTGTGAAGTTCTTTTTTAGGAAGTAGCATCTTAGTTCCTTTAACGATGCTTATTTCAAATTCTCGAGCTTTATGTTTTAATTTTTCACCATCAATACACCAGTTTTTTTTCGGTTCTTCAGCTAATTTAATTTTTAGATTATTCGTTCTAAAAAAATAAAAACCGGGTACTTTCGTAATATCACTTGTTTTAATTAAATATAGAGTTTTTAATATATCTTTTCGACTCGTAATATTAGTCATTAATACTTCAAACATATCATCATCCATTTTAACATCATTGAAAACTTCAATTCCCGCCATTCTACTAGCATTACAAACCAAAACTAAAGAATATAATCCTTTATATGTCTCCCCATTATAAGTGTATTCCATTTCAAATAGTTGCGTTTTACTATTAAAACTTTTAATAGCTTTTATAATATATGCTAAATAACCAAGATTTTTTTTCATTTTTCTTGGAGTATCATAAGCTACATCGGTAAATTTACCAAGACCTGCAACATAAACAAAAGGTCTATCATTAATTTTACAAATATCTATTTCTTTAATTTTTCCTTCTAAACTCATTTTTAAGTTTTGAATAGGGTCTTTACCCATACCAAATATTGCCCCTAAATCATTAGTAGTACCAAGCGGTATATGCAGTAAAAGCAGTTTATTTTGACGAAGTAAATTACCTGAAACAACTTCATTAAAAGTTCCGTCTCCACCTAGTGAAACTAATAAATCGGTTTTTTCTTTTGCAACGATTTCTTTAGCATGACCGCTATATTTAGTATATACAGCACTAGCTTCATAGCCATAATCTTTTAAAATTTTTTTAAATTCTGTTATTAATTTTTCTTTATCGTTAGATCCACTACTAGGATTACATAAAATAGTGCATTTTTTCATTCGCTTCACCAACTACATTATATATTATTTTTATAAAATGTTCAAGAAATGGAGATTATCCGAAATTAAATTTTAATTTAACTGGTAATATTTATGATAAAAATAAACGCTAAATAACCGATAACTAATAATAGTATTAAAGCACAAATAATACAAATAATAATATTTTTAATCCGCATAATAATCTCTCCTACTATCTTAATTATAGCATATTTTTTTAGAAATCAAAAACCTCAATATTTTTCAATGTTTCAATTAAATAATCAACCTCTTTTTTAGTGTTATAAAAATATAAACTAATTCTACAAGTATTGTTAATATTAAGTTCTTCTTTTAATATTTTTGCGCAGTGATTACCAGCTCTTACACATATATTATATTTATTTAAATAAAGCGCTAAATCATAAGGTGAAATTCCTTCATAATTAATGGTAACAATCGAACTATTTGCTTTTTCGTTATAAATTTTTACCTTTTTTATTTCTTTTAACCTTTTAATTAAATATTGTTTTAGTTCTTGTTCATAAATCCTAATTTTATCCATACCAATATTATTTAAATATTTTATCGTTTCACCAAAGCCAATAACTCCGGCAATATTGGGCGTTCCAGCTTCTAATAAATCGGGCAAATCTTTATATATAACTTCCCCTTTAGTATTAAATTCAGCACTCATACCACCACCTAAAATTATAGGGGTTGTTTCTTTTAATAAATTTTCTTTACCATATAAAACGCCAACTCCTGTCGGTCCACTCATTTTATGCGCGGAAAAAGCCAAAAAATCAATATCCAGTTTTTGAACATCAACTGGCATATGAGCAACACTCTGCGCCCCATCAACTAAAACTAAAATGTTGTTTTTGTGGGCAATTTCAATAATTTCAGCAAGAGGCCTGATATCACCCACAACATTTGTAATATGCGCTAAGGCAATAACTTTAGTTTTATTATTTAGCATTTTTTTGAGACTTTCTAAAGTAATTTCATGGTTTTCATTAAGTGGAATATATTTTATTTTAAACCCGATTTCTTTAGAGAGCATAAACCATGGTAAAACATTAGAAGCGTGCTCACTTTTAGATAGTAAAACTTCATCATCTTTTTTTAAATGATGTTTGAAATAACCAAAAACTATTTTATTAATACTATCAGTAGTTCCACTAGTAAAAATAATTTCTTTTTCTTTTTGAGCATTAATAAACTCTTTAACAAGCAATCTAGTTTTTTCATACATTTTACTAGATTTTAAACTAAGATCATAATTGCCACGGTGGGCATTCGCACTATAATAATTATAATAATCACTAATAGTTTCTGACAAAATATATGGTTTTAAAGCCGTAGCTGCATTATCAAAATAAATAAGACCAGTATATAAAATTTTAAAATCTTCGCGGTTCATAAGTTCCCTCCTAATATAATATTTTATTCAAAAAAATATTTTTGGAGCATAATTTTATAAAATACCGGCCATTATAAAATAGAATATTCGCAGATATTCACGAAAGAGTACCTACTCTTTTTTTTTATTTTATAGTATAATTATAACGGAAGGTGATTATATGGATATTTTTTGTAAAATAATTAAAGGTGAAATTCCTAGTTATACGCTTTACGAAGATGAAACTGTTATCGTGTTTTTAGATGTCAATCCTGATGTTAATGGACATACTTTAATTGTTCATAAAAAACATATTTTAGATATTTACGATATGGATAAGGAAACTTGGCTTCATATTTTAAAAATAGCTAAACAAATCGATAAATTATTACGAGAAAAATTGCACTCAGAAGGTCTTACTTTAGTACAAAATAATGGTTTATTGCAAGAAGTTAAACATTTTCATTTACATTTAAAACCGCAGTATAAAAATAAACAAGAGCTTATGAATGTTGAAGATGTTTATAATCAAATTATGCATTAAAAACTCAATAGAGTTTTTTTTTATTAAAAAAATGGTTATAAACCATTATAACTGCTAATTACTTGTATTTTTTATTATTTCCCACAATTTATTTTAAATTATAAACAATCTAAGACATATAACTTATTCATTGTTTTATTTTATTCATATTATAGTGTAGATAGGGGGAAACGAAATGTTTAAAAAAGACTGTATGTGTCCGATGAACCAAATGCCAAATTATCAAGAAGCAAACTGTCCAATAGTTGAACCAGCAATTAACAAATGTATTGAAAGAGAATTCTGCCACGAAGTTAATCATATTTGTCCAATACATACTCATGTAATTAATAAACACATTTATAATCATACATATACACCACAGTATTCTTGTTCAGAGGAAAATCAAGTTATTAATAATGATCCAGGCTGTTGCCAAGGTTTTGTAAATAATGGTTTTTAACCGTTATTTTTTTATTAGAATGGCATTTTAAAATTACCACTACCTAATTTTTTCATCATTTGTTTCATTTGCTCAAATTGTTTTAACAATCTATTTACTTCTTCAACAGAAGTACCACTACCATTAGCAATTCTTCTTTTTCGGCTAGCTTTTAAAATATCTGGATTTTTTCTTTCTTTCGGAGTCATCGATAAAATAATTGCTTCAACATGAGCCATTTGCTTTGGATCAATATTTACATTATTAAGGCCCATTTTTTTAGCGCCTGGTAACATTTTAAGAATGTTTTCTAAAGGTCCTAGTTTTTTAATTTGATTTAATTGGATTAAAAAATCTTCTAAATCAAATTTGCCTCGTTGCATTTTTTCCGCAGTTTTTAAAGCTTCTTCGTCATCCATTAAACCTTCGGCTTTTTCAATCATGCCCATCAAATCGCCCATATCTAAAATACGATTAGCCATTCTCTCTGGATAAAAAGCTTCTAAACCATCCATTTTTTCACTAACACCAATAAATTTAATAGGAATATTTGTTAAATGTCTAATTGATAATGCAGCTCCACCTTTAGTATCACCGTCTAATTTAGTTAAAATCGCTCCGGTAAGTGGCAATTTTTCATTAAAGCCTGTAATAACATTTACCGCATCTTGACCAGTCATACTATCAACAACTAATAATATTTCATTTGGTTTAACATTTTCATTAATATTTTGTAATTCTTGCATTAAATCTTCATCAATATGAAGCCTTCCGGCCGTATCAATTATAACATAATTATAACCATTTTCTTTAGCATAATTAACCGCATTTTTACTTATTTCTATAGGATCTTTTTTGCCTTCACTATATACTTCAATATTAAGTTCTTTACCTAATTGTTTTAATTGATCAATCGCCGCTGGTCGATAAACATCACACGCTACTAAAAGTGGTTTTAAAGCAAATTTTTTACGAACAAGTCTTGCAAGTTTTCCTGCCGTTGTTGTTTTACCGCTACCTTGAAGACCAGCCATCATCACAATTGTCATTGGTTTTACGACAATTAACGGTTCATCCTCTTTACCTAATAAATCGACAAGCTCATCTTTAACAATTTTAACAAACACTTCACCCGGTTTTAAACTATTTTTAACTTCCTCACCTAAAGCTTTTTCTTTAACATTATTAATAAATTCTTTAACAACTTTATAATTAACATCAGCTTCTAATAGCGCTAATCTAATTTCTCTTGTTACTTCGCCAATATTTTCTTCGCTAATTTTTCCATAACCTTTTATTTTATTTAAGGCATTTTGCAATCTATCTCCTAAATTTTCAAACATTTAAATCACCTATTTAATTATATATGAAAAGCCTACTTTTTACAAGTAGACTTATTAATTATAACCATATATTTTAAAATAATCATCGGTATAAGGCCGCCAAGTTTTTGTATAATAATCATATTTATTAAAAAATAATATTTGATGTTCATTTCTAAAGAAAATCAATTCTTTAGCTTTTAACTCTTCATTTTTCGGTTCATCAAATAATTTCCAATTATAAAAATTAATTCTTGTAAAAAATTCGTTTTGTAACCATGGTTCATCTTCACTAGGCATAAATTTTTTGGCTTCTTTTAAGGCCTCTTTATTAAATTTTTCATTACTATGAGTTAATATATAGCCAATTTCATCATCAAGAAAAATCAGTTCACTTAAACAAAGGGTATCCTTTGTTGGACCATCATCATTAGCAAATGCTCCATAAACATCTCTATCTTTTGATAATTTTGATTTGAAATTTTCATTTAAAAAATATTTTTGTTCGACATAAGGTGTTTTTAATTTAAAATTTATTTTATTTAAAAGATCGATTTCATAATCAATTATAGCATTACACAGTTTTTCTTCAAAACCGCAAAACAATAGTCTTTCCATTAACTCTTTGTAATATTTAGCGAAGTTTTCTTGATCGTGTTCTTTCAAATAAACAAGTTCACTAAACAATAATTTTTTCAAATCATATTTCATATCTTATTTCCCTCTCTTTAATTGGCGATAATTTTCCTTATCCTCTTTCGTCATATTGGGACCGCGATATCCTAATTGTCCCCTTTCTCTATCGTACCATATGTGTTCATTCTTTTGATACTTATCAGTATCTTTAAAAAATTTGGAATTGTCTTGTTTCGGCGTTCCATCTTCACGTCTAGTTGTCCAAGACACTCCAGTTTCATCCTTTTTACCAGACATACTACAACATCCTTGAATTATATTTTAACAAATCAAAAATAAAAGTCAATAGCTATATAATAAAAAGATTACTTTGAATTAACAAAGTAATCTTTTTATTACAATCCTCTTTTTCTTAAGAATGAAGGAATTGCTGAATCATCATCGTCATCTAAAATAGAATTTAATCCACTACCTTCACTAGCATGAGCCATTTCTTTTTTCTCATCTTCAAAACCTGTAGCAATAACCGTAACGATTATTTCATCAGTAAAGTTTTCATTAATAACAGCTCCGAAGATCGTATTTAAATCATTACCTGCTGATTTTCTAATAGCTTCAGCAGCTTCTTCAACTTCAAGTAATGTTAAGTTTGGCCCACCAGTTACATTAATAATAGCATCAGTTGCCCCATCAATACTAGTTTCCAAAAGTGGGCTTAAAACAGCTTGATTAGCCGCTTCAATAGCTCTATCTTCACCAACACCAGCGCCAATACCAATCAAAGCACTACCGCGTTTTTCCATAACTGCTTTAACATCAGCAAAGTCTAAGTTAATTAAACCCGGTACAGCAATTAAATCAGATATTGATTGAACACCTCTTCTTAAAACATTATCAACTTCTTTAAATGAATCTAAAAGTGGTGTTGATTTGTCGATAATTTCTCTTAATCTATCATTAGGAACAACAATTAAAGTATCAACATGTTTTTTTAATTCTTCGATTCCTTCTAAAGCTTGATTCATTCTTTTTTTGCCTTCAAAAGAGAATGGTTTTGTAACAATACCAACTGTTAAAGCACCTTTGCTTTGCGCAATATCAGCAATTACCGGAGCAGCACCAGTACCGGTTCCACCACCTTCACCGCAAGTTATGAATACTAAATCAGAATCTTTTAAAGCTTCTTCTAATTCAGTTTTTGATTCTAAGGCCGCTTCTTTACCAATTTTAGGGTCAGCTCCCGCTCCAAGACCATTAGTAAGTTCTTCACCTATTTGTATTTTTGTCTCTGCTAATGAATTGTTTAACACTTGCAAATCAGTATTGGCTACAATAAAGTCAACCCCTTGCACTCCTGATTCAATCATTCTATTAACGGCATTACAACCACCGCCACCTATTCCAACTACTTTAATTCTTGCTAATTGATCCATTTCTAATCCAAACATTTATAACTCCTCCTATTCGCCGAAAAAGTATCCAAATACTTTACCGAGCATTGTATCTTCTGATGTACTAACCAAATGTTTATTTGGCGTTGTCAGCACATCTATATCGTCTAGGCTTATCATCGTATATTCTTGCCCTTTTAATTTAAGTGATTCGATAAAATAAATAATATTACCAATAGCGGTGCTGTACTTGTTGTTTCGCGCACCTAATAATTTTATTTTTCCAATATTCACTTTAGCCCCTAGTGTTCGATGAAATAAATATTCAATATCTTCTAAATTGCTAATTCCACCTGTAATAATTATATACTTTACTTCATTATTAGTCAATTCATTTATTTCTTCTTTTATTCTTTCTATTATTTTATTTAAACTGGTATTTACTATTTTTGAAACTTCTAATTGGTTTATTTTTATTTTTTTCTTTTCAAAATTAGTAACTTCATACACATTATGAACATCAGCGTTTTTCGGATACGCTAGTGCAAATTGTTCTTTTATTTTTCTGGCTTCTGGTGTACTTATTTTATAGGCATAAGCCAAATCTTTATCAATATCAAGACCGCCTTGATTAATAACGCTAGTATTAATAGGAATACCTCTATTATAAATACTAACAGTTGATGTACCAGCGCCAATATTAACTAAAGCTCCTACTGAACTGTCGATAACTTTATTTTTAAAAGAATAAACATCACTAATAGTACTAGTTGAAATATCGACAACTTCAATCCCCATACTTTCAAGTAAACTAACGACAGAATAAACATTTTTCTTTGGAGTTGTAACCATCATCGCCCGGGCTTCTAAAGTCTGTCCCGGAAAACCTTTAGGATCTTTCATAATTGTCTTTTCGTTAATTTTGAAATCAATAGGAACAATATTAACAAATTCCATGTTTACACTAATGTTTTTGCGAATGCCATCTTTATAAGCAGCAACAATATCTTTATTAGTTACAATATTATCGGCGATTGCTGTTTGTCCATTTATCAGTGTATATTCTGCAAAATAATTAGGTACAGAAGCAATAACTTTTTTTATTTGAATACCAAGCATATCTTGAACATCATCAAAAGCTTTTTTTATTGATGCTTGCGCACTTTTGGGTTCAGTAATTAAACCCCTTTTTATACCTTCTGCTGGTACGCTAGTTGCCGCAAGCAAATTTAAATGTTCTTTATAAAGCTGGCAAACAACTAATTTTATCGTATCACTACCAATATCGATACTAGAATAAATATGCTCCATACCATCATCTCCTACAGTCTACAAGTAATTATACTATAAATTTCTGTAAATGAAAAGTAAAAAAGACTGAAAAAAAGACAAAAAACAATATTTTTTTTATTTTATAACTTCTCACAGCTTTCTTTTTCTAAAATCTGGAAAAAATATGTTGCATTAAAGTATAATAATTGATATAATGTGAGTACTTGCCACAATAGTATAATGGTATTACGAAGCAATGGTAATGCTTTAATGTAGGTCCGATTCCTACTTGTGGCACCATCTAAAAAATCAATTGCTTATCGCAATTTTTTAATATTAAAACGCAAAAACAATTTAAAAAACATCAAAAATATGATACAATTAAAAAGAGCCAAATGTTCTCTCACGAGAATATTTTTTTGTTTTTTAGGAGGTATTTATATGACAAAGTATGTATTTGTAACAGGTGGTGTTGTTTCTGGTCTTGGTAAAGGCATAACCGCCTCATCTTTAGCCTTGTTACTGAAATCAAGAGGTTATAAAGTATTTATGCAAAAATTTGACCCTTATATTAATGTTGACCCAGGGACTATGAGTCCTTTCCAACATGGTGAAGTTTTCGTTACCGCCGATGGAACCGAAACTGATCTTGATTTGGGTCATTATGAAAGATTTATCGATGAAGAATTAAATTACACATCTAACATAACAACTGGCAAAATTTATAGCGCAGTAATTGAAAAAGAAAGACGCGGCGATTATTTAGGCGCTACTGTGCAAATAGTACCACATATTACTAATGAAATTAAAAATAAAGTTTATGAAGCCGGGATGACTAGTAAAGCTGATATTGTTATTACCGAAATTGGAGGAACAATTGGCGACATTGAATCCGGAGCCTTTATCGAAGCTTTAAGACAAATTGCTTTAGAAAAAGGTAAAGAAAATACTTTCTTTGTTCACACTACCCTAGTACCATTTATTTACGGTTCTGATGAACTTAAAACTAAACCAACTCAGCATTCGGTTATCGAGCTTAGAGGACTTGGCATTCAACCTGATATGATTGTAACTAGAAGTCCTATTGCTTTAGATGATCACTTAAAAAATAAAATTGCTTTATACTGTAGTATTCCAAAAGAAAATATTATCGACTCTGTTGATGTCAAAAACATTTATCAAATTCCTATTAATTACTATAATCAAAAAGCTGATGAAATTATTTTAAAACAGTTTAAATTAGAAAATAAAAAAGCTAATTTAAAAGAATGGCAAAAACTAATTAAAACAACAGACTCTTTAGACAAAGAAATTGAAATTGCTTTAGTCGGAAAATACACTGAACTACACGATGCTTATCTTTCAGTAGCTGAAGCTTTAAGACATGCTGGTTATAAATATCACACAAAAGTAAATATTAATTGGGTAGATAGTGAAAAATTAGAAAGTGATGTTGATTTAAATAAAATTTTCAAAAATACTAAAGGAATTATTATTCCTGGTGGTTTTGGTGAACGCGGAATATATGGCATGATAAAAGCCATTACTTATGCTAGAGAAAACAATGTCCCTTTCTTAGGCATTTGTTTAGGAATGCAACTAGCAGTTATTGAATTTGCCAGAAATGTTTGTCATATTAAAGAAGCTAATTCTCGGGAATTTGATAATATGTGCCAAGAACCAGTTATTGATTTAATGGCCGAACAAAAAAATATTATCAATATGGGCGGAACTCTAAGACTTGGTAATTATAATTGTCATATTAAAAAAGGAACTTTAGCTTATAATGATTATAAATGTGAAAACATTAAAGAAAGACATCGGCATCGTTATGAATTTAACAATAATTATAAAGATATTTTAGAAAAAAACGGCTTAATTTTTTCAGGTATTAATAAAGAAAGTAATTTAGTAGAAATAATTGAATTAAATAAACACAAACATTTTATTGCCTGTCAGTTTCATCCAGAATTTAAAAGTCGACCAACTAAATGCCACCCTCTATTTGATTCCTTTATTAGTTCTAGTATAAAATAAAGCTTACACAAGTAAGTTTTTTTTTAATTAATTTTTTTAGTTTTTTTGCAGGGATTTTTATTTTTTTATTCTATAATACATAATAGAGGCAAGTTAATATCGGCTCCTTCTTAATAAGAAAGGGGGTAGATATTATGAAAGGAAAAAAAGGTTTTGGAATACCTCGTTATTCTTGTGATTCTTTTAGTTCTTCTAAAAGACCACCCTTCTACCAAAAAGTAGACACAAAAAAAACCTAGCCGATAGCTAGGGTCTTCCTATTGGAGGAGCCTCGTTAAAGACTTGCCTCTTCAAATATAATATATCATAACTCGTTTAATTATTCAAGTTATTTAATATATTTTTCTCATTTCTTCCAGAATTTAAAAGTAGTTCGGCAATTTATCTTCT
>CALVIK010000069.1 GCA_944329545.1 uncultured Bacilli bacterium
AAAAAATCGTAACAGAAAATGTTATGATTTTTTTGTAATTAAATAAGTTTTAAATAATATAATTGGGTAGGAGGGGAAAATATGAAAAAAATAATTCCATTTAAAAAAGAAATAACTTTAGAAACTAATATTGCGGGTATTAATAGTATTTCTTTGGAGCATACTTTAGAAAAAAAAGAAGAAAATATTATTAGTGGTGATTTTATTGTTAGTGGTGCTTATAAAATGACGCCTTCAAGTATTACTTTAGATAACTTTGAATATAAACTTCCGGTTAATATTACTATTGATAGTAAATATAATACAGATAATATTAAAATAGATATTAATGATTTTTACTATGAAGTAATTAATGATAAAATTTTAGCTATTAATATTGAAGTAGCTATAGATGAACTAGAAGAAAAAAAAGAAGAAGAAAGAAAGGAGGTATTAGAGGTGGATGTTAAAGAAGAGGTAGAACCTGAAAAACAAGAAGAAAAGGAAGAAAAAGAAGAAACGCGAAATACTAAGTCAATTTTTAACACTTTTGATGATAATGATAACTATGTTGTTTATAAAATTCATGTAATTACCGAAAATGATACTATTGAAAGTATTATGGATAGTTATCAAGTTACAAAAGATGTTTTAGATATGTATAATGATTTAGATAATATAAAAATAGGTGATAAATTAATTATAGCAGATAATGGAAATTAACGATGCATTAAGAAAATTTACTTTGGTTCCGAAAGAATATATTAATAAAGGTCACAGTACCATTATTAATACTACTAAAGGGAAATTTGTTTTTAAAAATGGTAATATTAATCCACAAATCCAAGAATATTTAAAATCGCGTAATTTTGATTATATGCCTAGATGTTTAAATAAAAGTAATGATGATTATCGTCTCGATGAATACATTGAAGGTTATGATATTCCAAAGGAACAAAAAATGCTTGATTTAATTCATTTAGTGGCTTTACTTCACAGTAAAACAACGCATTATAAAGAAATTGATACCGAGTATTATGAAGAAATATATGACGATATTAGTGGCAATATTGAATATTTATATAGTTATTATACTGATATTATTACTTTAATTGAAAGTAAAGTCTATATGAGCCCTAGTGAATATTTATTAGCGCGCAATATTAATAAAGTATATTATATGATAGATAAATGTAGTGAAAGGTTAAATTTCTGGCATCAAGAAGTTAAAGAAAAAAAGAAACAACGCAATGTTGTTTTACATAATAATTTGTCATTAGAACATTTTATTCGTAATGATAAATCTTATTTAATAAGCTGGAATAAAGCTAAAATAGGTAGTCCTGTATTTGATATATATAAACTTTATAAAAAACATACTTTAGAATTTGATTTTACGGATATCTTTAAAGAATATGAAAAACATTATCCCTTACTTTCTGATGAAAAAAAACTTTTGGATACTTTAATAATTATGCCGGATATTATTACATTAGATAAAAACGAATACGAAAACTGTAAAATAGTTAATAATTTTATCGAATCTTTAGAAAAAGCTGATTTACTTACCAAAAGAAAAGGCGAAAAAGGGTAATAAAAAGAAAAATTAAAAAGATAAATAATAAAATGACATTAAATCTTGTAACAATAAAAATTGTTAAAAACAATTGATATATAACAATAATAAAACAAGCCATTCCTAAAATACACCATTTACCACGACCACACCACCAATTTCTTCGCATATACATCACCTAATATAATATATTAAAAATAAATAGACGATTATAGGTAATGGTCTATTTTTGGCTTGAGTTTTTTTATTTATTAGGATATAATTATTCTAGGAGGCAAGTGGTATGAATAAGAACGGTTTTATCACATCAGCGCTTTTATATGGAATTTTAGCGTTATTTTTAATGTTAATGTTAGGTAGTTTAGCTGTTTTAGCAAATCGCAAAATAAGTATGGATAATTTAAAAGAAGCCGCTTTAAATGATGTTGGCAGTATCAGCGGCGTTAGTACAGCTTATAATATTTGGGACAGTACTCATTTAGAAGAAACATTTGGTTATTTAGAAGGTACCGCGTCTACTGGTACTTGGACTACAAATGATCCCAATCCATATTTTGTTTTGAATACAAATGGTTATCAAAATATTGACGGTATTTATGTTAGTTTGCAAGATACCGTAACAAATGATATGACAGTTATTGTTAGTTATTCTAATAGTACAACTTTTACTAATAGTACAACTTGTCAAATTTCTAGGGGAAATAAAGACACTTCTTGCTATTTTGATAATGGTAATTATAAATATATAAAAGTGCAGATAGGGGATAGAATAAATCTTTCTTATAAAATTACAGATATTAGTTTAATTGCTGAAAAACAAGATTAATTTTAAAATAAAATGTTTAAATCTGTAAAAAATGTGCTATAATTATTATTAGTTGTTAAAAGCCATGACCAAAACATAGTAGCAAAAGCCCTTATTTATAGAGAGCTAGTGATGGTGGAAATCTAGCAATAATCTTTTGTGAATTCACTTTGGTAGCTGTATATGTAAAAATATACCGTTTTAGTGCGTTAAACTATTTGAGGTAAGTAGAACTTATAAAGTAAGGTGGTACCGCGTAAATTACGCCCTTACATTTATAAGTTTTTTTGTGAATAGGAGGAAATTATGGAATTAGAACAAATTTTAGAAAATTTAAAAAACGAACTTAAAGACATTAACGATGAACATTCTTTAAATGAAATTAAAACAAAATATTTAGGTAAAAAAGGAAGTATTACTGGACTTTCAGCCAAAATAAAAGATCTTTCAATAGAAGAGAAAAAAACTTTTGGCGCTAGTTTAAATAAATTAAAAAACGAAGTTAATGATTTAATAAATGGTAAAAAGCAAGAAATTGAAGCTAATATTTTAAACGAAAAATTAAGTAAAGAAAGTATTGACATTACTCTTCCAGCTGTAGATTTACCGGTCGGGGCGCCTAGTATTTTAGAAAAATTAATTGAAGAAGTTGAAGAGTTATTAATATCAATGGGATATGATGTAATTGATGGACCGGAAATTGAGCTTGATAAATATAATTTTGAAATGTTAAATTTACCAAAAGGTCATCCAGCTAGAGATGCTCAAGATACTTTCTATGTTCAAGATGAAGAACTTCTTTTGAGAAGTCAAACTTCACCAGTACAAATTAGATGTATGTTAGAAGCTCAAGGTAAAAAACCAGTTAGAATGATTTGTCCGTGTAAAACTTATCGGCGAGATGATGATGATGCGACCCATTCTCATCAATTTATGCAAATAGAAGGTCTTTTAGTTGATGAAAATATTAGTTTATCGGATTTAAAAGGAACTTTCGATGTTATTGCTAAACATTTATTTGGCGAAGATTCCAAGACAAGATTTAGACCTAGTTATTATCCTTTTACTGAACCTTCAGTAGAAATGGATATTAGTTGTCATCATTGTAAAGGCAAAGGTTGCAGTATTTGTAAAAACACCGGCTGGATTACAGTAGCTGGTGGGGGAATGGTTCATCCAAATGTGCTTAATAACTGTGGCTATGATCCTAAAAAATGGAGTGGTTTTGCCTTTGGTTTTGGCGCAGAAAGATTAGCTATGCTTAAATACAATATCGACGATTTAAGAGTATTCTATACTAATGATTTAAGAGAAAGTAAAACCTTTGATAGGAAGGAGGCTAGCTTATGATTAGCTTAGAATGGGTTAAAGATTATATTGATATTAGCGACGAAGATTTAAATGAATTGGCGGTAAAAATAACTAAAGCTGGTATTAATATTGAAAAAGTTATTACTAATCATATTGATAATTTAGTAATTGGTGAAGTTATAAAATGTGAAATGCATCCTGATTCTGATCATTTACATATATGCATGGTCAATATTGGTTCAGAAATTACGCAAATCGTTTGTGGAGCTCCAAATGTTCGCGAAGGTTTAAAAGTCATTGTCGCTTTACCTGGGGCTATTTTACCTGGTGATTTTGAAATTAAAAAAAGCAAAATTCGTGGTGTTGAATCAAATGGAATGATTTGTGCTTTATATGAACTTGGGTTAGAAGAGAAAAATGAAGAGACTTATAGTAAAGGTATTGAAGAAGTATCAGCGCAAGCTAAGGTTGGTGCTGATGCCATGAAATATCTTAATTTAGAAGATACTTTATACGAACTTGATGTTCATAAACATCGTAATAATGATTGTTATTATCATATCGGTTTTGCCTATGAGATAGCGGCGATTTTAAATAAAAAAGTAACATTACCAGAAGATTCTGTAACAGTTATTAATGATGATATTAAAAATCATTTTAGCTTAGAAGTAGCAACGGAAAAATGCCCCTATTATTTAGCGCAAATGGTGACAGATGTTAAAATTGGTCCTTCACCCGATTTTATTAAACGGCGTCTGCAAGCATACGGAATGCGTTCTATTAACAATGTTGTGGATATTTCTAATTATGTGATGCTAGAATATGGTCAACCCCTTCATTTCTTTGATAAAGATACTTTGGGTGATAAAATTTTAGTTCGAAATGCTAAGGATGATGAGAAAATAAAAACCTTAGATGGGATTGATAGAGTTTTAACTCATGACGATATTGTTATTACTGATGGGCATAATCCTGTTTGTATTGCTGGAGTCATGGGCGGAGAAAATACGGAAGTTACCGAAAACACCAAAACTATTTTAATTGAAAGTGCAATATTTGATAGTGTTAGTATTAGAAATACTGCAGCTCGGTTGAATTTAAAAAGTGAAGCTTCTATTCGTTATGGTAAAGGTTTAAATTATGAATATACTAATAAAGCTATGGCTAGAGCTTGTCATTTACTAGAAAAATATGCTTCTGCAAAAGTTCTTTCGGGAACTGTTAAACATGATACAGTAGATAAAACACCAAAAATTGTTAAATTTAAACCAGAAGAAATTAATTCATTACTTGGTATAACTATTAGTGCGACTGATGTGAAAACGGAACTTCAAAGATTAGATTTTCCATATGAATATCAAGATGATACTTTTATCGTTACAATTCCAAATAGAAGGTTAGATATCGACCCTTATGTTAATGATATCGCTGAAGAAGTAGGTAGGCTATATGGTTATCATAATTTAAAATCAACCTTACCGCAAGTAGCTATTAAAAAAGGTGAGTATGCTAAAGATATAAAATATCGTAAAATAATTTCTAAACGGCTTCGAACTTTAGGTCTTAATGAAGTAAAAACTTATACTTTAGTTTCTCCTGAAATGGCTAAA
>CALVIK010000070.1 GCA_944329545.1 uncultured Bacilli bacterium
GTTGCTTTGGCTTTATTTGTTGGTTCAGTAATTATAATTATTGGTTATTTTGTTTTCACAAATAAAAAAAGAATTAAATATAGTGTCAAAAAGCATTAAAAATAATACTTTTATCATAAAAATTTAATATTTTGTGATAAAATATCAAGTAGTGGTGATTTGTATGGTTTTATTTAATACTGATTATATAATTTCAATAAGTCATCTTTGCATTTTAATAATTATATTATGCTCATGCTTATGTTTATTTATATATAATCAGCACAATTTAAAAAAATTATCTAAAATTAAACGAAATAGCATTTTTACTTTAAGCTTTATAAGTTTAATATTTATTTTTACTTTGTTTATTGAACCCATATCAGCGTCTTCTAATGAAAAGGTGGAAAATGATATCAGTATTTTTGAAACAAACGAAAAAGCAAATATTGCGAAAATTGGCTTAAATAAAATAATTATAGTTGGCGATTCTCGCATGGAATATATGGCGGATAATGAAGATATTAAAATACCTGATAATATAGAATTTATTGCGAAATCAGGAGCTACTACCAAGTGGTTTAAAAATGTTGGAATGCCACTATTAGAAGATAAATTAGAGCATAAAAATGATGATTATATATATCATGTTGTGTTTAATATGGGAGTAAATGATATTAGTTATTCTGATAATACAAGATTAATCGGTAAAAATTATTATCAAGAGTATTCTAAATTCGTAAAAAAATATTCAGATGTTAATTTTTATTTGCTTTCTATAAATCCTATTGATGAAACTATTATCAATGATAATTTTAAAACAAATAAAAGAACAACGGCAAAAATTGAAACTTTAAATAGTTATTTAGTAGTTTCAATGAAAAATGATAATTTTAACAATTTACATTATTGTGATTCTTATCATAATGTTAAATTCGAAACGCCTGATGGCCTTCATTACGATACAAAAACTGATCAAAAAATTATAAATTATATTACTAATAATTGTATTGATTATAAATAAAATACAGGCCTAAAAACCTGTATTTTTAATTAATCCCCCAAACAATAGTTGCTACAAAGAATAATAAAATAACAATTAACATTATCCAAACAATTATTTTTTGAATTTTTTCATTCACAATAATCACCTCTATCATTAATTATATACTATTTTTACTTTTTTTGGAATATATTTTTTTAAGTTTAATATAATTGATTAGAGGAGAATAGATTATGAAAAAATATATGGACAAGTTAAACAGAAATATTCGCATTAATAAAAATTTATTTGTTTTTTTACTAGTTATAGTAATTGTTGGTATAACAACCGGAGCGATTTTTACGGCAATTATTAGTTCTTCAGATAAGGAACTTGTTGTAAGTTATTTGAATACTTTTTTTGATAATATTGCTAGTGGTAAACTAGATTATACGAGTTCATTTATTAATGCTTTAATTTTAACTGTTGGACTCGCTATTTTAATTTGGCTTTTAGGCGTTTCGGTAATTGGCTTTATTGTTGTTATAATAATATTATTTTTAAAAGCGTTTGTTATTGGTTTTTCCGTAGGTAGTATTATTGCAACATTTAAATTAAAAGGGGTTTTAATGGCTTTTATTTACTGTTTTCCGCATCATGTTATAAATATACTAGTATTTATGCTTTTAAGTGCTTTTGCTCTTATAATGTCTTTTAGAATTATAAATAGTATTACTTCTAAAAAACCAATTGATTTTAAACATTATATGAATAGATATTTAACAGTACTTGTGTTTTCTATCATCATTTTAATAGTTACTTCATTTTATGAAATATATATTCTTCCCGAAGTTATTAATTTTGTTATGAATATTGTAAAATGGTAGATTTTCTACCGTTTTTTTGGTACAATAATACTGGTGATTTTATGAAAAAGGTCATAGTCGGTATTAGTGGGGGAGTAGATAGCAGTGTTGCCGCTATTCTTTTAAAAAATCAAGGTTATGAAGTAGAAGGCTTATTTATGCGAAATTGGGATACTAGTGTTAATGGTGACTTTTTAGGTAATCCTGATTTAAATAATGATATTTGTCCGCAAGAGAAAGATTATAATGATGCGAAAAAAGTTTGTGAAAAATTAAATATTCCTCTACATAGAGTAGATTTTGTTAAAGAGTATTGGGATTATGTTTTTACTTATTTTTTAGATGAATTAAAAAAAGGAAGGACCCCTAATCCTGATATTATGTGCAACAAATATATTAAGTTTGATATGTTTGCTAAAGAAGCTAAAAAACTTGGAGCTGATTACATTGCTACGGGTCATTATGCGAAAATAAAAGATGGCATTTTATACCGAGCTAAAGATACTAATAAAGATCAAACTTACTTTTTGTCGCAAGTTTCTAAAGAGCAGCTTAAAAATGTTTTATTTCCATTAGGGGATTTAACCAAAAAAGAAGTTAGAGAAATTGCTCATAAGTATGATTTAATTACGGCTGATAAAAAAGATTCAACGGGTATTTGTTTTATAGGTGAGCGTAATTTTAAACATTTTTTAGAAAATTATTTGCCAAATAAACCAGGTAATATTGTTAATATTGAAACTGGGGAAGTCTTAGGTAAACACGAAGGTCTTATGTATTATACAATTGGCCAAAGAAGGGGTTTACATGTTGGCGGAACTAGTGAAAGATTGTTTGTAGCTGAAAAAGATTTAAATAAAAATATTTTATATGTAGCAATGGGCGATGAAAATAAATATTTACTTAGTTATAGTGCTCTTATTGAAGAAGTTAATTTATTAGATAAGTTACCAAAAAAATGTACTGCTAAATTTAGATATCGCCAGCAAGATAATAGTATTGAAACCAAAGTCTTAGATGA
>CALVIK010000071.1 GCA_944329545.1 uncultured Bacilli bacterium
AACCAAAAATTATTGTCGATGATAAAGGTGTAGCTATTGATATTCAAAAGCGTGAACGCGGTGAAGGTGAAATGTTGATTGAAGATTTCATGGTTTCAGCTAATGAAGCGGTTGCTGAAACAATTGCCAAAATGGAATTGCCTTTTATTTATCGTGTTCATGGAACGCCAGTAGAAGAAAAAATTGAAAGTTTCTTAAAATTTATTAATGTTTTGGGTTATAAAGTAAATGCTAATTTAAAGAAAATAACCCCTAAAACAATACAATATATTTTATTGCAATTAAAAGATAAAAAAGAATATTCAATTTTATCCAAAATGATGCTTCGTAGTATGCAAAAAGCTATTTATGACCCTACTAATATTGGGCATTTTGGTCTTGCTAGTCGTTATTATACCCATTTTACTTCGCCAATTAGAAGATTTCCTGATTTAACAGTTCATCGTCTTTTAAGAACTTATTTGTTTAAAAAACAAACAAATAAAGAAGTAATTAATTATTACACAACTAAACTTCCAGAAATAGCCTTGCATTCTTCTGAAAGAGAAAGAGCAGCTGTTGACTGTGAAAGAGATGTCGACGATATGAAAATGGCTGAATATATGCTTTCTCATATCGGAGAAGTTTATACAGGAATAATCGATACAGTTACGAATTTTGGAATGTATATTGAACTGCCTAATTTAGTAGAAGGCATGGTAAAAATTGATACTTTAGATGACGATTATTATTTCTTTGAAGAAAACAGTTTTTCTTTAATTGGCCGAAGAACAAATAAGCGGTATATGCTTGGAAATAAAGTCAAAGTCAAAGTTGTTAATGTTAATAAAGATAAAGGCCAAATTGATTTTGAAATATATAAAGGTGATAAAAATGGAGATAAACAATCGGAAAGCCAAGTTTAATTATCAAATATTTGAAACTTATGAAGCGGGTATTGTTTTGACAGGAACAGAAATTAAATCAATTAGAAATGGTAAAGCTAATTTAAAAGATAGCTATGCAATTATTAAAAATGGTGAATGCTTTCTTTTGAATATGCATATTGCTCCTTATGAACAAGGTAATTTATTTAATCATGAAGAGACAAGAACGAGAAAACTTTTATTACATAAAAAAGAAATATTAAAACTATCTGATAAAATAAAATTAGAAGGCTTTACTTTAATACCTATTAAATTGTATATAACAAGCGGAAAAGCAAAAATATTATTAGGTGTTGCTAAAGGTAAAAAAACATATGACAAAAGAGAAAGTATTAAAAAACGCGATATTGAGCGTAGTTTAGCTAAAAATTTTAAATTGAGGTAGATGAGTTATGGAAAAATGGACGGAAACTGATGAAAGAAATGTATTTTTAACTAGTACTAATACATTAGAAGCTAACACTGATATGGCAGTCGATAAAATAAAAAAAATAAGTTATGGAGATATTGAATTAAAAAATTTTGCTAAAATATATAAAAATAAAGTTTTTCAAACAAATGAATTATTGAGGTTAGCCGATTTATCATTTTTTGGTCAAAGTTCTAAAGAGATTGTCGTTAGGCAAGCTATAAGTAATTATTTGACCACGGAAATTTTAGAACTTAGTGAGATGTTGAACATTTTAGTAAATAAAATTTATGGCTTACAAATTTTATATTATAGTCAGGTAACTAGTAAACTTGCTAATAGAATTGTTAGAAAATTTGTCGAGCAATATGAGAAAAAATTAAAGGAATTAGCCGATTTTTCTTTAACAAATAATTTAAAAGATATTATGCTAGAAACACTTTTAGATGATCGGTATTATTTATATGCTGCTGGTTATTTTATGAATTTTTACAATTATATTCGTGAAATCATGACTACCTTAGGTCTTTCAGCAGTTTTTGAACAATATGATAAAGAATTGTTTCCTTATGTAATAGCGGCAGAAGAGGCGCGAACAACATTTGCCGAAAAAGAGAGATTAGCCAAGAATAAGCAAATAGATTTAGAAAAATGTGATATGTCAACTTTATTAACAATTTTAGATGACATTGAGAGTAAAGATGTTCCAGATTATTCAGAAAATCAAAATGATACTAGGCATCGTTAAATGTAAATCATTGTAAAAGAAATTAAAATTATTTTAAAAATTTGCTTAGTAATTTACAAAAGTGCATATAAATGATATAATATGAAGCACTTATTTGGGGCCGCTTTGGTTTCGACAAATATATGGAGATTTAAACGGCAAGTCGAAGGTACGCGTTAAGTACAAACTTAAATATAAATGGAAAAGAAAAAGGCTATAATGGCCAATTAGCTTTTGCCTAAGAAATGTGCAAAGCGCTCTTATTTATTCTTCTCCCACGAGAATTTATAAGGGCTCACACTAGTGGGATATATTATTATTTAGCCTAGAAATAATAATGAATTATATAGGCTTACTAGGAAATTTGGTTGTTAGTTACTTTATTTACTAGGACATTTGTTAACTAACTAAACTTGTAGATGTTTATTTTAAAGTATATTTGGACAGGAGTTCAAGTCTCCTCGGCTCCACCAATATGAAAATAACCCTTGATATATCAAGGGTTTTAGTATATTTTAAAGCTTTTGGGTACAAATTTTATCGATTAGTGCAGGAATTTCATTTAATTTTTCTTCATAAAAATGGGTATAAGTGTTTAATGTTATTGATACATTAGCGTCTCCTAGATATTTAGATACACTCAAAATATCAGCATTATTATTTATTAAAAATGATGAACAGCTATGTCTGAAATCGTGTATTCTTATTCTTTTAACATTAGCTTGATTACAATATTTATTTTTATGATTGCATATGTTTGTTTCTCTTAATGGCTCAATATCTCCAACTACAAACCAATTGTTTGAAAAATCAACTATTTTTTGTTGTTCGTTTTTTTAATTTCATGGTCGAAAAGTGGTCGAAAAGTGGTCGAATAGATTGATAATATTTTTTGATTTGTATATAATAATATTGGGTGACGAAAATGTATAAAGAAGATCAAGAAACAGAATTAAAAGTTGAACTTACAAAAGATATAAAAAAAGAAATTGTTGCTTTTGCAAATACAAATGATGGAACTATTTATATTGGTATAGATGATAATGGA
>CALVIK010000072.1 GCA_944329545.1 uncultured Bacilli bacterium
TTTTAGTAATTTCACCACCAACTGAACCATTGGCTCTACTAGTTGCATCTGGTCCCATTTGAACACCTAATTCATTAGCTATTTCATATTTCATTTGTTCAATAGCTTGTTTAGCACCAGGAACTACTAATTTATTGTTATTACTAGTCATACATTTCACCTCCTGTACACTAATATAGTGTGCATGTTTGAGGATAAAATACATTTTTTTCATTGGTAATTTTTGTTAAAGTAAGTCATTAAATTTTTCTTCAAAATTAGTTATTACTTCAATATTATTAATTGTATCTTCTAATATCGTTTTATAATCAAAATTATTTTCATAATTTATAGCTTTTTCTAAATTTGGATTAATAACTGGATGTTTTGGTACAAAAATCGTGCAGCAATCTTCATACGGCAAAATGCTTGTTTCATAAGTTCCTATTTGTTTGGCTATATCAATTATTTCCAGTTTATCAAGACAAGCTACAGGTCTAATTACAGGCATATTAGTAACATTATTAATAACACTCATACTGCTTAAAGTTTGACTTGCTACTTGCCCAATACTCTCACCATTAATTAAAATTTTTGCTCCTATTTTTTCCGCATAAATATGAGCAATTCGATACATCATTCTGCGCATAATGGTTATCATATAAATGTCAGGGCAATTTTTATATATTGCTTCCTGCATTTTAGTAAATGGAACCACATGAACCTTTAAATGTCCAGAATATTCATTTAAAATTTTTGCCAATTTTAAAACTTTAGTTTTAGCTTCCTCACTTGTATGTGGTGGTGATTCAAAATACAAACATTCCACATTTACTCCTCTTTTTAAAGTTAAATAACCAGCTACTGGGCTATCAATACCTCCACTAAGCATTAAAAGACCTTTTCCTTGAATACCAACGGGATAACCTCCTAATCCTTTTATTAAATCTGTATAAATATAGGTTCCATTATTTCTGATTTCAACATTTAAAGTAATATCGGGATTATGAACATCAACTTTAAAGTTGGTGTTTTTTAAAATAAGACTTCCAAGGCGTCTACTATATTCCATCGAAGAAATCGGAAAACTTTTGTCAGCTCGATTTGTTTCCACTTTAAAAGTTTTTTTACTTTTATCCATAATTTCTAAAGATTTTTTTAAAACATCTTCAATATTATTATTTACTTTATAGCAAATTACTATACGAAAAATACCAAATACTTTTTTTAATTTTTTAGCTATTTTTTTAGCGTCTTCACATTCAATATACATTCTTACACGATCTTTAGTAATAATAATTTTTTCATCTTTTAAAAGCATTTTAATATTTTTTTCTAAAGTATTGATAAAAAATTGGCGATTATCTTTTTTTGTTGTTAACTCTCCATATTTAATTAAAATTAACTCCATACTATCCCTCGTTTCTTTATCAATTATACTACACATAATAAAAAAAAGCCAAATTATTTAGCTTCTTCTCCATATAAATTCAATAATCTATCATAAATACCAGGTTCTATCCTATTTAAAACATTAATAGATAGTTCTAATGATTTTTGATAGTCTCCTTTATTAAATAAAACTTCACTATAAGATAAATACTTATCAACATCTTTTTCACTAGTCCGAAAACGATTACCATAGACAATTGCCATTTCCGCAAACATTGCCGTTTTAACCATTTCTTTAGTTTTGCCAAACAGTTTAAGCGCTAGATCACGAGCCGTATCAACTCTGGTATTTAAAACTTCAATAGTTATTGGTTTTTTAGTAAGTTCTTTAACAATTTCTTTAACAGCTTCGTGAGCTTCTTTTAATTCGACAAAATAATGGTTAGGAATAACTGGTAAATTATAACTACGAAGCGTATCATTAGAATTTCTTAAAAGTGTTTTAACTTCATCAAGTTGTTGACGCGCTCTTTGTTCATCATCATGCATACTGCCTAAAACATTTAATGATTTGTCTAATTTTTCTTCAATTTCCGCTAAATTAATAATTAATGTTTCAATTTCTTCTGTTAATTTAGAATAAGGAAAACTATTATTACTTGTATGACTAATTAAATTTTTATAATCAGCATTTAATTTATTTAAACTATTTCTAACATCTATTAAATTATTAATATCTTCTTCTTTTAGATTATAAGTGTTTTTTAAATCTTCTAATTGGGTGAAAATATCATCGACAAGATCATTAGTTTTTTCAAGTTTATTACAAAAAGCTTGATTAGCGTCTTCATAATCAGCTTTAATTAATTTTTCTTTTTCAAAATCCGTAAATAAATTTTCAAAGTAATCAGCTAAAACTTTTAAATCAAATAAACTATCTTCTAAATTAAGTTCTTTAGCTCTTGTTAAAATATCGTTTATTTTTTTATTAGCTTCTTCTATATTAAATTCCACATTCAAATAATCCAAAGGATATCCTTCTTTAACCATCTGATCATATACATTTTTAATTTCATTGATTTTTTTAGGAAGAATATTTTTGGCCATTAAAACAATTGAAGGAAGTTCTTCAATAACCGTATCCATATGTTTTAGCATCTCTTCAACTACTTCGACAATTGTTGAAATTTCTGTATATTCATTTTCATCCATAATTATTTCAAAGTCTTCAAAGCGTTTATAAATATTGGCAAATTGTTTAGCTACAACATCTTTCATATCGGCATATTCATTTTCGTGATCTTCAAATTTTTCATAAAGTTCACGATAATGAGCTTTTAATTTAGTAATAACTGCCCTACTACGCTCCTCACTCATGGTTAGCTCTTTAATTTCTTCTAATAAAAATTCCGACTTAGTTCTTACTTTATATATTTCCATTTCCAATTTGGCAATTTTATACATCGTACTTTTATAATCCATTTTTGAAAGGGAATATTCCGCTTCTATTAGCATATCCGTAATTTTAGGAATTCTAATTTCACGAATATCTCTAAGCCTTTCTTGCCAATCTTCATACATGATTTTTAATTTATCATTCATGACATAACTTTCAACTTTTGCCAGTTCTGGTCCAACAGGAGCCGTAGCAATTTGATTTTTTTCATATTCTAAACCATCGATAACTTTTTTTAACTCGGTTTTTTTATGTCCACGCATTACTTTAAATATAATAAATAAAATAATTATACATACAATTACCGCCCCTATAGCAATAATAATTTCATTACTCATATATACTTCACCTATAATAATTGTACCATATTTTTGTGTACTTTTGTATATATTTGTTAGCTTTTATCTTTTTAATTAAAATAAAATTATTTTTTTCTATATTTTAAATACTTTTAAAACGATTTAAAAACAACTGGTATTGACTTATATTAAAAAACATAATATAATTAAAGAGCGTGTGAAAAAGCAGCGTTATTTTGAAAATTATAATGTGGTTATTCCCTTAAGGGGTTATCTTTGTAAGGCTGCTTATCAAAGATATTAGTATAATTCACCCTATAATTTGGCAAAATAACCTTTCGCACATGAAAGGAGGAAGAAAATGTCTCGTTATACTGGACCTAGATACAAAGTTTCTAGACGATTAGGATTTTCTACTTTAGAAACAGGAAAAGAATTAGCTAAAAAACCTTATATTCCTGGAGAACATGGTAGAGATGGCCGCCGTAGAAAATTATCAAACTATGGTATTCAACTTCAAGAAAAACAAAAAGTTAGATTTATGTATGGTTTAAGTGAAAAACAATTCAAATCATTCTTTGTTAAAGCTGGTAAAATGGCCGGTGTCCATGGTGAAAATTTACTTAAACTATTAGAAAGTCGTTTAGATAATTTAGTTTATCGTATTGGTTTTTCAACAACTAGAAAAGGCGCTAGACAACTTGTAAACCACGGACATATTACTGTCAATGGTCATAAAGTTGACATTCCATCTTACATCGTTAAACCTGGTGATGTTATCGGTTTAAAAGAAAAAGATAAAGATCTTGCAATTGTAAAAGCTTCTTTAGAATCTTTACAAAATCGCGTTGACTTTATCTCTTATGACGATAAAAAAATGGAAGGCACTTATGTTAGAATGCCAGAACGCAGTGAATTAAATGCTGATATCGATGAATCATTAATTATCGAATACTACAACAGATAAGACCGATTTGGTCTTATTTTTTATGGATAATTTATATAACAAAAAAAGTTTTACTAATTAGCAAAACTTAAATTATGTTCAACATCTCTAGTAACGCGATTACCTTCATCTAAATTAGTATCGTAAGCTGTTACCGTAACTAAATAAGCCTTATCACTATCAATAGCAATATAATTATGCAAAATAGTTCCTTCACTATATTCACAAGTTAATTTATTCCAAGCATTTCCATGAATTGTTTTATTTTCAATATCTTCACAAGTATAAGTGCTAGGTAAAGATTTTTTTAACTCGTCAGAATAAACATCTAAATCAAGACCACCAGCATCATCAATTACTTTAGTAGCCATTAAAACTGTTCCATCTTTTTTCATAAAAGCTTCATCAAAACCACTTACGCTAAATGTTTCATAACCGTTAGGAATAGCAACATTTACGCCTTCCATGTTTTCGATATAAAAACTACCACGATCATTTTCTCTACTAATATTGTCCCAATGCCATTCATAAGTGCCATCACTATTTTTTTCAAAGGCATCACTATTTACAATACCCACCATAATAAGGGCCACAACAAGAATAACGATAATAACGATGAACGCAAAATAACCAATAATTCCTATTGCAATAATAGCTGCATTACTTATACCTTTTTCAGCATTATTATATTCTTCTTCATTGTTTAAATAACGGTAGAAATTCGCTAAAGCTACATTAATATATGGAATAACCCAAAGTAAAGCAATTCCAAAAGTTACCATACTAAGTAAAAACCAACCAAAGAAACTAATTAATAGACCATAAAATTCTACTCTGTGACCTTTAGCAAGTTCCAACGAACTTTTTACTAAACTAGATATTGATTTATCTTGAACATTTGGATCAGCTAGTTTATACATATAAATCACTAACACTGGTATTAAATATATTTCAGCAATTAAACCAAGTATAAAACCTAATATTGGTATTAACATTAATAAACCAATTAATAGTCCAAAGAGTATTGAACCTAATATATATTTTAAGCACCAACTAGGGTTTTTAAAACTTCCTTTGATGACATCTGCGCATTCTACTTGTTGTCCCCGACTGATTTCTAAACTAGATTTAACAATGCCAAAGAAAACAAATAACCATAAAATCATATAAAGCAAGTAATAAATTGCCCCTAATCCAACATTCATAGTCATTACAAATATTCCTAAAATTGCTAGTAAAATTACTAAAACAAATGTAATTACTAAAGAACTTTTAGAACTATTTTTGGCTTTAGCTTTAATAGCTTTCCTAATAATAGAAGTATCTAGCATATTAGTATTTACTCCATTATTTTGACTATCTAAAGCTTCTCCACAACCGGCGCAAAATTTTGCGTCACTAGTGTTTTGTGTTCCACACTTTTTGCAATACATAAATCCTCCTCCTACTTACAATTTAATTATATTATAGCAAACTATCTTTTGTCAACGACTATTAAAATATATGTCAAATAATTTTGATTAAAACAAAAAATATAGCCTTTAACTATATTTTGCTTTTAATATATTCTAAAACTTCATTTTCAGTTTGTGAAAAATCTTGATAATTAACTTTAAACCATTTTAAATTCATTTGATTGTTAAACCAAGTATATTGTCTTTTAGCATAATGCCGGCTATGTTTTTTGATTAATTCTTTAGCTTCTTCTAAAGTAATAGTACCATCAAAATAAGCAAATAATTCCTTATAACCAATTGGCGTCATAACCGCTTTAGTTCTAATACCACTATCATATAAATTTTTAGCTTCTTCTAAAAGACCTTGGGCAAACATATCTTCAACTCTTTTGTTGATTTTATAATATAATATGTCTCTATCAGCTGTTAACCCAATAAATAAAGTATCATATAAAAGTTTATCGTTTTTTTCTTTAGCACTGTATGGCCTTTTATTAGCTTCATAATAATTTAAAGCGCTAATAATCCGCACCCGATTATTTAAATGAATTTTAGTATTAGGGTCAACTTCTAAAAGTTTTTTATAAAGTTCATCATTACTATAACCTTCATAATTATTGTTTTCTTTTTTAGAAAATTGATAATCGTATAAAGCTGATTTTAAATATAAACCTGTTCCCCCAACTAAAATTGGCACCTTTCCTTTTTTTAAAATATCTTCAATACATTTTCTAGAGTCTTTTTGAAATAACGAACTACTATAATCTTCAGTAATATCCATAATACTAAGTAAATGATGCGGGATATTTTTTGTATCTTTTACTTTTCCCGTAGCAATATTTAAATCTTTATAAATTTGCGTACTATCAGCATTAATAATTTCCCCATTTAATTTTTGCGCTAAAAACAAACTTAAATCAGTTTTCCCGGTTCCCGTTGGTCCGGCTATTACAATAACCATATTATTACTCCTTTATTATTAGCATACTATCGCCAAAAGAGAAAAAGCGATATTTTTCTTTTATAGCTTCTTTATAGGCCCGCATAATATTATCTTTTCCCGCCAAAGCACTAACAAGCATTACTAAAGTCGATTTAGGTAAATGAAAATTAGTAATTAAGGCATCAATTCCTTGGAATTTATAACCCGGATATATAAAAATATCGGTAAAACCATGACAAGCTTTAAAAGTTCCATATAAATTCATAATTGTCTCTAAAGTTCTCGTACTAGTTGTCCCAACACTAACAATCTTATGTTTATTTTTCCGCGTTTCGTTTAAAATATTAGCTGTTTTTTCATCCATAATATAAAATTCACTATGCATTTTATGTTTTTCAATATCTTCAGTAGCTACTGGTCTAAAAGTTCCAAGACCAACGTGTAAAGTAATATAAGCAATATTAATGCCTTTTGCTTTGATTTTTTCTAAAAGCTCTTTAGTAAAATGTAAACCTGCAGTTGGCGCAGCAGCACTGCCAATGTTTTTGGCATAAACTGTTTGATAACGATCTTTCTCTTTTAATTTTTCATGAATATACGGTGGCAGGGGCATTTCCCCAAGTTCATCTAATATTTCATATAAAATACCTTCATAAATAAATTTAAAATAACGAATTCCTTCATCTAAAACTTTAACACATTCAGCTTTTAATTTATCACTAAAATTAACAATTGTCCCTTCTTTGACTCTTTTAGCCGGGCGTACTAAGCATTGCCAAACATCTTCACCTAAATCTTTAAGCATAAGTATTTCAATAGCAGCCCCAGTTTCTTCTTTAACCCCATAAAGTCTAGCTGGAATTACTTTAGTATCATTTAAAACTAAAGTATCACCTTTATTTAAATAATCCAAAACATCATAAAAATGTCGGTGACTTATTTTTCCCGTTTTACTGTTTAAAACAAGCATTCTTGAATTGTCTCTTTTATTAATTGGCGTTTGCGCAATTAAATCTTCTGGAAGATCAAAATCAAAATCACTTACTTTCATAATTCTCCTTTCTAAGATGATTATAAGCCTTTTCGGTAACTACTCTTCCTCTACTTGTCCTTTTTAAAAAACCATTTTGCAGTAAATAAGGTTCGTAAACATCTTCAATAGTTCCCGCTTCCTCACCAATGCTAGCTGCTAAAGCATCAATTCCAACGGGACCTCCATTAAATTTTTCAATAATGGATTGTAACAAATTATAATCGGTAGCGTCAAGTCCAAATTCATCAACTTTTAATTTGTCTAAAGCTACTTTTGTAATATCCAAATCGATATAACCACTACCCATAACTAAAGCAAAATCACGAACTCTTTTAAAAAGTCTATTGGCAACTCTTGGCGTACCCCTACTTCTTCTCGCAAGTTCAATAGCCGCATCTTCACTAATTTCACTGTCTAAAACTCTACTTGTTCTTAAAACAATATCTTTAAGTTCGTCGATTGTATAAAAATTAAGTTTAGCAATAATCCCAAAGCGATCGCGTAAAGGGCCTGTTAAATCACCAACTCTTGTCGTTGCCCCAACTAATGTAAATGGTGGCAAATCAATTTTAATACTGCGGCTAGAAGCATCACTACCTACAATAATATCTAAAGTAAAATCTTCCATAGCGGAATATAAAATTTCTTCAATAAATCTTGGCATTCGATGAATTTCATCGATAAATAAAACATCTCCCGGTTCTAAAGTTGATAAAATAGCCGCTAAATCACCACTTTTTTCAATGGCCGGACCACTAGTTGTTTTTATATTACTGCCCATTTCATTTGCAATAATATATGCTAAAGTCGTCTTTCCAAGCCCTGGTGGACCATATAAAAGAACATGATCAAGAACTTCTTCGCGCATTTGGGCTGCTTTCATAAAAATATTTAAATTCTCTTTTACTTCTGTTTGTCCAATATATTCATCAATACTATCAGGCCTAATACTGCCTTCAAAAGTATCTTCTTTAAGTTCATGATTAGAAATTATTCTCTCATCCATAATCATTCCTCCTTAGCTATCTAAATCTTTAAAAAAATCTACATCTTTTATTTTATTATAACATTTGTAAATAGCATAAAAAATTAAAAACAATCCTAAAATAATAAGTACAAATATATCAATTTCTCTTTTAAAAAGAAAAGACATCATAATCATATATATACCAAGTAAAATAAAGGGTAAAGCTGTTAAAAAATATCTTGTTTTTTTCCATTTGCTAGTAATTATTTTTTTGTTTTTACTTTTTTCTATTAAAAGTAAAACACCGTAAATTAATAAATAAATAATTAAAACAATAAAACTAATGGTTATTGAATAATTAGTAATTAAAATAAGAGTTATCATTTAAGTAATAGTTTCAAAGCGTTTTTTATTTGTGTTTCAATATCGTCATTAGCATTTATTTGTTTTAAAATTTTATTAATATCACTAGTTTTATAGCCTAAACTTTTTAAAGCTTCAATAAGTTCGTCAAAATTATGGTTATAAACTTCTTCCTTAGAAACTAATTTACCTTTTAAATCTAAAATGATTTGGCGGGCTACTTTATCACCTATTTTCGGAAATTTTTTCAAATACAAAACATTTTCTCTTTCAATAGCATCAATTATCCCATTAATAGAACCTGATGCCAGCATTGGCAGAGCCATTTTACAACCTAAGCCTTTAACACTTGTTAATTTTAAAAACAATTCTTTTTCTTCTTTTGTTTTAAAACCATATAAACTTATTTCATCTTCTCGAACATATTGATATAGATAAACAATATATTCTTCATTCTCATTAAAAGCATAAGGATTTGGTGTATATATTTGATAACCAACTCCAGCATTTTCTAAAACAATAAAGCCAGCTTCAATTTCGGTTACTGTTCCTTTAATATATGCATACATTTTACCACCCATTTAATTGTATCAAATCACTAGCCCAAAGTCCAGTATCATGTTAAACGAAAAAAATAAAGGTTTCAAATCCTTTATTTATATATACTACTTAACTACAATATTAACAAGTTTTTTAGGAATAACAATCACTTTAATAATTTCTTTGCCTTCTAAATGCTTTTTAACATTTTCATTGTCTTTTGCTAATGATTCCATTTCTTCTTTCGTAATATTACTAGCTACAGTTATGCGTCCCCGCACTTTACCATTTACTTGAACTACTAATTCAAAATTATCATCGGTAAGTTTAGTTTCATCGTAAATAGGCCATGGACTTTCAGCTAAAACATTGCCTAAATGATTAACTTCATTAATTTCTTCTGTAATATGCGGAGCAATTGGATTTAACAAATGAACTAAAACACGAAGTTCATCTTTAGTTACACTATCATATGTTTCATAATCATTTAATAAAATCATCAAAGCAGAAACTGCCGTATTATATTTCATACTTTGCAAATCATCGGTAACTTTTTTAATAGTTTGATTAACTAAAGTTACATTAGTAAAACCTTGTTTATTATTTAATTTAGTTCCTAAACGCCAAATTCTATCTAAAAATCTTTTGCACCCTTTAAGACCATTAGTACTCCAAGATGCATCCTTTTCATAATCGCCAATAAACATTTCATAAGTTCTTAAAACATCTGCACCATATTCATTAACAATATCATCAGGGTTAATAACATTACCTTTACTTTTACTCATTTTTTCACCATTAGGGCCTAAAATCATCCCATGTGATACCCGGACATCAATTGGCTCTTTATTAGGAACAAGACCAATATTATATAAAAATGGATTCCAAAATCTAGCATACAATAAGTGACGAGCGGTGTGCTCCATACCTCCATTATACCAATCAACTTTTCCCCAGTAATCTAAAGCTTCTTTAGACACAAACTCTTTATTATTATGGGGGTCCATATATCTTAAGAAATACCAACTACTACCAGCCCAGTTTGGCATCGTATCAGTTTCTCTCCGCGCTTTTGCCCCACATTTTGGACAAGTACAATTAACCCATTCTTCAATATTAGCAAGTGGACTTTCCCCATCATCAGTTGGTTCATAATTAACAACATCCGGCAATCTCACTGGTAAATCTTCGTCTGGTACCGGCACCCAACCACATTTTGCACAATAAATAAGTGGAATTGGTTCTCCCCAAAATCTTTGTCTTGAAAATATCCAATCTTGCAAACGATAATTAGTTTGTGCTTTTCCTAATTGATTTTTCTCTAAATATTCAAGCATTTTATGAACCGCTTCTTCTTTGCTGGTAAGACCATTTAAAATATCAGAATTAATGTATTTTCCATCACCTGTATAAGCTTCTTTACTAATATCACCCTCAATAACAGGAATAATCTCAATACCATATTTTTTCGCAAATTCATAATCACGGTTATCATGAGCTGGTACTGCCATAATAGCCCCTGTTCCATAGCCCATCATAACATAATCAGCTGTCCAAACAGCAATTTCCTTATTATTTATTGGATTAATAGCCGTTATTCCCTCTATTTTAACACCGGTCTTATCTTTAACTAATTCGGTTCTTTCAAATTCAGTTTTTGATTTTGCAAATTCTTGATACTTTTTTATTTCATCCATATTAGTGATTTTACTTTTTAATTTTTCAATAATTGGATGTTCTGGAGCAACGACCATAAAAGTTGCCCCATATAAAGTATCAGGTCTTGTCGTATAAACAGTCAATTTTTCATCACTACCATTTATTTTAAAATCAACTTCGGCACCTTTACTTTTACCAATCCAATTAATTTGTCCTAATTTTACTCTATCAGCAAATTTAGTATCATCTAAACCAGTAAGCAAATCTTCAGCATAATCACTCATTTTAAGTAACCACTGTTCTTTTTCTTTTTGAACAACTTTCGTCCCGCATCTTTCACAAACACCGCCAGCCGCATCTTCATTAGAAAGACCTGTTTTACATTTAGGACACCAATTAATATTTTTCTTAGCTTTATAAGCCATACCATGTTTATAAAATTGTAAAAATTGCCATTGTGTCCATTTATAGTATTCAGGATCTGTTGTTGAAAATTCTCTACTCCAATCAAAAGAAATTCCTAAATTTTGAATTTGCTTTTTAAAAGTTTTAATATTTTCTTTAACAGCTTCTTTGGGGTGAATGTGATTTTTTATAGCATACTGCTCAGCTGGTGCTCCAAAAGCATCCCACCCCATAGGAAATAAAACATTAAAACCCTTCATTCTTTTCATGCGCGCTACGGCATCTAATGCTGTATAACTACGAACATGACCCACATGAAGACCAGAACCAGATGGATAAGGGAATTCCACTAAAACATAATATTTTTCTTTTTTATCACCGGTAATAGCCTTAAAATTTTCATGTTCTTCCCAATATTTTTGCCATTTTTCTTCTATTCCTTTAAAATTATCCATTATTTACCTTCTTTCTTTTTATAATATTTACCTATAATATTATATAGTAAATACATAAGTGGTAATAAAATTAAAAACGCCACTAAAACTTTTAAAATCCAGTTATCAAACACTTCAATAACCGTAACGGTAAAAGCAATGATAAAAGCATTAGTAACCGCTAATGCATTAGCAAACTTCTTAAAATTTAATTTTTTTATATCTAATTTAAATTTAATTTTAAAATAATCTAATTGTTTACTTGTTTTAAATTTTTCTAAACCTTTTTTTCTTAAAACAATAATAAATAAATATAATAAATAAATTACTAAAAAACAAAAAACAAATGTGAATATATATTCCATCATTAACCTCCTTTTTAAGAAAAAAGTATTATGGCTATAGGGACGACAGAGCCGTGGTACCACCCTATTTCATAATACTCGATTATCTCAAGACTTAACGCGTCACTTCGGCATATTGCAGCTCCTAAGTAAGTTCATAGCTTTTCTTTGAAAGTTCGCACCAAACACTTTCTCTCTTTAAAAGCTTTCACTATTACTACTCTTAATCATCGCTTTGTCTATTCCATTATATTATAAATTTATATACATTTCAAGCAAAATATTTATTTCAAGTGTATTATTTCACTTTTACCTACTAGCCAGTCAAAAGAAATTCGATATTTTTCACATATTTGATAAAAAAATTGCTTTTTTATAAGCAACTTTTCTAAAATATTATATCTGATCTATATATTCGAGTAATTTTAAGAACATCTTAATAAATTTCTTATCTAATCCCGCTTTAGCTAACTTTCTAATTTCAATCCTTTTCTTTTTAATTTCTAATGT
>CALVIK010000073.1 GCA_944329545.1 uncultured Bacilli bacterium
ATATGAAAAAGATTGATGCATATTTAAATCAGTATAAATCAAAGAATTTTAATGAATTGCTTTTTTCATTTATTGATTTAGGTAATCATAAAGATTCAGAGATTTATAAACTAGCAGGTATAGATAGGAAACTGTTTTCTAAAATACGGTGTAACAAGAATTATATTCCAAGTAGGAATGTAGTTATCAAGTTAGGGCTTGCTTTAAAATTAAATCGGTATGATTTTAATAAATTATTAAATAGTGCCGGTTATAGTTTGAGGAGTAATAACAATTTTGATTTAATTGTTTCGTATTGTTTAGATAATGCTATTTATGATCAAGATACCATAAATGACTATCTATATACCTATGCAAATGCTGTTTTATAACAGTATTTTTTTTGTCGCTTTAAAAGCGACCATTTTTCTTTTTAAATAGCATATAATTATTATGCAAAGAGAAAAAAGACACAAACAGCAAATATGAAAATAGGAAAAATTATTATGGGTTAATTAATTTTAGTGTCTTGTTTAAAGCCACAGACAGCAAATTGTAAATTTGGCTAATAAAAAGGAAATGACTGGTAATCATTATTTTGTGGCTTGTTTCTTTGCATAATGGAGGAATTATGGATTTACTTAATGGTTTAAAGAAAAATAACACAGTTTATAATACTAAAGGCTCTAAATATTATAATACTAGTTATAATGCTAATTTAGATGTTTTTGCTATGCTTTCAAGATTCAATGATACTGATGATATAATTAATAAATTTCGTTTGGCAATTTTAGAAGATGAAAATTTAGCATTAGCTAATTTATTATATATTTTAGATATTAGAAATGGTAAAGGGGAAAGAAGAGTCTTTAAAACTATTTATAAAGACTTATGTCTAAATTATTCAAACTTAGCTTTAAGAATTTTACCATTTATTGGTGAGCTTGGTCGTTTTGATTATGTCCTAGAAGGTATAAATACACCAGTAGAAAAAGAAACGGTAGCTTTAATTAAAGATAGGTTAAATAAAGATTTAGCCAGCAATGAAGTATCATTACTGGCTAAATGGTTACCATCAATTAGAACTCATAGTAAAAATAATAAATTAGCTAAATCTTTAGTTAAATTACTTGGCATGAGTGAAAAAGAGTATCGAAAAACTTTAAAAGCATTAAGAAATAAAATAAATATAGTTGAAGCAAATTTAACTAATAAAACTTATGATAAAATTGATTTTTCTAAAGTGCCATCTAAAGCAATGATGAAATACAATAATACATTTAATAGATATTTAGAAAGTGAATTTAAAAAGTATAAACAATCTCTTGCTAAAGGAGAAGTAAAAGTAAATACAACTGGTTTATTTTGTTATGAAATAATTCAAAAGATTTTAAATAAACAAGGGGATAGTGAATTATTCGATTTAATGTGGCAAAATCAAAAGGAAATAATTACAAATAAAAACATTTTAGTTGTTGCAGATACATCAGGTTCAATGTATTCTTTTGGAAATATTCCTATTTGTGCATCAATTGGTCTTGCAATTTATACAGCACAAAGAAACAATGGTGTTTTTAAAAATCATTTTATTACTTTTTCAGAAGAACCTACATTACAAGTTATAAAGGGAAAAACAATTTATGACAAAGTTCAAAATATGGAATGTATAAATCCTTATAATACTGATATAGATAAAGTGTTTGAATTAATACTTACTACAGCAGCAGAAAATAAAATTAAAGGGGATGAATTGCCTAGTCATATTTTAATCATTTCTGATATGGAATTTGATGATGGTGTTTATTCTAAAGGTGGAACAAACTTTAATGGTTGGAAAAAAGCCTTTACAGATAAAGGTTATCAATTGCCAACAATTATATTTTGGAATGTTGCAGGTTCAACCAGAGGTATTCCAATTACCCAATATGATGGAGATGTTGCCGTTATCAGTGGTTTTTCTACTAACTTATTAGAAAATCTATTTAACTTAGATAATTATAATCCTACAAATTTAATGCTAGAGAAATTAACTACTTATTTAGATATGCTAAATAAGTAGTTTTTAGAATAAAAAAAGTATAGCTTATGCTATACTCCAATTATTTAACTTCGATGTATTTTTTATTTTTATCTTCATCGATTTTATCAACAGTAATTGTTAAAATACCATCTTTGAATTCAGCTTGAATTGAATCTTCATCAATATCTTCTAGATGGAAACTTCTTTCAATCTTACCATAAACTTTTCTTTCGCGATGTAGATATTTTTTATTATCTTCTTCTTTTTGTTCTTTTTCAGCTCTGATAACAATGTTTCCTTTGTTGCATTCTACTTTGATATCGCTCTTATCATATCCTGGAACATCCATTTCAATGAAAACTTTACCATCTTTTTCATAGATATCACATTTCATCTTATTTTCTACTGTTAAATCACTTAACATATCATCAAAAAACATTCTACTTGGTAACATAAATCATCATCATCCTTTCATTAATTATTATGTTATAAATTTAATGTTTTTAGTCAATATTTCCTATTGACATTATAAATATATCACTTTAATTAGCACTTGTCAAGTTAAAGTGCTAATTTCACAAATGTTTCACATTTAAGTGAAAGTGGGTTATAAACATGGGTGCTAACTAAACAATAGGTTAAAGGTTACTTGATAAATGATTAAGAGTTGAAAGGTAATTTAAATATGAACTATTATACCAAAACCCACTTCCAAGTAATATTCTACTAGTATTTTTTTATTTTGCAAGCACTTCGACA
>CALVIK010000074.1 GCA_944329545.1 uncultured Bacilli bacterium
TATTTTTTCTTCATAATCTGGATCAAGCATTCCTTTCATAGCTGCTTCAATTTCTTCCACGACTTTATAAATTATATCGTAAAGTCTAATTTCTACACCAGTTTGTTTAGCTTTTTCTTTTATTACATTATTCGGTCTAATATTAAAGCCAACTATAATGGCATCAGAAGCTTTTGCTAAAACAATGTCGCTTTCTGTTATGCCACCAACACTGCTACGAATAACATTAACGCGAACGCCTTCAACTTCAATTTTTGAGAGCGAGTTTTTAACAGCTTCGGCTGACCCATTTACATCAGCTTTAATAATAATATTAATTTCTTTTAAGCCTTCACCTATCTTGGCAAATAAATCATCTAAAGTAACCGCCGCTTGTTGATGATTAGCACGAAGTCTTGCTTTTGTTTTTCGCGTTTCCGCAATATTTTTAGCTTCTTTTTCCGATTCAAAGGCCATAAATTTATCGCCAGCGCTAGGTACTTCACTAATACCCGTAATTTCCACTGGTGCTGAAGGTAACGCTTCGGTTATTTCTTCGCCTTTATCATTTTTTAATGTTCTAATTTTACCAAAGGAGTTACCAACGACAATCGGATCGCCTAATCTTAGGGTTCCATTTTGGACAAGCACCGTTACAATAGAACCAACTTGTTTATTAAGCCGAGATTCAATAACCGTTCCCATAGCATATCTATGAGGATTAGCTTTTAAATCAGCAAGTTCAGCTATTAAAAGAATATTTTCTAATAGTTCGTTAATACCTTCCCCTGTTGCCGCCGAAATTTTGGTAAACAGAGTATCGCCACCCCACTGTTCTGGCATTAAACCATAATCAGCAAGTTCTTGCATTACTCGATCAGGATTAGCTTCTGGTTTATCCATTTTATTAATAGCTACTATTATTGGAACACCAGCCGCTTTGGCATGATCAATCGCTTCCTTAGTTTGCGGCATAACTCCATCATCAGCAGCTACTATAATAATAACGATATCAGTTATACTGGCTCCACGGGCGCGCATTTCCGTAAAAGCTGCATGACCTGGGGTATCAATAAAAGTTATTAATTTATCATTACAAGTTACTTGATAAGCTGATATTGCTTGAGTAATACCACCAGCTTCTGTCGATACAACATCTGTTTTTCTAATCGCATCAAGCAAGGTTGTTTTCCCATGATCAACATGACCCATAATTGTTACAACTGGTGGTCTGGAAACTAAGTCTTTTTCATCATCAATAATTTCATATTCTTCAAAATTAGTAATATCAGCTTCTTCTTCTTTTTTTAATTTTTTTCCATAATCATCAACCAAAACCTCAGCGTTTTCAAAGGAAATTGGACTATTAATATTAACCATAAGTCCTAAAGAGAAAAGTTTTTTAATAAGTTCTGAACTTTGAACTTTAAGTTCTTCTGCTAAAGAGCCAATTGTCATATTTTCTTTATATAAAACAACATTATCATTATTTGCTTTATTACTTTGTAATTTTTCTTTGCTTTTATACATTTCTTTTTTCTTTTGCGCTATATTTTCTTTGTTAACAGTTTTTACTTTTTCTTTTTGTTTTTTTGGTTTCACAGGTTTAACAATTTCTTCTTGAATTTCTTCTTCTTCATCCATACTATTATCTAAAATGATAATAGCCTCTTCATCTAGTAAATCCTCAGCATTATTTACAGGGATATTAAGTTCTTTACATTTATTCAAAACTGATTCAACAGTTCTATTTATATCTTCGGCATATTCTTCTACACTCATCATACTATGCACCTCGTTTCTTTATAATTTTATTTCAATTATCTTACCTTCACTTTCATACTTACGATATTTAACTTTAGCCTCATCAAATAAAGCTTTTGCGACTTTATTGGCGTCAGTTCCATTATATTTATCTTCTTTATAAATAACTTCTTTTATTCCAGCTTGAATGATAGCCTTCGCACATTCATTACAAGGAAATAATGTCACATATAATTTTGCCCCTTTAACATTACCGCGTCTTAGTAAAATAGCATTTAACTCAGCATGACAGACTCTAGCATATTTTGTTTCTAAAAATGCTCCCTCTCTTTTCCAAAATTCACTATCGTCAGTACATCCTCTTGGAAAACCATTATAACCCACTGATAAAATTTCATTATCTTCACCGACAATGCAAGCCCCAACTTGCGTGGAAGGATCTTTACTTCTTTCTTTAGCCATTTCAGCTAAGCCCATAAAAAAGGCTTCCCAAGATATATAATTTTCTCTTTTCATTAAATCATACTCCTAAGTTCATCATATATTTCTTTTGGAATAGTAACTTCTAAATGTTTTTCTAAAACTTTGCTTTTTTCAGCTTTATTAATAACTTCCAAATCTTTTTTTAAATAAGCTCCATGGCCATTAGCCTTACCACTTTCATCAACAATAACACCATCACTAGTTCTAACTACACGGATAAGTTCTTTTTTAGGATATTTTTCTCTAGTAACAACGCACATCCGCATAGGAATTTTTCTTACTTTATTCAACGATACTAATTCCTAACTCTTTAGCTTCTTCAGTTGTTTTGATATCTAAAGTAAAATGTGTAAGACGGGCCGCTAATTTAACATTAGAGCCTTTCTTACCAATAGCCAGTGACAAATTGTTTTTGTTAACAATAACTAAAGCTTCTTTTTTCTTTTCGTCAGTAACAAAGATATGAAGATCTTTAGCTGGGCTTAAAGCGTGTTCGATAAATCTTGCAGGATCACTATCATATGGCACAACATCAATTTTTTCACCATTTAATTCTTCAATGATTCTATTTATTCTACTACCTTTTTCGCCAATACAAGCGCCAACCGGATCAACATTAGCATTTTCTGAATAAACAGCTATTTTAGTTCTATTACCAGCGTCTCTGGCAACACTATAAACTAGAATGATTCCTTCATTTATTTCAGGAATTTCTAATTCAAATAATCTTTTGACAAAGCCATAATGTTTCCTAGAAAGTAAAATAAGTGGCCCTTTAGAATCATTTTCAACTTTAGTAATATAAACTTTAATGCTAGAACCCATTTTAATTGTCTCGCCTGGAATAATTTCGCTTTTTGGTAAAACTCCTTGCGTTCTTCCTAAATCAATATAGTAATTACGCACATCTTCCATCGAAACAAGTCCGACAACCATTTCATCTTGTTTATCGGCAAATTCTTCATTGATAAGTTTTCTTTCAGCTTCTCTTATTTTTTGAACAACTACTTGTTTAGCTGTCGCAGCTGCTACTCTACCAAAATCCTTTGGTGTAACTTCTTCTTCAATAGTTTCGCCAATTTGAATATCAGGAACTATTTTCTTAGCCTCCTCTAAAGTTATATGAATACGCGGATCAAAATAAAATTCTTTTTCAATTTCTTCTTCATTACCTTCTTCGTCAGTAATAATTTCTGTTTCGTATTTACCTTCCTCTTTTTCCCACTCTTCATTAAAAACAACAGTTTTAAATGAAAATATTTTAATGTCACCAGTTTCTCTATTAATATCTACACGGACATTAGATAAAGAATGATAATTCTTTTTATAAGCTGATGTTAAAGCAAGTTCCATCGCGTCATAAATAATTTCTTCATCGATACCTTTTTCTTTAGATAAAGTATCAACGGCTTTTTTAAACGCTTTACCATCCATTTTAATCACTTCCTTTCTCTTTTGAACAAACATCTAAAATATAACTTTCACTAATAGGATCGTTTTCATCTAAAATTGGATTGATAATTTTATTAGCTGCAATGCAGTCATTTAAATCAACTATACCATTTTTATCAATAACAATTCTTAAAACATTATTCCCCTCTTCTTTTTGATATGTTATTTCATCGATAACAAAGCCAGCTTTTAAAACTTCTTCTTCTAAAAGCTTTTTAATTTTTTCTTCCATACCTACCTCCTACTATTATTAAAGAGTGGGAAGTCCCACTCTTTTTTCTGCATTTCTGCATTCATTATATCACAAGTATATGTATTTTGGCTAGTCTTTATACAAAAAAATCGCAAAATCTAATTTTTCTGTAATTTAAAATATGAAATGCACAAAAGTTGTGCAATAAACTTTATAATAGTATATAATAAAAAAAACCAGTACACTTGCACTAGTTAAATAAAAACATTTTGGGGGCGATAAATTTTGTTTTCAACAATTCTCTCGCCTTGATATTTTTCAATCAATATCGGTTTTTGGGCTTCTAATGAAGCTTTAACATCAATAATTCTTTGATTTCTTGACCCTCTAAAATCAATATTTAAACTACGCTCTTTTAAAATAAAAGGGCCATCTACTAAAACATCAACATATTTTAATAATTCTAAAGCGTCTTTATTTTGCAACAATCTTTCAAAAGTAAATCCAGTATAGCACCAAACATCAAGACCAATTTCTTTAGCATATTTTGCTATTTCCGTACACGCTTTAGCTTGAAACAAAGGATCGCCGCCAGATAAAGTTATCCCCTGCTGACCTTTTAATAAAGATAATTCTTTTTTCACTTCATCAGTTGTCACTTCAAAGCCATCTTCAAAATTCCAAGTTCCCGCGTTGTGACAACCTGTGCAGTGATGCTTACACCCTTGTGTCCAAATAACAGTTCTAATACCTTCTCCATCAACTATACTATCTGGTTGCAAAGGGCTTGCTAAACGAATTTTCATTATTTTTGTTTGACAATACCAGCAGTTCCGTGTTTTACTCTATCATGTTCTTCAGCTTTTTTAGCATTATTAAATCTATCAGTTGTCCCTACTAAATAACCTGTAATTCTTCTAATTCTTTCGAATCCAACTCCTTCTCCAACCTTTTTTTCTTCTGCCTTCATATTTATTACCTACCTTCCTAAATTTGTTAAATTAGCGTTTTTTATTCTTTCAATAGGCACGCCTTCGCCTTCCTTGCGCCCGCAACCTGGGCAATAATCACCAATAACTCCAGTGTACCCGCAAACAGGATCTCTATCAACCGGATGATTAATAGCACCATAACCAATATTATTATCGTGCATCATACGCACTATTTTTTCAAAAGCTTCGGTATTCATAGCTGTATCACCATCAAGTTCAACATAACTAATGTGTCCACCATTAGTAAGTTCATGATAAGGACCTTCAATTTCTAATTTTTTCGCAATACTAATATTATAATAAACTGGCACATGGAATGAATTTGTGTAATAATCTCTATCAGTTACCCCTTTAATCACACCATAAATTGCTTTATCAATATTAGTAAATCTACCTGATAACCCTTCAGCCGGAGTAGCGATAAGAGAAAAGTTCAAATTATATTTTTCTGCATACTCATCTGTTTTTGTCCGCATAAATTTAATAATTTTATAACCAAGCTCCCGTGCTTCTGTACTTTCGGCATGATGTTTACCAATTAAAGCTTTTAAACATTCGGCAAGACCAATAAAGCCAATAGTTAAAGTACCGTGTTTTAAAACTTTTCGAAGTCTGTCTGTTGGTTTTAATTTTTCACTATCAATCCATACGCCTTGTCCTAATAAAAATGGGAAATTATAAATTCTTTTGTTACATTGTATTTCAAATCTTTCTAACAATTGATCTTTAACTAAATCCATTTTTTCTTCAAGTTCCGCAAAGAAAGCATCTAAATCTAATTTTCCACTTACTTTACCATGTTTAATACCAATTCTTGGTAAATTAATTGAAGTAAAAGATAAATTACCACGACCTGGAGTAATTGCTTTATTTGGATCGACAACATTACTCATAACACGCGTACGGCATCCCATATAACCAACTTCTGTTCGATAATCATTTGAATCATATTCTGCTAAATTAAAAGTAGAGTCGATAAATGAGAAGTTAGGAAATAATCTTTTAGCAGAAACCTTACAAGATAATTTAAATAAATCATAGTTAGGATCTCCAGGATTATAATTCACGCCTTCTTTTACTTTAAATATGGAAATTGGGAATATTGGCGTTTCTCCATGTCCAAGTCCGGCATCTGTCGCCAATAAATAATTTTTCATGACCATTCTACCTTCAGGCGAAGTATCTGTTCCAAAATTAATTGATGAAAATGGTACTTGCGCCCCAGCTCTTGAATGCATTGTATTTAAATTATGGATAAAAGCTTCCATAGCTTGATAAGTAATTCTATCAGTCTTAGCTAAAGCTTTTTCGTAAGCTAATTTGAATAATCTTTTTACTTCACTACTTTCTTTAGCATAATTATCAAATTCACCCAAATCAATTTCAATTGTTTTTAATTTATCAATGTCTTTAGCAATTCTATCCATATTAATAAAATTACCAAATTCTGAATATTCTAAGAAATCATTAATGCTTTGTTTAAATTGCTTTTTAAAAGTTTTTAAAACACCAGGCGCTAAATAATAATCAAAAGCAGGAATACTTTGACCACCATGTTGATCATTTTGATTAGCTTGAATCGCAATGGCAGCTAAAGCTGAATAACTCATAATATCATTAGGTTCTCTTAAATGACCATGACCAGTTGAAAAACCACCTGTGAATAATTTATTTAAATCTATTTGACAACAAGTAGTTGTCCCCATTGGCATAAAATCCATATCATGAATATGAATATCGCCATTTTCATGAGCATCCGCAAATTTTGTTTTCATTAAATAAGCTTTGGCAAATTCCTTAGAAACAGTACTACCATACTGAAGCATTGTTCCCATTGGTGTATCGCCATCAACATTGGCATTTTCTCTTTTTGCATCTTCTTCGCGGGCTGATTTTAAGCCTAAACCTTCAATTGATTTTAAAAATTTATGTTGTTTTTTTTCACCAAAGAAAATTTGTCTCGAAACATTTCTTCTTTCGCGATATTCAGAAAATGATTTATAAACATCTTCATAGCCCTCTTTTTGTAATTCTTCTTCTATCAAATCTTGAATTTGCTCTATTTTTATTTTACCTATTTTCGCAAATTCCTTTTCTATTTTGGCAATAACTGCATTGTAGACTTTATTAACATCTTCTTCATTATATTTATATTCTTCGTTTTCGACAATGCTATCAAAGCCTTTTTTTATAGCTAGCGCTATTTTGGTACCATTCCAAGTAGCTTTTTTCCCATTACGCTTAATAACTTCTAAACTAGCTAATTTTTCTTCCACATCAACCATCTGTTTACCTCCCTATCTTTATACTAATTATGGCACATCAAAATCAAAAGGTCAAGAGAAAATGTTCGTTTTTTTTAAAAATTTTTTTTGCTTTTTTATAAGCCTTTTGTTTCTGCGGTTTTTTTAAAAAATTAACTTTTCAAAAACTTTACATTTTTTATTTTTTTAATTTTTTGACATTTTGGCAAAAAACATTTTTTACTGTTTTTGAAAGTTTATCCTTTAAAAACAACGGTTTATCAGTTTTTTTGATAATGTTACTTTTTTCTTTGTTCTTTAAAAAAATAAAAATTTATTATTTTTAGTTTTTTTGTTTTGTAACTTTTTATTATTTTTAGATTTTGTTACTTTTTTGTTTTAAAGAAAACTAAAAGGCAAAAATGTTCGCTTTTTCTCTGGTAGAATACTAGCTTGTATATTACTATTTTTATTACATATAATTATTTAGGTGAGATAATGAAATTAAAGTTACTTTTTATCATCAGCATTGTTTTATTTTTACCAGGATGTACGCAAAAAGAAATTGTATCAGTAATTGGAGATAAAGACAGTATGGTAGCTATTAACTACCCTGTTACTGACAGTAATATTTTAAACGAAGCTATTAGTAGTTATGTTAATAAAGTTTATAACGAGTTTAAAAAAAATCAAAAAAATTATGAAAAACCAGAGCTGAACATTTCTTATACTTATAAAGAAGTTAATGACAATGTTATTAGTGTTAGTTTAAGTACTGAAATGCATACTGATAAAACGGTTAATAAAATTAAAACTTTTAATTATGATAAAAAAAACGATAAATTTTTAGCGATGGAAGATATTGTAGAAAATCTTGATGCTTTAGATTATGATATTAAAAAAGCTCTATTAGAAAAATACCGTGAAGCTGATATGGATTTTTTATCAAATGTTACTTATGATTATTTTACTATAGACAATAAAAATTTAACTCTTTATTTTAATCCAGTAGAGTTAAATACTAAAAACATGGAAAACGTTTATTTAGATATTCCTTTAGATTCCTTAAAACTATTAATTGATATCGATAAAGAAAAAGATGATAATGTTTATATATCTATTAAAAAGAAAAATATTGATTACGATAAAAAGGTGGTGGCCCTAACTTTCGATGATGGCCCCAGCAAATATACTAGTGAGATACTTGATATTTTAAAAAAATATAATGCTTGTGCGACTTTCTTTGTCGTTGGTAACAAAGTAGAATTTTATAGTGAGCAAATGCAAAGAATGCTTAAAGAAGGCAGTGAAATTGGCAACCATTCTTATAGTCATAAATGGTTAAACAGATTATCGAGAGAAGAGTTTCAAAATGAAATTAATAAAACTAATGATATTATAAAAAAGGAAACTGGATTTACCCCTAAATTATTTAGGCCAACATATGGTGGATATAGTGATAAACTTAAAGCTTACACCAATTTAAAATTTATTTTATGGACTGTTGATTCAGCTGACTGGAAAGTAAAAAATACCGAAAAAATTTTAAATAACATTTTACCAAATGTGAAAGATGGCAGTATTGTTTTAATGCACGATAATCACAGTTATGCGGTTAAAGCATTAGATGAAATAATTAAAAATTTAAAAGATCAAGGTTATCAATTTGTTACAGTTAGTGAACTTTTAGAAATAGAAAATTTAAGGCAAAATGAGTAATTACAATTTAAATCAAAGCATCCTTTTTTATATTCAAATACTCCTTTCTTCTAGTTTTATTTTTACTATTTTAATTTCTATTAGTCTTTCCTACAACGAAATATTAAAATTACAAAACAAAAAAACTTTATTTTCAAAAGTTACAGAAGAAAATCTTCTAATATTTAATCGCGGTTTAAGCGTTTTAATTGCTTTAGGTTTTCTTTGGTTAAACATTCAAGATAAAAAATATGTTTTTGAAAATTATAAAGACATGAAACACGCGAATTTGCAAATTGATGCTAGCTTTTTAAATTTAATAAGTACTTTAATTGTTTTATATGTGGCTTTAGATAGTATTAACAATTTAAGCTCCTCTGATTTTAATAATCCAGTATTGTAGGTGATAATTAATGTTTATAAGAATTTTTGGCTTTTTAGTTGGTTTTGGATTTAGTACTATTGGTTTTGTTTTTATGATTAGTTATTTAAATTTATTATCTTTAGGGTATAATTTTAAGGAATATGTTCATTTTATTTGTAGTAGTCCAGCTTGTTTAATCGGACCGATTGGTTTAGTTATTATTACTTTAGTTATTTTTTGGCCGAAAGGAGATAACAATGACTTACATATACGATATCCTATTAAATTTTCAAAATGAGTATTATGATTTTTTCGAATGGAATGTAAATGATAAAATTACGCATATAAAAAAAACTCCTATTTTCAAAATTTCTGATGATGATTTACTAAACATTAAAAATTATAAAGTACAATTTCCAGAAAACTTTTTAAAACAAATATATAATAAAACACAAGTGTTTAAAAAATACGACATTAATATAGTAAATTATATATGTATTTTTTGCAGTGAAAATTTAGCTATGGGAATAAAAATGAATAAAAAAGGAGAAGTGATTGGTAAAAGTTCTTTATTAATTGATGAAAGCGAGGAAGTTTTAGAAGGGGGCCGAAATAATGAACTAGTAAAAATTGATTTCACTAGCAACAAAAATAAGCAAAAACCGGAATTTCATACTAGAAAAGAATTTGAAGAAGGCAAAATGGCTATAAAAAAACTTCAACATTTATTAGAAAATGAAGAAGCTAGTAAATTGAATTATTTGTTTTTTGAATGTTTTGGAAAAAAAGAAACAGACATAAACAAGTCATTTAATAAAATTAAAAAAGAAATTTATAAATATGAAGAAAATTATCATAAAATTAATGAATTTTTAAAGTTAATTAGTCAAAAATAAAAGGATTAAACTATCCTAGAAATCCTTTTATAAATGGTAACGCAATAATAAACGCTACGATAATTACTACAAGCACAACAATAAATGCTACTGTGCTTTTTTTGCTTTTAGTATTATCAGCTGCCGGTTCTTGAGCTTGCTCTTGAGGCGCTTCTAACTCTGCTTTGTTATTAGCAGCAGGTGCTTCTGGTTCTAATGTTTCTGGAGCTGGAGCTTCTGGAGCCGGTGCCACTGGAACTGGAGCCTCTGGAGCTGGTGCTTCTGGAGTTGGTGCTTCTGGAGCCGGTGCCACTGGAGCAGGTGCCACTGGAACTGGAGCCTCTGGAGCCGGTGCTTCTGGAGCCGGAGCCACTGGAACTGGTGCTTCTGGAGCCGGAGCCACTGGAGCAGGAGCCACTGGAACTGGAGCTTCTGGAGCTGGAGCCACTGGAGCTGGTGCCACTGGAGCCGGAGCTTCTGGAGCTTCCAATTCTGCTTTGTTGTTAGCAGTAGGTACCTCTGGCTCTAATGTCTCAGGAACTGGCGTTTCTGGAGTCCTTTCTACTTGCCCAGCAAAATCAAAACTATAATCTAAATTTTCCTCTTTATTTGGTTCATTATTTAATACATCATTATTTTTTTCATTCATATAAATTGTTCCTCCTATTATATGTTAATTATAACAAAAAAATTTTAAAAAATAAAGTATCAATCTTCTAAAATTTTTTTTAATTCATTTAATTTGCTTTCATCCATAGCCAAAAATCCTGTTAAAGGATATTTTAGCCCTAATTTTTTATATTTTTCCTCGCCATATGTATGATATGGAATAAGTTCTATTTTTTCAACATTTTTTATTTTTTTTATATATTCTTTTAATTCGAAAATACTTTCTTTATTGTCATTTATACCTGGAATAATAACCTGTCTAACCCACATTTTTTTATTCATTTTATTACAAAGTGTAATAAATTTTTCTACTTTATCTATACTGTGTTTAGTTATTTTTTTATATTCTTTTTGATTGGTTCCTTTAATATCTAAAATAACTAAATCTGTATATTTTAAAACCTCAGCATCTTTATTAGTTCCAACACCTGCCGTATCTAAACATATATGAATATGGTTTTTTTTACATAATTTCATAGTTTCAATAAGAAATTCTGGTTGCAAAAGAGGCTCACCACCTGAAAATGTAATTCCACCATTATCTTCAAAATAAGGTTTGTACCTTTTTGCTTTTTCCACAAGCTCGGTAGGAGTCATTTGTAAACCACTTTTTAATTTCCAAGTTTCTGGATTATGACAATATAAACATCTTAAACAGCATCCTTGCATAAAAACCACGAAACGAATTCCCGGGCCATCAACAAGCCCCATTGTTTCGATTGAATTAATATATCCCATTAAACCCTCCTATGAAATGTTCTAGCAATCACTTCTTCTTGGTGTTTGCGGCTAAGTCTATTAAAATTAACTGCATATCCCGAAACTCTAATAGTTAAAGTCGGGTATTTATCAGGATTGTTCATAGCATCAATTAAAAGTTCTCTATTTAAAACATTGACATTAATGTGATGAGCGCCTTTTTTAAAATAACCATTTAAAAGACTAACTAAATTATTTTTTCTTTCTTCTTCCGTATGTCCTAAAGCATCAGGTGTGATGGAAAAAGTATTAGATATCCCATCTTCACAAACATTTTTATAAGGAATTTTAGCAACCGAATTTAAAGAAGCTAAAGCACCATTCTCATCGCGGCCATGCATCGGATTAGCTCCTGGAGCAAATGGCATTCCATCATTTCTCCCATCAGGGGTTGCTCCGGTTTTTTCTCCATAAACAACATTGGAAGTAATTGTTAATACCGAAAGGGTGTGCTTAGCCTTTCGATAAAGTTTTTTCTTTTTTAATTTGCTGATAAAACTTTTAGTAAGCAGTGTAGCAATTTCATCTACTTTATCATCATCATTGCCAAATTTAGGAAAATCTCCCTCTATTTGAAAATCTACAGCTATCCCATTTTTTCTAATAGGTTTTACTTTAGCATATTTAATAGCTGACAAACTATCAACAGCAACAGATAGCCCAGCAATACCAAAGGCCATCAATCTTGAGACATTTGTATCATGAAGTGCCATTTGACTAGCCTCATAAGCATATTTGTCATGCATATAATGAATAATATTCATCGCATCAACATAAAGACTAGCTAATTTATCTAAAACTTTATCATAAGCTTTTATAACTTTATCGTAATTTAAAATTTCATCGGTTATTGGTGGAATATCTTCTAAAACCAAAATATTTTTCTTTTCATCAATTCCCCCGTTAATAGCATATAAAAGGGCTTTAGCTAAATTACATCTGGCGCCAAAATATTGCATTTGTTTACCAACTTGCATCGCTGAAACACAACACGCAATAGCATAATCATCACCAAATATTGGTCTCATTATATCATCATTTTCATATTGAATAGCATCGGTTTTAATAGAAATATTCGCGCAATATTTTTTAAAGTTTTCCGGCAAATTATAAGACCATAAAACTGTTAGATTAGGTTCTGGAGCCGGATTTAAGTTAATTAAAGTATGTAAATAGCGGAAAGAATTTTTGGTAACTAAACTCTTACCATCAAGTGTCATCCCACCAATAGCTTCCGTAACCCATGTTGGATCACCTGCAAAAAGTTCATCGTATTCTGGGGTTCTTAAATGCCGAGCCATTCGCAATTTTAAAACAAAGTTATCAATAATTTCTTGAGCGGCTTCTTCTGTTAAAAGGCCTTCTTTTAAATCTCTTTCAAAATAAATATCTAAAAAGGTGGAAGTTCTTCCTAAACTCATAGCTGCACCATTGTTTTCTTTAATAGCTGCTAAATAAGCAAAATATAGCCATTGTGTAGCTTCTTTTGCGGTAACCGCCGGTTTTGATATATCAAAGCCATAACTTTCAGCCATCTTTTTAAGATCATTTAATGCTCTTATTTGCGTGTTTACTTCTTCTCTTAATCTAATGTTTTCTTCACTATCAATTAAAATATTACTTAAATCTTTTTGTTTTTCTTCTATTAAATAATCCACCCCATATAGAGCAACTCGCCGATAATCACCAATTATTCGTCCTCGGCCATAAGCATCAGGTAGTCCTGTAATAAGCCCAGTATGTCTTGCTTTTTTTATTTCCTCGGTGTAAGCATCAAAAACGCCATCATTATGAGTTTTGCGATATTTAGTAAATATTTCTGCAATTTTTTTAGGCATTTCATAACCATATGCTTCTAATTCTTTATAAACCATTCTAATGCCGCCATAGGGATTAATAATTCTTTTTAACGGTTTATCTGTTTGCAGTCCAACTATAACATTATCAGACATCGAAATATAACCTGGTTTAAAATTATTCACACCAGAAACTTCTTTTAAGTCAATATCTAAAACACCTTTTTTCATTTCTTCTTGATGCAAGCGCTCATAAGTTTTTAATAACGACTTTGTTTTAGCGCTTATATTTGTTAAAAAACTTTCATCACCAGTATATTCGGTATAATTGTTTAAAATAAAATCGCGAACATTAATTTCTTTTTGCCAAAGCTCCCCTTTAAAATCTCGCCACGCTTTCATAACCTAACCTCCTATTTTTTATTATAACACTAAATGGACAAGAATATTTTTTTCTTTAAAAAGGTGGCGTCAAGATATGTAAAGATTTATCTTGCTTTAAATAAATTGAATTTTTTAGAAGCAATAACATTTTGTCTTAGGTCATTTTCTCCAAAAACTGCCATTTTTTGCCAAAAGTGTAAATATTACAAACAAAAAAAAGCACTTATGCTTTCTTAATATTTAGATAATTCATTTATTAAAGTGCTTTCATCCCAAATAGTTATTCCTAAATCATGGGCTTTTTTAAGCTTACTTCCAGCTTCAACCCCAGCAATAACGATATCAGTTTTTTTACTAACACTACTAGTACATATTCCACCTAAAGCTTCTATTTTAGCTTTAGCTTCATCTCTGGTAAAATTATTTAAAGAACCTGTTAAAACAAATATTTTGTTAGTAAAAAATGTTTCTTGCGCAAAGCTTTCTTTTAAATAAGTCATATTGACTTGATGTTTTTTTAATTTATTAATAACGGCAACATTATGTTCATCATTAAAGTAGTCGATAACGCTTTTAGCAATAATACCACCAATATCTTTAATTACACTAATATCTTCAAAACTTGCATTCATCAAATTATCAATGTTCTTAAAATTACGCGCTAAAATATCAGCGGTCTTTTCTCCAATATGTCTAATAGAAATACCAAAAAGCAATCTTTCTAATGAATTGTTTTTACTTTTTTCAATTTCTTCTAATAAATTATCTACACTTTTACCGCCAAAACCTTCAAGTTCCATAAGTTCTGTTTTATGATCTTTTAAATCATAAAAATCAGCATAATCTTTTAAATAACCCAAATTATAAAAATCTTCAATAATACGGTCACCAAAGCCAATTATATTCATCGCTTTTCTGGAAGTGAAATGAATTAACTTTTCTTGCCACTTGGCATCACAATGAGGATTTAAACAGTAATAAGCAGCTTCTTGTTCATTTCTTGAAAGGGGTTCGTGACAAATAGGACACACATCAGTCATTTGAAATTTTTGTTCACTTCCGTCTCTTCTTTCTTTAATTACTTTGACTACTTCTGGTATAACATCACCAGCTTTTTTGATGGAAACAACATCGCCAACTCTAATATCTTTACTAACAACATAATCTTCATTGTGAAGAGTTGCTCTTCTGATAACTGACCCCATTACTCGAACTGGTTCTAAATCAGCACTTGGTGTTACTTGGCCAGTTCTACCAACTGTAAAAATAATATCTTTAACTTTAGTTAAAACTTCTTCGGCGGGAAATTTATAAGCCGTCGCCCATTTGGGATTTCTAGCGGTAAAACCTAATTTTTGCTGATCGTTTAAATCATTTACTTTAATAACAATACCATCTATTTCATAGGGAAGATTTGGCCTATTTTCGGTCCAATAATTAATATAATCAAGCATTTCATTTAAATCATTTACTTTTTTATTGTTAGGATTTGTCGTAAAACCAAGTTCTTTCATAAATCTTAAAGCGTCTTCATGAGTATATATATTATAATCTTCAGGATCTGGCAAATGATAAATAAAGCAATCTAAATTTCTACTTGCTGCCACTTTAGAATCTAGTTGTCTAACACTACCTGCTGCCGCATTACGCGGATTAGCAAAGTTTTCACCGTTTTTATTTAATTTATTAAAAGCATCTTTACTCATATATATTTCTCCGCGAACTTCAATGTCGATATTTTGTTTGAGAGTCAAAGGAATACTTTTAATAGTTCTAGCATTATGCGTAATATCTTCACCAGTAATTCCATCACCACGAGTAGCCGCTCTTACTAAGCGACCATTTTTATATAAAAGTGAAACTGATAGGCCATCTATTTTAAGTTCACAAACATATTGGGGATTTTTAACTACTTTTTTTATGCGTTCATCAAACTGAATAATTTCACTTTCATTAAAAACATTACCTAAAGAGAGCATAGGTATTTCATGGGTCACTTTTTTAAAAGAATCGATTACTTCTCCACCAACTCTAACAGTTGGAGAATCTTCCCTTTTTAAAGAAGGATTTTCTTCTTCTAATCTTTGTAATTCTTGCATATAACGGTCATATTCTTGATCTGTTATGCTTGGATTATCCAAAGTATAGTACTCATAATTTGCTTTATTTATTATTTTTATTAGTTCATCTATTCGCTTTTCTACCATATTTTTTCACCTATTTTATTATAACCTTTATTAATATAAATATCAATAAATATTATAAATGATGTATTAAATTAATTTTTTTGTTGCGACACAAACTAATGTTTGATATAATTAAAATGATATTAGTCCTAACCTCGCATCGTACGGGGTATATTAGTTAAATATTAAAGTTTAAGTCTTGGGAAAAATAAATATGAAAGGAGAAGACTTATAGCAATATAAGTAAACTAAAGTAACAAAACATAACGCTTTAGTAACTGTCAAAATAATTTAAAAGGAGGGTTTATGACAGAAAATAAAGTTGAAACTATTACAAATTTGTTTGAAGGCGCCCAAATAAGAAGTCTTTGGGATAGCGAAAAAGAAGATTATTATTTTAGTGTTATTGATGTCATTGGTGCTTTAACATCCAGTAAAGAACCTAGAAAATATTGGTCAGTGTTAAAAACGCGATTAAAAAAAGAAGGCAGTGAGTTGGCTACAAAATGTAGTCAACTGAAAATGCAATCTTCCGATGGCAAATATTATAAAACTGATGTATTAGATACAGAGGGTATCTTAAGACTTATAGAGTCAGTTCCAAGTCCGAAGGCAGAACCATTTAAAATCTGGTTAGCATCGCTTGGAAAAGAAAGAATTGATGAAGTTTTTGATCCTGAAAAAGCAATTGACAGAGCAATCGATTATTACCGAAAAAAAGGATATACTGATGATTGGATTGAAGTCAGACTAAAAGGTATCTTGAACCGCAAAAAATTAACTGATGTTTGGAAAGATGGTGGAATTACAGAAAATTATGAATACGCTATGCTTACAAATGAAATTTACAAAACTTGGTCGGGAATGAAGGCGAATGAATATAAAACTTTTAAAGGTCTTAGAAAAGAATCACTTCGAGATAATATGAGCGATATTGAAGTATTGCTTACTGATTTAGGAGAATTTACAGCTAGAGATATTGCTAAAAAAGAACATCCACAGGGATTAAAAGAAAATTTAAAAGTTGCTAATCGCGGAGGAAAAGTTTCTAAAATAGCAAGAGAAACTTATGAAATGGAAACAGGAAATAGTGCCATAACAACAAATAATTTAATAGGAAACAGATATAATAACAATTAAATTTAATTGAATATTATTTATAACCCATATTTTATCTATAAATATTTGCTTTTACAAATGCTTTTATTTAGCACTAGTTACCCATAGAATCATCAAATTCTAGGTAATGGTGCTTTTTTTTATCAAAATAAAAAGTATGAATTCTCATACTCTAATCTTTATGTAATGCATTATAAGTAAATGTAAAAATTATAAGTCCCAAAAGAACAAGTCCAGCCCATAAAAATGGGTTGCCATGATTATCCATTATCCAACTTCTAAATGGTTCTATCCATTCATTTATTGTATCAATTATACTTAATATCATATTATTCCACCTTTCTTATACTTTTATGACCTTTCATCATCTTTATAATACCATATTTATGATTAAAAGCAATAGTTAAAACAGATCCGATGCCGACAATAATACCTTCACCATATTTATCATGAATTACTTTATCACCTAAATTATAAGTGGCGTTCTTATCAATCATTTCATCTTTATCAATTATCTTTTCTTCTTTTTCATCACTATCCAAATATTTTTTATCTATTTCTTCAATAAAACGACTTGGAGGATTTTGGCTGGTTTTTCCATAAAGCATTCTTCTTTTAGCATTAACTAAAGTTAAAGATTTTTTGGCTCTTGTTACTGCGACATAGCAAAGTCTGCGCTCTTCTTCTAATTCTTCATTATCACTAATGCTATTAAAATGTGGGAACAAACCTTCTTCAAGGCCAATGATAAAAACATAACTAAATTCTAAGCCTTTAGCCGAATGCACAGTCATTAAAGTAATAACATCAGTGTTGTTTTTATGTTCTTCAACATCAGATACTAAAGCTATTTCTAATAAAAATTCTTCTAAAGAAATAACGCCATTATTTTCTTCAAAATTTTTAGTTATTGATTTAAATTCTTCTAAGTTTTCTAGCCTGACTTCAGCTTCAATTGTTTTTTCTTTTTCTAAACTTTGACGCATTCCACTTTTATCTAAAACAAGATCGACAATTTCTGTTAGTGACAAATCTTCACTTTGTCTTTTAATATCCTCAATTAAAAGTTTAAAACCAAGCTCTTTACCACTATCAATGGCTTCATACATAGAAATACCTTTATCTGCTGCTTTTAAGGCCAAATTTTCGATAGTTTTAGGACCAATTTGCCTTTTTGGTTCATTAATAACGCGCATTAAGCTGACATCATCATTACTATTATAAATAAGTTTTAAATAGCTAATTAAATCTTTAATTTCTTTACGATTATAAAAATAAAAACTACCAATTACTTTATAAGGAATATTTTCAGAAAGTAACTCTTCTTCCATGTTTCTTGATTGCGCATTGGTTCGATATAAAATGGCGATTTCGCTTTTTGGAACTTCTTTTACTAGCAGTTTTTTTATTTCACTACTAACATAATGAGCTTCATCTTTTTCATCGTATGCCCTATGATATTTTATTTTAAGCCCATTTTCGTTTTTAGTCCACAATATTTTTTCTTTTCGCTTTTTATTATTTTTAATAATATCATTAGCCACATTTAAAATATTGCCGGTTGAACGATAATTTTCTTCTAATTTGACAATTTTAGCTTTAGGATAATCTTTTTCAAAGTTTAAAATATTGCGGTAATTAGCCCCTCTAAAACCGTATATTGATTGATCAATATCCCCAACAACACATATATTTCTGTATTTACTACTTAACATTTTAATTAAAATATATTGTGCTTCATTAGTATCTTGATATTCATCAACTAAAATGTATTGAAATCTTTCTTGATATTCTTTTAAAACTTCAGGATGTTGACGAAATAATTTAATTGGTAAAATTAACAAATCATCAAAATCTACCGAATTATTAACTTTGGTTTTTCTTTCATACCTAGAAAATATTTCCGTAACATTATTTTCATATTCATTACTAGCAAACTTAGCGTAACTTTGACTATCTAAAAGTTCATTTTTCGCACTACTTATTTTATTTCGAATAGTCCTTGGGTTATATATTTTGGGATCCAAATTCATATTTTTTATGATTTTTTTAATAACTGTTAAGGAATCATCACTATCTAAAATAGTAATTGCTTTATCGAAGTTTAAAAGCTGATAATGTTTTCTTAAAATCATTAATCCTAAAGAATGGAATGTAGAAATTTGTATTTGATAAGCCTTAGAACCTAACATTTGATAAATTCTTTCTTTCATTTCTTTGGCCGCTTTATTAGTAAAAGTGATAGCTAAAATATGATGAGGGTTTATATTTTCTTCTTCGATAAGATAAGCTACTTTAGTAGTTAATACTCTAGTTTTTCCACTACCGGCGCCCGCTAAAACTAAAAGGGGGCCAGTTGTTTGCATAACCGCTTCTTGTTGTTTACTATTAAGTGTACTTAAATCTATACTATCACCTTCTATCTACTTCTTAATAATCATAACATATTTTTCCTTTTTTCGCTATATCAATTAAAAATTTTATTTTTTTGCAGGGATTTTTAAATTAATCTTCTATAATATACAGTAGGAGGTAACCAGAAAGGAGGATAAATGATAAGTCATATTTTATTTAGTGCGAATGAAGTAATAACGCAAAATTATACTCCTACACATCAAGCGATTGATGTTGTCGGAGCTGGCAATACAGTTAGTGATGTCATTGCTTATGACGATGGCACCGTTGTTTTAGTTGTTAATAATGTTAAAGGTAACAATACAAATACAACTGGAACGGCTACTTATGGCAACTTTATTAAAATTAAACATGGTAATAACATTCAAACTTTATATGCTCATTTAAAATATGGAAGTATTAAAGTTAAACAAGGAGATTATGTAAAAAAAGGGGAAGTTATTGGAACTATGGGTAATACTGGTAGAGCTTTTGGCGTTCATCTACATTTTGAAGTAAGAGATTATAACAATAAAAGAAAAAATCCTTATGATTACTTATGGCAAACTAGTAATAGTCCAAGCCCTATGGTCAATAAAGTAGAAGAAAAATTACCCGAAGAAATAAAAGTTTCTAACGAACAAGAAAATGTTCAAGAAGAAACTAATGAGGAAAAGTCAGAAAATAATGAACAAACTCAAGAAGAATTTGTTCAAGAAAATTTAAATGAAGATTTTACTTTATTTGAAAACAGCGAATATAAATATATTTCCCTTGCCGATGCCTTAGAAGAAATTTATGTGAATAATAGCTATGAATACCGCGAAAAATTAGCTTTAAAAAACAATATTCCTGATTATAAAGGTAGTAAAATGCAAAACTTAAAATTACTACAGCTATTAAAAGAAGGCAAACTCAAAGCGGTTTACTAACTTTCACGATTTCGCCTTGTCTGAATATAATACTATGAAAAGAAAGGGGAAGGTGTTTTGAAAAAATTATTAATTTTAATTATTTTAGTTGGTTTAATTATCTGTGGTTTTTTTATCTTTAAAGATGAAACGCAAAATACTAAACTAACAAAAATAACAGTTGGTGAAGTAACTCATAGTATCTTTTATGCTCCACAATATGTAGCTGATGCTTTAGGATATTATAAAGAAGAAGGCTTAGATGTGGAAATTACTTTAATATCTGGTGCCGATAAAGTAACATCAGCGGTATTATCAGGCGATGTGGAAATTGGTTTTTGTGGTTCAGAAGCTACAATATATGTGTATAATGGTGGCCAAAAAGATTATTTAGTAAACTTTGCTGGCCTAACAAAAAAAGATGGAAGTTTTCTTGTTGCCAGAGAAAAAAACAATAATTTCACTTTAAACGATTTAAAGGGAAAACACATTATTGGGGGGCGTGAAGGTGATTGGGTGTAAAACTTATAATGAAAGGAGCAATATGACATATTTTATTATTAAAAAAATCATTGAAGAATTTGATTTTTTAATTTACCGTATTTGGGAATATTTTGACTATAAACATCGTAAGTAAAAAAAATACCATCTTGGTATTTTTTTATGGTTTTAATTTACTATCACCATTTTGATAATTGATGTCAATGCCATTTTGGACATTATAAACATAAACATTAAAGCATATCTCCCCACATTTATCGCTAACAGAAGCGGCTTCTATTTGCACTCCACTAGCTAGTAAATTATTCCCTTCGAAAATAGGAGTAACACGATATAAAACACTATCTTTAGTGTTTTCCACATAATCAGCCACTTGATTTTCAAATTCTAACATTCCTTCAGTATTCATCTGTCTAGTACAAGTGATTAAGTTTTTTTCATTAGCATTTTCGCCAGTTAACTGATAACCAATTAAATGACAGCGATTATATAAATATTTACCATTAACAATATCGTATTTAATAGTGTGCCAGCCTGTTGGTTTTATCATACCAATGCTTCCTCTTTCTTCGGTAGGCATAGTCTTTGGACTAACTAAAGCAAAAGCAACTTGACAGCGCCCTAAGTTATCTAAATCGCTATAATATTCAAAAGAAGTTTTTTGATAATCTGTTTCTTTAAACTGAGGTTTATTATTATCAATAATAGCATAAGATTCATTATTATAAGCAGGAATACTATCTAAAGAATAAGATTTATCAACAGAAATATTATTATCCATTATATTACTAGTAAAAGCAATAATTTCTTCTTTATTGGCAATACCTGTTACAACTAATAGTGCGAAAACAAAAGTACATATTATTTTTATTTTTTTATTCATTTTATCACCTATTAAATTTTTAAATGCATTTTATTAACTTGAAATATTTTTTGATCCATTTCTTTTAAATTATCAGCAATTAGTGGCTTAAATTCCATTTGCTTTAAAATGTCTTTTTGTAAATCTATTCCTGGGGCTATTTCAATTAATTCTAAACCAAGGCCAGTTAACCTAAAGACAGCTCTTTCTGTAACATAAAGTATTTCTTGGTTGTTATCTAAAGCATTTTGCGCAGAAAAAGTAATTTGTTCTACTTTTTTAACAAATTTTTTAGTTTGTCCTTCTTCTAAAATATACAATTTATTATCTTTAATTTCTTCTTTTAAATGACCTGCAGTAAATGTTCCCATAAAAATTACTTTTTTAGTATTTTGGGTAATATTAATAAAGCCTCCCGGCCCTGTGACACGAGGGCCAAATTTACTAACATTGACATTGCCATTTTCATCAACTTCTGCTAAACCTAAAACAGCCATATTTAATGAACCACCATTATAAGCATCAAATTGTTCTGCTGTCGAAATTACTGAATCGGGGTTAATAGCACCGCCAAAAGCAACGCCACCAATTGGCACTCCACCAGTTGGACCGGATTCAACTGAAAGAAAAATATCATCACTAATGCCCTCTTCAGCACAAACATTAGCTACGGAATCAGGCATACCAACACCTAAATTAACAACATAACCTTTTCTTAATTCCATAGCACTACGGCGACCACATATTTTTCGGTTATCTAACGGTTTACTCTTTATACTTTCTAAAGCAATTCGTTTATCACCAGTAATTTCAGGGCGATAAACTGGCATATTATATTCGCCTAAAGAAGTGTCTGGCTTACTTACAACAACATAATCAACTAACGAACTATGAATTAAAACATTACGCGCTCTTAAAGTATTCTTAGGAACAATTTTTTCGACTTGCACGATGACAATTCCGCCACTATTATGTGCGGCAATAGCCATATTATATTGTTCGCCAATAACTGCTTCATGTTCTAACGAAATATTGCCTTCTTCATCAGCAAAAGTTGCTTTTATAACGGCGACATTAATTGGAAAAGATTTATAAAAAAGTTGGGTTTGCCCGTCTATTGTTACCAATTCAACTATTGGTTCTAGCTTTTTTGCTTTTTCATTTGCCCGGCAACCTTCAATTCGTGGATCTGCAAAAGTATTAAGACCAATTTTAGTGACTAAACCTATTTCCCCGCCAGCTATAGCACGATATAAATGATTGATAACGCCTAAAGGTACTGCAAAAGCCGGAAATTCATTTTTGCCAATCGCATTACCAAAAACCTTTCCCATACCCAGATGAGCGCATATAGCTTTACCCACTAAACCTTTTTTAGCTAACATATTCATACCAACTTCATCATTTGTTAAATTACCTGGGCTGATGCCACAAGTAACGGTTAAATTTCTAGGATGACCGGTTTTAACAAAACTATCACTAATGCCTTTGATAATCGTTTCAGCGGAACCAGAACCACCTGAACCACTTATTGCTACAGTATCATTATCTTTGATATATTGACCAATTTCACTTTCCTTTATTATTTTCATCATATCACCTTCTACTTTTATAATATCACATAAAAATAAAAAAACAAAGTTTTTGTTTAACTTTGTTTTCTAGTTTTTGGTTTCTTTGTCATTTCTAATTCTTCAGCTTTAGCAAGTTGTCTATTTTCTTTAATAACATCCATAAAGGTTTTTAATAAAGCACTAAAGATAATAGTAAGTAGCGTTGCTGGAATAAATACAGTCCAGAAAGAATATGTTGTACTTGCTGTATTAGGTCCTAATAATTTTAAGACAAATATAGCAATTGGATAATGTAACATATAAATATGTAATGAAATACTACCTAAATAATTAAAGACGGCACTAGTATATTTATTATTTAATAAACTAGTGATTTTATCTTTATTAAGTAGTGTAAGACCAATTACAATAATACATAATAGCGCAACTGTCCATCTTTCTAGATTGAACCAAGTAGCTAGGTAAATTGTATACCATAAAAGTAATCCGGCACTAACAATATATATAATTGTTAAGGCAAATTTACCAAGACCAGTAAATTTATGATCTTTAATTTTTTGAATTAAATAATAAAGAATAATACCAGCTAGCATTCCCATTAAGACAAATAATAAACCATTATTAAGTCCAAATATCGCAGTAGCATCAGTGGCAGAACCACCAGTACCATTAGTTGATGCCGTTTGTGCTCCAAAAGTTGACCAAGCTGTTTGTGAAGCTCTAGTACCAGTAAAGCACCACCAACCACCTAAGAAAATAAAGGTAAATGGCGCAATAATTCCGGCCATGAAATCTTCATTTTTACAAAGACCCCAATATAAGAAGTAACCAACAATGATAATTGCTGAAATAAACCAAAGTGGTCCATTTAAATTGAAAAATTCATTGCCCATACTTCTAAGTCCAGCTGCATGGAAACCTAAAAATTCCCAGAAACTATTAACAATCATTGTCCAAGTTTGCTGAATGTTATAATCTGGATAATAGAAACTTGTACAAACAATAACTCCTAATATATAACCTAAAATTAATACAGGAATTAATGTTTTAATTCTCGACCAAGTGTATTCCCATGCTCTCGATGATGCACTTTTTGTTTTATAATCTTTATCTGCAGCCCGCTTTTTAAAGTGAGACACCATAAAGAAGCCCGCTGTTAATGTAAAGATCCATAAAACTTCGCTTGAACCAAAGAACCAGTTAGTTGATTCTAAATAGTAACCATTAGAGCCATTACAGGTATTAGCAATAATAAAACCTATATGAAAGCCAATAATAGCCACGGCAATAATAAAACGCCATAGTTCAATCGCACTATTTCTCTTTTTAACAGTGTTTTCTTTTGTCATTTTTTCCTCCTTCTAAGTAGTCTCCTACTATATAACATTCTATCACTATCTGGAAAATTTCTCAATAAATTTTTGGAGATTTGTTTACTATTTTTTATTTTATGATAAAATATAATTGGAGGTAATTTATGAAAACAATATGGAAAGTGTTGATTGGCGTTGTTTTAGTTATAATTGTTATTGCTTTAGCATTCTTTATTTATATGAAAAGTACTTACTTAAGTGAAAATGAAATTAAAGACATTATAATTGAAGATACTAAGCAAAAATCTAACGACATTTATTTTGAAAGTGTTGAATTTGAGTGGGACGAAAAAGCTTATGATGTTAACATTTATTATAACAATGTCGAATACGAATATAAAGTTGACGCTAAAAATGGGCGAATCGTCTACACTGATTTTCATGGCATTCAAACCAATCATGTAAATAACCAAGAAACACAAAATAACACAAGTAATCAAAATAACACAAACAATCAAAATAGCGCTAGTAATCAAAACGGAAACCAAAACAATGGTATTTCTTTAAATGAAGCTAAAGATATTGCTTTTACTGAAGCTGGAGTTACGGAAAATAATGTAACTGTTACTAAAGCTGTTCACGAAATTGAAGATGGCATCGATGTTTTTGAAATTGAGTTTGTCGATAGTACTTATGAATATGATTTTACTATTAACAAAAATACTGGAGAAGTTATGGCTTATGATAAAGATCATTTGCGCCGTTAACTTCTTTTTTTTATCTTATTATTTGTCTTTGTAACACTATGATTAGACAGTTTAAAAACATCAGTTTTTTAATATTTTTTACAATTTTAATTATTTCATCAAATGCTTTCCTTTCGCAAAATATTCTGCCATGCTCTAATATAGCTTAAACTTATAGTAAATTTCTATTGTTTTATCTTCACTTATAAGTATCTTATCAATTAGATTTATAAGTAAATTTCTACTTGGTTTTTCAAAAGATAAATATTCGTTTATTTTTTTTGATATTTCTTGCTTTTCTGCACCATTACCTAATACATCAATATTTTTAAGTTCTTCTACTAACTGATTTCTTTGCTTTTTCCAAGATACTATTTCATCTTTTTATTTAAAGGTTAAACGATTAAATATTTCCATATTAATATTACCATTTAACTTTTCTTCATATATTTTATCTATATATAAATTATTAATTTTTATTTTATTATTTAATAAAATTATTTCCTTTTGTTTTTTTGTTTTAAAATCATTTTCCTTTTTTGCGTTTTCTATTTTATTATAAAATGAACTGCTATCAACATAATTTTCACATATCTTTTTTATTTCTTTTAACACAAGCTTTTCTAACTTTTTATAATTAAGACTATGAGGTGTGCATAAACCATATTTAGAATGATTAGTATAATAATTACAATGACAGTAATATCTTTTACCATCACTACTTTTATTTATGCCTATTTTATGCCCGCATTCTTTACACAACATAAAGCCAGAAAGTAACTGCCGATTATGACTAGTAGATTTGTTTTTGTTTTTTTTTAATAATTCCCCTACTGTAGCAAATACTTTTTTATCAATAATTGCTTCATGAGAATTTTTAGTAATTATCCACTTTTCTTTAGGTATTTTAACTTCTTTTTTTGATTTATAATTTATTTTTTTTCGTTTGCCTTGAGTAAGATTTCCAATATATGTTTCATTTGTAAGCATTTCTTTTATTGTTCTAGGACTCCATAATTCATAAGTAGTAGTCTTAATATCTCTATTAATTTTAGCGTAAACACTAGGAGTAGGAATATGCTCATCAGAAAATATATTAGCAATTTGTCTAGGACTATTTCCTTCTAATGCCAGATTAAACATTCTTTCAATAATCGGTCTAATTTCTTCATCAACAACAATTTTATGTTTATCATTAGTATCTTTTTTATAGCCATATACGGCTTTCCAACCTAAAAATTGTCCTTGCTCTTTTTTTGCTCTTACAATTTTTCTGATTTTTTTAGATGTATCTTTTAAATAATAATCATTAAACATTAACTTAAATTGTAAAAACTCTAATCCTGGTGTTTCATAAAGTGTATCGATATCATCGTTTATTGCAATATATCTTATACCTTGTTCAGGAAATATTCTTTCAATATAATTGCCCATAGAAATATAATCGCGACCCATTCGCGATAAATCTTTGGTAAGGATAGTATTAACTTTACCACTAGCAATATCCTCCATTAACCTTTTCCAAGAAGGTCTATTAAAATTAGAACCGGTAAAACCGTCATCAACATATTCATCAACATAATAAAAGTTTTCTTTGGTTTTTCTTAAAAATAATTTTAAAATTTCTCTTTGATTAGTAATACTTTCACTTTCCATATTATCACCATCTTCACGAGATAATCTAATATAGAAAGCAATTTTAAAGATTTTTACCGACAATTTTATAGTCTCTCTTGGTAAGATTTCTTAGAAAAGCCAAGATCTAAACAAAATTCTACTAAAAATTCTTCCATTATTTGTTGAAAGGTTTTCCCTTTATCATTAAAAACATTAACTATCTTCATAACATCACCACTATAATTTTATGAATTAAAAATTTGTTTATTATAAGTTTTGCACCCGATATGGTGGTATGCCAGCAATGACATTAGAATACGCTCTTAATACTAATAATATTAATAGTCAAGAAGTTAATATTGACACTAGTATTGACTTTGCTTCAATGTCGGGTGCTTTTATTGGCGGAATTGGTGATTATGTCGCTTTGTTTGAACCAACAGCTTCCGAACTTGAAAAAGAAGGTTATGGTTATATTGTCGCTTCAATTGGTGAATTAGGTGGTGAAGTTCCTTATACTGCTTACAACGCCAAAAAAAGCTATATTAAAAACAATCCTCGGGTAATTGAAGGTTTTACTAAAGCCACCCAAAGAGGACTTGATTATGTTCATTCGCATAGTGCGGAAGAGATTGCTAAGGTCATAACTAGTTATTTTCCAGATAACAGTGAAGAAGAAGTTGCGGAAATTGTTCAAAAGTATATTGATATTGATTCTTGGTACGAAACAACTTACATTAGTAAACAAAATTTTAAGCATATTGAAGATATTATAACTAATGCTGGAGAACTTGATAAAAGTGCGCCCTATAATAAATTAGTTGATAATACATATGCAAAGGAATAATTATGAAAATTTTGGAAATTAAAGATTTAAAAAAAACTTATCATACTAAAAAAAGAGAAATTTTAGCCGTTGATAATTTTTCTTTTGAATTAGAAAAAGGTGAGTTTGTAGCAATTGTCGGACCAAGTGGTTGCGGAAAATCTACCATTTTGAAAATGCTCTGTAATTTAGAAAACAAATCTAGCGGAAATATTGCTGTTTTTCCTGGCATTAATCTTGGATATATGCCACAAGGTGATAGTTTATTCGAATGGCGTTCGGTTTTAAAAAATTGTTTATTGGGCTTAGAAATTAAGCATAACTTAACTAAAGAAAACGAAAATTATGTTATTAAATTATTAAAAACTTATGGACTTGAAGATTTTATAAATGCTTATCCAAGTAATTTATCAGGAGGAATGCGTCAGCGTGTTTCTTTAATTAGAACTTTAGCGACCAAACCAGATATTCTATTATTAGATGAACCTTTCAGTGCTTTAGATTACCAAACTAGATTAGCCGTTTCTGATGATGTTTACAAAATTATCAAAAAGGAGAAAAAAAGCGCGATTATGGTTACTCATGACATTAGCGACCCCATGTTCCAAATCAGTATGACTGTTTTAAACTATAAATAAAAAGGCCTTTTTGGCCCTTATATTTCATAGAGTTTTACATATAATATTTCTGGTTTTCCATTTTGTTTATTGTTATCTCTGTTTATAATTACAATTTTTTCGACAAATTCATTTAAAAATTGTAATCGTTCTTTATTGGTTAAATTTTGCCAATGACTTAAAATGTCTTTAGCAATTTTTTTCTTATCGATTGTTTCTTCTTTATTTGTTTTAGGTGATAAGTTTTTTAATTCGTTTTCTAAAGTAGAAACTTCTGCTTCAAGTGTTTGTTTCATTTCATGATAATCTTTATAATCTATTTGGTCATTCATAAAATAACGCATAATTTCTTTAATCTTATTATTTTTTTGATTTAACCGTTTGTTTATACTATATATTTGTTCTTCTATCTCACTATTATCAGGTTCTAAGTCTACATTATCAAACTCATCTAACTGTTCTATATTACTCAGATATTCTAAAAATACATTTTCGACTTTTAAATGGGACATACCTTTTGCGGTGCATAGCCCTTTTTCCCTATCCGCGCACCTATTACCATAGTGAACATGTTTTGTTCCATCTTTTAAGACTTTTATTGTTCTTTGAGTTGTT
>CALVIK010000075.1 GCA_944329545.1 uncultured Bacilli bacterium
GAAACACGATGAAGGTTGGAGAAGAATTGATACTAACACTTGAAATATTACCAGAAGAAATTAATCGAGATGAGTTAGAAATCATTTGGACTTCAAACGACGAAACCATTGCAAAAGTAACAGAAGATGGAAAAGTTACAGCACTAAAACCAGGAAAAGTAACGATTACAGTTACAATAAATGAACTATCGACTAGTTTTGAGTTAACAATTGAAGAAGAGGAGAAAGAAATAGCAGAAACTACTTCTAATACTGAGAAAAAGCCTACAACAAGTAATAATGCTAATCAGAATACCAATGATAATTTGAAAGATGATGAAGAAGAAAAAGAGCCAACACCAGAGCCAACACCAGAACCAACTCCAGAACCAACACCAGAGCCAATTCAAGAACCAACTCCAGAACCGGTATATAATGGTATTCCAAAAACTGGTGATGATTTAAATTTAGCTGGCGTAGCTATTGCTGGTGGAGTTGCAACCGCAGCCGGCACTACAATGTATGCTGCTAAAAAGAAAATGGCAACAGAAAGTGCTAGTGAAAGCCTTATTAATACTAATGCTATTGAAGAAGCTAATGATAAAGATGCTTTGCAAGCCTTAAAAGGAATGCTTATGGCTAGCATGTCTGAAGAAAAAGCAAATGATTATATTAATAGATTTGGAAAATAATTAAAAAAATAAATTAGGGAGGTTTTGAAAATGAAAAATATGAAAAAAATAGGAAAACAAATTTCTGCACTTTGTTTATCCTTAGTAGTTTTATTAACAATGTGCATTTGGCCAGTTAATGCGGCAGAAGCACCATCATCTATAACCGTTAAAAGAGAAGCTGTTATGGAATCTTACATTGGTGATAATAATGGTTTTACAGCTTATATAACTAATGATAATGTAATTGTTTACTGTATGGAACTTATTAAAAAAGGTGCAACTACAGGAACAAACTATTCATTTTTAGAAGATGGTGATGCTGGATTACTTTATATTATGGAAAACGGTTATCCAAACAAAAAAATAACTAACCGTAATGAAATTGATAGATATATTACGCAATCAGCGGTTTGGTGGTATTTAGATGAAGTTACAGGTGCTGGAAATTTATCAACAGCGTTTCAAACAACTGATAAAGAAGCATATCCAGGTATTAGAGATGAAATCAAAAAACTAGTAAATAATGCTAAAAATGCTAAATCCCAAACAATTCCATCAATGAATGTTACTTTAAATGATGGGTCTATACAATTAACTGCTGATAAAAAATATTATGAGTCAAATTATATTACAGTTGAATTAAATGGTGTTAGTGAATATAAGGTAAGTCTTGATAATAAAGATGCCACTGCAGTTAATGAAAACGGTGAAGTAAAAACTAATTTTAAAGCTGGTGAAAAGTTTAAAATAAGAATTCCAGAAAGTAAAGCGACAAAAGATATTAATATTACAGCTAAAGTAACTGCAACGGGTAATATAAATGCCGTAGCAACATATAAACCTGAAAATTCAGAATTTCAAAAAGTAGTGTCATCAAAAATTTATAATAAAAAAATTAATTTAGAAAATACTATTTCTTTAAGTGGCGATAGTAAATTAATTTGTAAAATTGAAAATGGTAAATACTATGGCAAAAATGGTTATGAAGTAGATGAAAAAACTTATAACAAAGAATGTAGTTCATCTGTTGTAACAGTTCCAAATACTTCTGCTAATGTTTCAATGATTATTTTAGGAATAGGAACTATTTTAGTAGTTGGTGGATTAAGTTTAATAGTATATAGATATCGTTTAAATAAAAATTAAAAAAAGTAATAGGAAGGGTGCTGACAATGGAAAAATTAGAAGAGTTTACATTTTATAAAGAAGATGGAACAAAAGTAAAAGCGAAAGTTTTAGGGTGTTTTACTGTAGTAGAAACCGGAAAAACTTTCCTTCTTTATAATGCTGGTGATGATGATTCTGTAGATGCTTCTTTAGTGCTTGATAAAGGCAATGTTCTTGAACTTAAAGAAATAAGTGCCGAAGATGAAGAAGCAGTAGAACAACTTGTGACGAACATACTTGATGGGGAGGTTAATTAAAATGAAAATAAGGGTAAATAATTTTAAAAAAATGGCTCAAGGGAAAAAAATTAGCTTATTAGGAAAGGTAAGAACTAAACTCTCAGCGGGCAAAACGGGTTTCTTTGTAACTAAATTTAGAGAAATATTACGACTTAAATCTGAAAATGAAGTGAAAGAAATTTTGAAAAGAATTTCTAGGTTAGAAGAAAATAATGAACTTACACAAAAAGATATTATAAAAGCGCGTAATGAAGGCAATGAAGAACTAGCTAAGCATTATGAAAATGTTATTGAAACAAATCAAAAAGCTTTAAATAGAGCTAGGGATGAATTAGTTAAAGCGCAAAAAAAATTAGAAAAATCAGCTGATAAAGATGCGGAATTTTATGAACTAGTTGTTTCGTCAGACATGAAAAAACATTATAGTAATTCTGGAGAACCTATTATTACAGAACAAGAAAAGAAACGCCGACTTGCTAGTTATTATGTTAATGGTCGTTTTGAGTTTGGTAATAAGAAAATAAAAGTTTATAAAGGAATTTCTAAAAAAGTTTATGCTGAAATAATGCGTGAATTTAATCAAATGGAAAAATCTTATAATATGGATGCCATTAGAAGCTTAGAAAGTATTGGTATGGCTGTCATTGGCCCAGATTTTATTAGAAAATTTAGTATTTTAAACAATGAAAATAGAGATATAATTACTCAAAAATTAACCAATATTTTTATTAATTACATTTTCCCATCATTTGAAACTGAAGAAAAATTTGAAAATTATAGACAAGCTTCTTTAGAAGAGCAAGTAAAATATTTAAAAAGTTTAGATTTACCTTTATTGCGTTTTGATATAATTGAATTATTAGAAAAACAGGATACACAAAGTAATTTTAAAGAAGTTAAAGCTGAATATGAACCAGTAGTGCCTCCTCAAGAGCTAGAACCAACGCTTGAACCAGATACATATGAGACAGTAAAGCCAACAGAACCAATGTCTGAACCAGAAATAGTGCAACAGCCAAAACCAACACCCGAACCAAAAATTGAAAAAGCAAAAGATAAATACGAAATGGCTATTGAAAATGCACAAATAAAGCAAGATGAAATTAGAAATAAAATGCAAGATGTTCGCAACAAATATGAAAGAAAAGTTCAAGACGCTGCTACTTTCTATCAAAATGATCCGGATGCTATTTATAGTATTAGAGAGGCTAATGCTTCAAGTTTACACGATGAATTAAGTAAATTAGAAGAAGAATTAGATAAAGCAAAACAAGAAGAACAAGATGCTTTTCTAGCTCGTCGTCAAGAAAAAATTGAAGCTGATAAAAAGGCTAGACAAGAAAGAATTGATGAAATAAATAAAAAAGGTAAAGAAAAATGGGAAAGTGAACAAAAAAATAAAGCTTTAGCTGAAGCTAAAAGTATTTTATCCCATTTAGAAACTAGTACCGGAACTTATGATATTTCAAATATGACTGATGATGAGATTATGGAAGTTTATGATAGTATAAAAGATGCACCAAGTATGAGTGATAGAATTATGGAAGCTTATGAAAATAGCAAAAAAGATGTACCTAGTATGAGTACTCAAATTGAAAATGCTGAGCAAGAAATAGAAAAAGAAGAAGAAAAATCATCTATAGAATCAGATAAAACTTTTGAATCGTCAGAACCAACACCAACTTCTGAAATAGATGAACCAGAATTTGAAGATTTTGAGCCAGAAGAACCAATTATAGAAACAACCCCTGAAACAGAAAAACAAGATTCAGAATTAGAAGAAATTGATTTACAGCCGGTAACCGAAGAAGAATTTAAATCTAGAGCAAGACGAGTTCGTGAAATGCAACAAAAAGCAAAAGATGAATTAGGACTTACTGATGATCAAGCTAAAGCTTTTGATGATCCTGATTTACAAGCTGCTTTTGAATCGTTATATGGTGAAGAGCCAAAAGAAAATACTTCTGGGAAACAAAGATAAAAAGCCAAGAAATAACTTGGTTTTTTCTTGTGTTTATTGACTTTTATAAAAAAAAACAATATAATTTTAAAAGGAGTTGATAGTATGATACAAAAGCCAAAAGGTACTTATGACATTTTAGGAAGTGAATCAGGAGAAATATTATATTTAAAAAAATTAATTGAATCATTAATGGATAAATATAATTATAAATATTATAAAACACCAACTTTTGAAGCAAGTGAATTATTTCATCGAGGAGTAGGCGAAACAACTGATATTGTTAATAAAGAAACATATGATTTTAAAGATCGCGGTGACCGTAATATGACATTAAGGCCAGAAGGTACCGCTGGTATTGTTAGATGTTATATTAAAAATAAATTGCACGCTTTAGGGAAACCTTTAAAAGCTTGGTATTTAGGTTCAATGTTTCGTTACGAAAGACCACAAGCGGGGCGCAATCGTGAATTTATGCAATTTGGCCTTGAAGCTTTTGGTTCTAGCGATCCTATGATTGATGCGGAAGTTATCAGTATTGTTGTTAACTTATTTAAATTGTTAGGGCTTAAAGGAATAAAAGTTAATATTAACAGTTTAGGTGATAAACAGTCAAGAGAAAATTATCGACAAGCACTTTTAGATTATTTTAAACCTTATTTAAATGATTTATGTGAAGATTGTCAAACTAGATATGCCAAAAACCCTTTAAGAATATTAGATTGTAAAATAGATGGTAAAAAAGAAATTATGAAAAATGCCCCTAAACTAACTGATTACTTAAATGAAAATAGTAAAAGACATTTTGAATTAGTTCAAAAATATTTAGATAGTATGGATATTGAATATGTTATTAATCCAAATATTGTAAGAGGACTTGATTATTATACGCATACTGTTTTTGAAGTTGAAGCTAATATTAAAGATTTTGGCAGTCAAAATGTTTTAGGTGCAGGCGGCAGATATGACCATTTAGTGGAAACCTTAGGTGGTCCTGATATTCCAGGAGTTGGTTTTGCTATTGGTATTGAACGGCTTCTTTTAGCATTAAAAGCCGAAAATATTAATATAAGCGAAGAAAAAAACATTGATGTTTATGCTTTTAGTACTAGTGATAATGAAAAACCATATATGTTAAATATTGTTAATATTTTAAGAATGAATGGTTTTGATGTGGAAATGGATTTTATGAATCGTAATATAAAAAATAATTTTAAACAAGCTGATAAATTAAATTCTAAATTTATTATAATTATTGGTTCTGATGAAGTAGAAAAAAATATTATTACATTGAAAAATAATCAAACAAAAGAAGAATTTAAAATAAAAAAGGAAAATATCGTTGAATTTTTAGACAGTAAATTAGGTGATGAATAGTGAAAGTAAATAACACGAGTTATAATATAAATGATATTGGAAAAACAGTTACATTAAAAGGTTGGGTTCAAAAAAAGCGTGATTTAGGAGGCCTTATTTTTATTGACTTAAGAGATAGAAGTGGCCTTATTCAATTAGTAATTAAACCAAATACTCCTGCTTATGAAAGTGCTTTAACTTTAAAAAGTGAATATGTTATTGCTGTAATTGGTGAAATAAGTCAAAGAGAACAAGCTAATCCTAAATTATTAACCGGAGAAATTGAAGTAAATGTCAGCACTTTAAAAATTTTAAACACATCTCAAGAATTACCTTTTGAAATTGATAAAACAACCGCTTTAGAAGATACTAGACTTAAATATCGTTATTTGGATTTGCGCAGAGAAAACTTAAAAAACAACATTATAACAAAGCATAAAATAATGCAAAGTACGAGAGAATATTTGAATAAACAAGAATTTTTAGAAATTGAAACGCCTATTTTATGCAAAAGCACGCCAGAAGGGGCGAGAGATTATTTGGTTCCATCTAGGGTTAATAAAGGTAAATTTTATGCCTTGCCTCAATCACCACAGTTATTTAAACAGTTACTTATGGTTTCTGGTTTTGAAAAATATTATCAAATTGCTAGATGTTTTCGGGATGAAGATTTAAGAGCCGACCGGCAGCCAGAATTTACCCAAATAGATTTAGAAATGAGCTTTAGTACGGAAGAAGATATTATGACTTTAACAGAAGGTTTATTAGCAAAAATATTTAAGGATGTTAAAGGTATAGATGTTAAATTACCGTTAAACCGAATGACTTATGCAAAAGCGATGGATTTATATGGAACGGACAAGCCAGATTTAAGATTTGCCATGCCAATAGCTGATATTACTAATATTTTACAAAATAGTGCGGAAATGTTTAGCAAAGCAGTAAGTGAAGGCGGTATTATTAATGCAATTGTTGTTAAAGATGCGGCGGATAAATATTCAAGAAAAGATATTGATAAACTTACAGATTATGTAAAAACATATAAAGCAAGTGGTTTAGCTTTCTTAAAATATAATGAAGAATTTACGGGTAGTATTAGTAAATTTGTTGATGAGGAAATGGCTAGTAAATTAAAAAGACAATTAGATTTAACTAATAATGATTTAATTTTAATTATTTTTGGACCTAAAAAAATAGTAAAAACTTCTTTGGGGGCTTTAAGAAATAAGGTTGCTAAAGATTTAAATTTAATTAAAGAAGATGTTTATGCTTTTACTTGGGTTACAGATTTTCCAATGTTTGAATATAGCGAGGAAGAAGGTAGGTATTTAGCGTGTCATCATCCATTTACAATGCCTAGTGATATAAATACATTAAATGATAAAGAGAATGCTAAAGCTAAAGCTTATGATATTGTTTTAAATGGTTATGAAATAGGTGGAGGTAGTATTAGAATCCATGAACCGAAAATGCAAGAAAGCGTATTAAAAGAACTAGGATTTACAAAAGAAGCTGCTTTAGAAAACTTTGGTTTTCTATTAGAAGCCTTAGCTTTTGGCGCTCCTCCACATGGCGGTTTAGCATTAGGACTAGAAAGATTAACTATGATTTTGTGTGGCACGGACAATATAAGAGATGTTATTGCTTTTCCAAAAACCACTAGTGCTTCTTGTTTAATGAGTGGAGCTCCAGATATTGTAAAAAAAGAAGCATTAAAAGAACTTCATATAAAAGTTGATTAAAAATGGTACTTAAAGTATCTTTTTTTTTAATTTTTTTTAAAAATAAAAAGGGATTTTAAATTTTATCTCTTATAATATATATAGAAGGGTAAAAAGGGCTGGATAAGAATGAACAAAATAAAATTATTAAAGAAA